>JAFYVL010000070.1 GCA_017549125.1 Oscillospiraceae bacterium | reverse complement strand
TTCTATTGTAGGGAATGCTGTCCTCAGCATTCCGTAAGACCATAGCTAGTAAAAACGCTTGCTACGCAAGGTGTTTTGACTTACTGCACAACTCGATCCTGTTGCGGTGCCCGGCAGAATGTATGCCCGACGGAGCGGACACACATTCTGCCGACCGCTGCCACTCGCTCAGGTCGCTTTTTCCGCCACTGGCGGCGCTCCCATCGCTCCCCCCTCGAGTATCCACATACACTTCGGGGTCGAGTTGCTTGTCTTGACGGCTTTATTGACCTCTGCCACTTAAGGGCTTTACAGACCCCCTTTCTCTGTGTTATAATAGGCTAAAGGAGGTGGAGCGCAATGCACATTCAAGAATCCGGTGAAATGTATTTGGAGACCATTCATGTTCTTCTGAAGAAGAACGGTCATGTACGCTCCATCGATGTCAGTGAACACATGGGCTACTCCAAGCCCAGCGTCAGCCGTGCGGTGGGTCTTTTGAAGAACGGCGGCTACATTGAAGTAAGCAAGGACGGCTATATTACGCTGACCGAGGAAGGTTTGAAGATCGCCCAGAAGATCTTCGAGCGGCATACCATCTTGACCCAGTTTTTAGTCAGTTTGGGTGTTGACCCGGCGGTGGCATCGGAGGATGCCTGCAAACTGGAACATGCCATCAGCGACGAATCCCTCAATGCCATCAAAAAACATATTCAAAAATAAGAAAACGGGAGTGTTCGTTCTTGAACACTCCCGTTTAATATGCCTCATCCACCGCAAGCGGTCCCCCTTCTCCAAAGGAGAAGGTATATTACATTCTGGTGATTTTCAGCATAGCTTCGTACAGGGCGCAGTACTTCTGGTACTTGGCTTCATACTTGGCATGGTTTACAGGCTCATAGCGGTGCTGGAAGGAGATGATCTTGTCAGCAGCCTCCTGGTAATCACTATAGATACCCTCGGACACAGCACCGATGATGGCGCAGCCCAGGCAAGCAGCTTCCTTCTCTGTGGGGATAACCACAGGCAGGCCGGTGATATCCGCCTGCAGCTGGCACCAGATGGGGCTCTTTGCGCCGCCGCCGGTGGCGATGATATAGGAAATTTCAGTACCCTTGGCACGGATATGGTCGCAATTCTTGCGGAGCATGAAGGCAACACCCTCCATCACAGCGCAGGCCATATCGTACACGTCGCTCTCCTGACGCAGGCCGTAGAACAGGCCGCTGGCATCCGTATCAAACTCGGGAGAGTTGGTACCCACCAGGAAGGGCAGGAAGATCAGATTATTGGGCAGGTCACGAGACAGCAATTCCTTGTTCATCTGGTCGTAGGAAATGTCAGCCATACAGGTGCGGCGGAACCACTCCAAAGATGCGCCGCCGGACTCTGCTACAGGCAGCATAATATGGGTATCGGGACGGAAGCCATAGTGCATAGCGATGCCGGAATCTCTGGGGCAGGGCTCAGCAGCCATGGTAGTCAGCGCCATAACGGTGCCGGTGGACAGGGTCATGCCGCCCATCTGCACATTGCCGGTACCTACCATGCCGGTGAAGTGATCCAGCGTACCCACGTTGACCTTGGCATTCTGGCTCAGACCCATAGCCTTGGCGGCTTCTGCGTTCAAGCAGCCTGCCACGGTGCAAGGCTCTACCAGAGGCGGCAGCTGGCTCTCCTGAACGCCGATGGCATCCAGCATTTCCGTCCAGTACTTCTTCTCATAAATATCAAAATAGAAGGTAAAGGTAGCGATGGACATATCTGCCACCATCTTACCGGTGAGCTTATAAACTACAAAGTCCTTCAGCATCATATAAGTAGCTGCATGGTCATAGATCTCGGGGCGATTGGATTTCAGCCACAGGATCTTAGTAGCAGGCCAGGTGGGCAGAACTGCCATCTGACCGGTGGTTGCTTCAATGACCTCATGGGAGAACTTCTCAGACAAGGTCTCGCACTCCTGGACACTACGCTCGTCCATCCAGGAAATGGCATTCATCATGGTATTGCCGCCCTTGTTCAGCACTACCAAAGATTCTGCCTGACCGGTGAAGGTGATCTGTGCCACATCGTCTGCAGGCACATTGTTGCTTCTAACCATAGAGCCGATCAGATTCATGATGTTCTGGCAGTACAGGTCTGCATCGAACTCCACAAAGCCGTTCTTGCGGATGTACTCCACAGGATAGCTCTGACGATCCACCAGCTTCATATCCTTGCTGTAAATGGCTACCTTAATGTTGGTAGAACCAAGATCCACACCGATAAAATACATATATTACCCTCCTAGGTATTTTTTTCAATTATAACACAGCATTTACAACCTTGCAATCACCAAATACATAAAATAAGCAAAGTATTCTTTTGTTTTGACAAAATTTGACAAATTTCGACAAAAGGAGTATGCTAAACTAAAGATACCCCAAAAAATCTGGGGATATCGAAAGGAGTGACTAAATATGTTAAAGAAATTCTTACAAGCTCTGAGCCTATTTTTGACTTTTGTTTTGTTGGTCAATATGCTACCGCTGAGCGTATTGGCGCAGAACCTGCAAAACGGCAAAGAAACCGCAACACACCTTGAAAACGCAGAAATCGTAGCTTCCGCAAAAGATGTTCAAATCGTGGAAGAACTGACGGAGAAACGAACAGAATATTCCAAACAATTCCGTCTAAGCAACGGTCTAAGCATGGCTGTGCTCTATTCGGATGCTGTCCATTACGAAAAGGACGGCAATTGGGCAGAAATTGATAACACCCTCACCATCCGGAAGGACGGCACCTATGCCAACACCGCCGGTGTATGGGATGTGCGATTCCCCCAACAAATCAGCAGTCAAACGGACATTGTCATTGAAAAGGATGGCTATACTCTGTCCTTTGCCTTAGAGGGGGAGTTAAAAGCCCTGGAGACAATGCGTACTATCACAACAAGCGAAGAAAACCTTCAAACATTCTCCGCACAAAGCACTCCCGCAACGGTTATTGCTCTCGATGCAGAAGATCTTCATCAAGAAGCAGAATTTCCCGAGGCTGTAGCAGAAAAGAATTATGCCAGAATCAGCTATCAGAAAGTATTCAGCAATACCAATATTCAGTACGATCTACAATCCAACACCGTGAAGGAATCCATCGTACTGGAAGCCTACGACCCCAATCTGACCGGATACCGCTACCGCCTGGATGTGGGCCAGCTACGCCCGGTTCTGCAGGAAAGCGGACAGATCGATTTTTACGACAGAGACGGCAAAACCGTGGTCATGTCCATGCCCGCACCCTACATGGAGGACGCCGCCGGTGAATACTGCGACGATGTACAGGTACAGCTGACCGGAAAGGGCAGCAGCTATACCCTGACCTATACGCTGTCCCGGTCCTGGCTGTCAGCCAAGGACAGAGCATGGCCGGTGATCGTTGACCCGGTGGTCAGCGCAGATCTGAGCCGCAGTAATATCGAAGACCGCACCGTCTCCCAGAAAAATGAGCAAGGAGAGGGCTGGGGCATGAACGCCTGCGGCTACAGCAACAAATACGGTGTGCACCGCTTCTATTTACAGTATTTGGAGCTGCCTGCGCTGACCTCCTCTGATGTGATCATCAGCGCAACCGTTGCCAATTACAAGGCATTTGCCTCCTCTACCACCACCCCTGTGGAGGTACATAAGGTCAACCAACCCTGGCGGTCTGCCAATATTTCCTGGACGAACAAGCCGGAATTCAACCCCACCATTGAGGATTATGCTATCGTCAAGGATATCGCCTGGTACGACTGGGATGTGACGGATATTGTCCGGGAATGGTACGTCTCCGGCAATACAGGCATGATGTTCAAGGCCAGCGATGCCATTGAGAACGGGACTACGGAAAGCTATAAGCAATTCCTGTCTGAGAACTACGGTGTTGCCGAATCCAGGCCCCAACTATTCATCGTGTACCGCAACAACAACGGTTTGGAGGGCTACTGGGATTATGCCAGCGCATCTGCAGGCCGTGCAGGTACGGGCTATGTGAACAGCTACACCGGCAATCTGGTGTGGACACGGAGCGATATGGGCTTTGGCGGCAACCGTATGCCGGTATCCATTACCCATGTGTACAATCTAGGCGAGCATACCACCAACGAGTTCAGCATGGGTTACGGCTGGCGCACCAACTTTAACCAGCGCATCAGCTCCACTACCATCGACAGCAAGAAATACTACATCTGGGAGGATGCCGACGGCACCCGCCATTACTTCAAAAACAAATCCTACGGCGTATTCGAGGACGAGGACGGCTTGGAACTGACCCTTCGTTCCGTCAGCGTGGCGGCAAACACCGGTGTTACAGGCGGTGTGTATTCCATTACGGACAAGACGGGCAATGTGAGTGTGTTTGACACCAAGGGAAGGCTGATACGACAGATCAATAACCAGGCAACCAAGAGCAGCATTACCATTACCTACACCACAACCACCAGCATGTGCATCGATAAGATCACAGACGGTGTGGGGCGTATATACGACTTCAAATACCCAGACGGCAATCTGAGCGGTATCGACTACTACGGCACCGCCGAGATCCCCAAGTCATACATGACCTTTGTTTATGACGCCCAGGGCAACCTGACCACCATTACGGATGCGGACGGAGAGGAAAGTACCTATATCTACAATAATGCCCATGTGCTTATGACCGCTCAGGATGTGGACGGCTACCAATTGCAGTATGCCTATTATGTCCCCACTTCGGATCACCAGCCCTACCGGGTGCGGCAGGTAAAGGAATCCCACGGCACCACTCAGGGCGGTGAGCTGAATATCGAATATTCCCACAATCAAACCACCTTTACCGATCACAACGGACAGGTGGAGATCCTGCAGTTTAACAATATGGGCAATACGGTGTCCGTGCAGGACGATGAGGGTCACGCCCAATATGCCGCATATGCCATTAACGACAGTGCAGAATCCGGAAAGGCCAATCAGCTGCGGCTGTCCTCCAAGCTACAAAACACCGTAGTCAATCTACTGACGGATACGGGCTTTGAAAACGGCACCGTTTGGCATCCTTCCGGGGCATACGAAACCGAAAACGAAATATCCACCGTCAAATCCTACCAGGGTCAAAAATCCCTGTGTATCCCCTACCCCAATAATGCTGTTTCTGACCCAATCACCATTCCCGCAGGGGCAACCTACACCTTCTCCGCCTATGTAAAGACAGAGGGCTGCGGGGCGGTACTGACGTTGGGCAATGCCACCTCTCAACCCCTGGCCGCAAACAGCGACTGGACACGGATGGAGGTCAGCTACACCAATACCAGCGACTCCGCTTTGGATATGGCAGTTGGTGTGCAAACACAACTCAATGGTTCAGGCAATGTATATGTAGATTGCGTGCAGCTGGAAAATGCCGCATCTGCCAGCCGGTATAATCTGGTGCAGAACGGTGATTTCCGCAATACCGCTGCATGGAGCGCAAGCACAGGCCGCACCACAGTACAGACCCCCGGCGCACCCCAGTTAAGCAATGATGTATACCAAATCACCGGTGATCCCACTCAGCAAAAGCGAATCACCCAAAGCATCCCCGTATCCGGTGCCAAGGATGATAACTTTGTGTTGACTGGTTGGGCAAAGGGCGACTCCGCACCTCTGCCGGAGGCTGAGGAGGGCGAAAATCAGCGGCGGTTTGCTCTGATCGGTACTTTCCACTATACGGACGGCACCACCAAGGAATTTGTGGCAAGCTTTAACCCGGATACCAACGCTGGACAAAGCTGGCAGTACACCGCCCAGGTCATGGTGGCGGAAAAGGCATATAATTCCATAACCGTAGCAATTGCCTACGATTACAATGTGAACACCGTTTATTTTGACGGTATCCAGCTGTACAAGGAGCAGTTCGGCAGCAGCTACACCTACGACGAGGACGGCAATGTGATCTCCGTGGTGGATCTGCAGAAGCAAAAGACCGAATATGAGTACACGGACAACGACCTGACCAAGGCCATTCTGCCCACCGGTGCAGAGCTGACCTACACCTATGACGATTATCACAACGTCACCACCGCTACCACCGAAGAGGGCTTGGTGTATAACTTCGTCTATGACACCTACGGCAACAATACCTCCGTATCTGTGACGGATAATACCACAACCGTTACCTCCTCTGCTACCTACACCGCAGACGGCAACCGGATGGTCACTGCCACCAATTCTCTGGGCAAGGTGACCACCTACGAATATGACCCGGATACCAATAT
This sequence comes from Oscillospiraceae bacterium, assembly GCA_017549125.1. GTDB lineage: Bacteria > Bacillota > Clostridia > Oscillospirales > Oscillospiraceae > Faecousia. The sequence continues at coordinate 29,491 of JAFYVL010000070.1, read as the reverse complement.
GCTGAACTGGGTCAAGTACCCCAACGATACGGACGACACCAAGACGGTCTATACTTATGATGAAATGTACCGGGCGGCAACCATTGCGGCTACCACCGATACTGAGCTTGACATGTCCGTGGCGTATACCTATACGGATGATTATCTGACGAAGGTGAAAACCCCTACCACCACCTATGATTTCACCTATGGCAATTTCGGACTGCGTACATCGGTAAAGATCGGCAGCCGCACCCTGGCAAGCTACCGCTACACCGATGACCGGAATTTCTATCTGGCGGGGCTTGACTACGGCAATGGAGATAGTGTAGAATATACTTACGATGAAAAGGGTCGTTTGATCTGCCAAACCTACGAGGATGGGGACACGGTTACCTATCAGTATGATAATGACGGTGCGCTGGCAGCTATGACCGATTCTTCCACCGGCAGAACCACCCGGTATTTCTATGACAACACCGGCAGAACCATGAAATATACGGAAACCGGTACAGATTATTCCCATAGTGTGGCCTATAGCTATGATACCTCCAATAATCTGACTACCCAGACGGAGATCATTAACGGTGTTACTCACACTACAAGCTACACTTACGATACGGACAACCGGGTGACCTCCAAGACTACCGATGGCATCACCGTGGAATACACCTACGACACCCTGGGCAGAATCACCCAGCAGGTGACCAAAAACGGCGATACCACCGTCAAAACCGAGACCTACACCTTTAACCCCAACAGCACCCAGGTAGCCACCTACCGTACCCAAATTGGCAGCTATGATGTTACCTACTCTTATACATACGATGATAACGGTAATATTCTGACTGCTAATGAAGGCACAAACAGTACGACCACCTATCAATATGACAGTCAGAACCAGCTGATCCGGGAAGATAATCAATATGACGGTTCCATCAGCATCATGTCCTATGATAACGCGGGTAATATCCTTGCAAAAACAGTATACCTCTATACTACCGGCGAATTGGGACAGCCTATATTCACCCGGAATTACACCTATGGTGATGAGTGGGGCGATCTTCTGACCGCCTATATGGGAACGGATATTACCTATGATGAAATTGGTAATCCCCTCTCCTACCGGGGTATGCAATTTACATGGGAGCATGGCAGAGAACTGACCACGATCCAACAGGGCAGCACTACCGGCACCTATACCTACGATGCCGACGGTATGCGTACAGGCCGTACCTACGGCAATTCCAGCTACAAATATATCTATAACGGCTCACAGCTTGTCCGGATGGAATATACAAACGGCAGCACAACAGCAGTTATGGAATTTGCCTATGATGCCCAGGGTACACCCCTCACCCTTACCTGCAACAACGAGGTTTATTACTATGTAACCAATCTGCAGGGCGATGTGGTGAATATCGTAAATGCCAACGGCACTCCATGTGCCAAATACGGCTACGATGCCTGGGGTAATTGTCTGAGCTTCTATAACAGCATTGTTGGTCAGCTGAACCCCTTGCGCTACCGGGGCTATGTCTACGATGCAGAAACTCAACTGTACTACCTCCAAAGCAGATATTATGATCCCTATACGGGTAGGTTTATCAATGCGGACATATTTACCAGTACAGGTCAAAGCTTTACCGGCAACAATATGTTTGCATATTGCGGCAACAATCCTGTTATGAACGCAGACTATACAGGAGAATTATGGGGATTAGTTTTAGGTGGAATTGCAGCCTTTGCGGCTATCCTTTCTATCCCATCTTCCGAAAATCAAGAGCCTTATAAAAAGCAGAATGCTGCCAGAAAGTATAATGCTTCTACTGTCCATGTGTATTATGAAGGCATTGGTGAACCAGCCGAAGGCAAGCTTAATGTAAAATTCTATACAACGGGAGGCAATAATGAATATGTCAATATACACATTGAAGAATCCTTAAAGGTAACCTCAACTTATGAAATGGACGCAATTCTCAATGTTGTTTCTAAGAGCGAATATTTTAGCCGAGAAGAATACGGTAGTAATGATTTTATGATTGCCCAATGGGTTGCACATAATGCTACTTATAAAATTGCGTCAAGCGGAGAACTTGGGTTTGCAGCTATGCAAGTATTCTCAGGCTCAGAAAACCCAATTCTAAGTTCGCAAAGCCTAGATTTGCGTCCTAAAGGAAATTTTCTAAAACGGCAATTAGCTATTTACACGTTTTTGGAGTTTTTTGCATAATGAAAGGAATCGTAAAAAAATTTTTATATTTGGCTTTGATTATAATAGTATGTCTGATTATTATACAGATAATCATAACCCTTACTAGCGAAAAAACGACAACAAATCCTACGAAATATTTACAAGTAGATACTTATGTAAATAATAGTTTACAAGAAGATTTCGTTGGATTCTTAATGGATAAGAAAAACTATAATCCTTCAAACGCCAAGTATTACTACTATTATACAGGTATCCGTTATGAGCCTGGATTTGTAATCTATCTGGAATATCATTTTGAATCACCGGAATTGTTTCAACAAGAGATCACCAGAATTGACAGCTTGGCACAGGAAAAACGTATTAATCACAATATGTTACTGTACTCAGCAAATTCGCCATCCAAGAGTATAGAGCATTATCTGGATAATAATGTCTACGATGGAATGTGCTATTCATTTGAGTTTACGTTTGTAGATCAATCATCTATGACAATTTCCTATTTGACCGCATTTGTGCAGGATAATCATCACAAGAAAGCCATTGTGTTAGATTTTATTGAAGAATGGAATTTATCTAAGGCAGAATAGCTGTATAAGACGGGGGACGGTTCTCTGTCTTGGCTTAAAATGTTTGCAAATTCCTATTTTTTGATTATTCTCGCAATATATTTACACACTAGGACACAGTACCGTCCCCTGTCCTCCAGCTCCTGATTTTTTTAGTATTTTCGCACTAGCATAATAAAAAGGTTAACCAGAAGGAGAAAGTACGATGAGGCGGTTATGGCATCAATTCATAATTATGATTGTGTCTTTTGTATTTTTTATTGGACTAATAGGGCTTTTACTTATCACGCGTAACATTGATCAGCAAACAGAGAAAACGACAACATTATATACAGCAACTGTTACGGGTGTCGAGGTTACTAAGATCGGGAATGATATTTCTGCCGAAATAAGCGTAAAAGAGTATAGTAATAATTTGCTTATATCGGAAAGCATCTGCAAAAAGATAAACATAGACGATGTGCAACATTTAGAAACTGGACAAATTATCTATTTTCGGATTGAAAACTTTATGGTTCAACACTTGAATAATGCGGCTTTTGTAAATATCGCCTCATTAAAAACAGATGCAAAAGACATATTCTCCTTGGCAGATTATAATCAGTATGTTCATGCCTCCTCCTATCCAGGAAGGATCTCAACTATCGTTGCAGCCGCAATATGTCTATCTATTTCGATATCTTACTTTTTTAAGATTAAAGGTAGAAAAAAGGACGCATAAGGGACAAGAGAATGTAAGACAGTGGACGGTTCGGTGTGCAGTTCCGTCCCACGAAAAAACCTTCCCCTTTGGGGAAGGTTTGGCTATGACGTAGGTTTGGGGACAAGAGAACCGTTCCCTTGTCTCCTATAAGAGGTTATTTAAAAATAGTTGGAAAGATCTTCAAAACACGATAGGAATCAATGCCGCTACATCGCTTTGCAAAAATTAGAATGCGTAACTAGGAGCAGCTAATGAATTTTCGAAATCAAATTATTCTAATATGCTTACAGCTTCTTATTTCTTTTCTTCTCCTTCGCCAGTTTATTGGTGGTATTAAGCTGTATCAGTTAAACAGAAGCGCATACAAGAAAAGGAAAAAGGGAGAAACCCTAAAGGAATGGTTTTTTTACAGTAGATACAGGGAAGAGATACCCAAGATAATTATTTGGTTCTACCTTGGCGTCATAGTAATTCATTGCATTTGCTTAATTATATGCACAGCATTATATTTTACTAATCATTCATATGCTGTCGGAAGAATAATTGCATTAGTAATCTACTGGTTTGATGCCTTCTGGATTATATTATTTATTATTTTATTCAATCGACCCTCAAGCCGTGATTGGGCGTATGATCGTTGGATTACGAAACGCCGAGGGAAAGGAAAATAGAGGGGTTAGGGGACAAAGGGACGGCTCTCCTGTCCCCCGGCTTTACCCGTACGAAATGAAAAAGCAAGGGAGACGGCTGAACCCAGCCGTCTCCCTGAACTATTATGCGTTTATGAATATTGGGCATCGGCCAGCAGCTGTGCCAGCAAATCTTCATCGATCCGGGTCGTGCCAAATTGCGAGATCGCCACATCCACCTTCACGGTTTCGCCTTCGGCCAGACCTTCCTCTGTGCCACCCAGCAGCAATTCCAGACCAACCAGCCGTTCCTTCTGCACCTCAAAGGCCAGACGAATATTGGTGTGGTTTGCCGGGTCTCGCAGACTCAACAGCATTTCCTTCACGGCGATAAACTGATACTTATTCTGGAATACGGTCTCAAACACATCCAAACTACCGCTGACGAAAGTATACAGATTGGGTTCGAAAGCATAGGTGGTCACAGACCCATTCTTATCTATGGAAAGACCTGCGTATTCCTCCAACCACGCCTCATCATTGAGCTTTTCTCCATAGTTGGAAAGACAGGTTTCCAAATTATCCAGATTCACAAGCTGGCTGAGCATCTCCAAATCCACATCGCCCAATTGCGCCATCACCAGAGACATCATCTCATCCATGTCCATCTCCACTTCCTCAGAGGCAAACAGAGCGGAAATGTCTTCGCTGACATCCTCATAGTTGTTGCCGTCGGTGAAGTAGCCGTCATACAGGGCATAGGTCTGCTGCACGTGGCCGTTGGCATCCTCCACATCGATCTGCATAGTCACGTCTTGATTCCGTCTGTCGATGGACATATACACCGTGCCTTGCACACGCTCAACATCCCCTTGGAAGTCCTCGTAAGAAGCCCTATACTTCACAGTAAAGTTTCCGGTCTCCACGGTGTTTTCCACCGCATCCGTGATCTCTTCACCGGGATCACGATCTATGAACCAGTGAAATACCAAGCCCACCACCAGTACAGCCACCAGCAACAAGGCCACCGCAATACCGATGAGAATGGGAATTTTCTTGGATTTCTTTTGCTGGACAGGGGGCATCACCGGCTTCGGTACTTGCTGGATCTGCTGACCGCAACCCACACAAAACACCGCGCCCGGCGCCAGCTCTTTACCACAATTGGGGCATTGGCTGACCGGATTGGGCATGGGTTCTTCTGCACGCTGTCCGCAATGGGAGCAGAACACGCTATTCTCCTCCAGCACAGCTTGACAATTTCTGCAAATCATAAAGAACCTCCTTCAATTCTAAAAGCTGACACAACCTCTCATTGGGTGTCGCCAATAAGATTATAGCACAAGAAATTCTCCATTGCAAGAAACAGAACCAATCCACCGAATACCCTACGGATCATCCCGTATGTAGTCAAAGTCCTGCAGCTGCGCCAATTTGCCGGAGATCTACGATGCCATTGTGCTAGAAGACGGACAGATATTTATGCTGCCGGTGTGTTGTATAATGTTATGTTAACCGGACAGCACCCCAGCGTGTCCATTGCCTCCGGCAGAGCCGGGCGGATCGTACGTAAATGCACTGCCGTGAATCCCAATGAGCGTTATCAAACTGCAGAAGCTTTCTATTCTGCATTATAAGAAAATTCCCGAAATGGATCACCATTTCGGGAATTTTTTAGACTATATCTACTCGTTCCATACAGTTAAGCCCAGATTCGGGGTCTTTGGTCAGCCGCAGAACAAAATCGCAGCTGTCCACCTGGGTACTCAAATAGAAATCTCGCTCCGGGAACACCGCCTGCTGGGCAGGATCAAAGAACTTTGCGCCCTCGGTGTATCGCAGCTGATCGATCCGCTGGTGCAGATCCTCCAAGGGGGCATCCTCCAGCAGGCTCTTGATATACAGGCCGCACAGTTCATCCTCGTCGGTCTGCCGCTTGCCTGCCAAGCCCATGCACACCAAAGACACATGCTCCGGGTCTCTGGATCGGATATAACGGGCGATGGCCTTGGCCGCCACTAAGCTGCCGCCGATGATCTCATCCGCTCCGGAAGCGTTCACAATGCCCTGTGTACCGGCGCTGGTGGTATGGATCACGGTCTTACCGGTCAGATCCACATGCTCCACCTGGGAGGGAGAATTGCCGTAATCAAATCCGTCGATGATGATGCCCTTGCGCTCGCCGCACAAAATAGCATCGGGGTGTTTTGCCCGGTAATCAAAGGCGGTCTGCACATCCCCTACGGGAATGATCTTCTTGGCATGATTCCGCATCAAATAGGTCTCCACCGTAAAGGCACGGAACACATCGATGATCACCGTCAAGCCTTTGGCCTGTTTCGCTCCCTCGATCAAATGTAGAATCTGAACGTCCATCAGAGCATCTTTTCCTTAATATGGGACAGGCGATCCAGCGCTTCGTTCAGGGTAGAATCCAGCTTAGCAAAGTGCATACGCACAATGTTATTGACACCCTTTTCGCTGAAGAAGGAAGTACCGGGTACTGCACCAACGCCCACCTTACGAGCCAGCTCCTCACAGAACTCCACGTCGGTCTGACCCTTCTTCAGATAGGGAGAAATGTCAGCCAGCACGAAGTATGCGCCCTGGGGATCGGTATAGGGAATGCCGATGCGATCCAGGCCCTCGGTAAACAGCTTCTTCATGTGGGCATAGTGTGCGCCAAACTCCTCATAGTAGCTATCGGGCATATCCAGACCCACCACAGCCGCCTCCATGAGAGGAGAAGCACAGCCAACGGTGTTAAAGTCATGGTACTGCTTAATGCGATCCATGATGTGCTTGGGGGCAATGGCATAACCCAGACGCCAGCCGGTGATGGAATAGGTCTTGGACAGGGAGGAACAGGAAACGGTGCGCTCCCACATACCGGGCAGGCTGTTCATGTAGATGTGCTTATGACCCTCGTAAACGATATGCTCATACACCTCGTCCATGATGGCATAGACATCATATTTAATACACAGATCTGCGATCAGCTTCAGTTCCTCATAGGTAAAGACCTTACCGCTGGGGTTGGAGGGGTTGCAGATCAAAATGGCCTTGATGCCCTGCTTGAACACATCCTCCAGCACATTGGGATCAAAGTTGAAGGTAGGAGGAACCAGAGGAATGAACAAAGGCTCACACTCTGCCAGAATGGTCTGGGCACGGTAGTTCTCAAAATAGGGAGAGAACATGGCGATCTTGTCACCGGGGTTGGTCAGAGCGAACAGGGTGTCCACCATGGCCTCGGTAGAACCGATGGTCACCACCATCTCGGTCTCGGGATCTAAAGTACGACCCATGAATCTGCCGCACTTTCTTGCCAGAGCCTGGCGGAAATTGGGTGCGCCCATGGTGATGGGATACTGGTGCGGTCCTAAGTAGCTGACCTCGTTGAGACGATCCAGCATGGCCTTGGGGGGATCAAAATCCGGGAAGCCCTGTGCCAGGTTGATAGCGCCGCACTCGATGGAGATGCGGGTCATACGACGAATCACAGAATCGGTAAAATGTTGATTCTTTCTGCTCATTTCTTGCATTGCAATATACCTCGTTAATTACTGAATACCCAGTTCTTCACTGGTAGCAGGGGTGATACCGTGGGTGCTCAGCAGATTGATAAACTTCTCCGCCTCAGCAACACGGAACACAATATAAGCCTTACCCGCAATATGGGTAAACAAGGAGTACATATACTCAATATCAATATTGCCCTCAGCCATGGCGGCCAGCACAGGTGCGATACCGCCGGGTACATCGGGAACAGACACCACCAGCACAGGGGTCATGGACATGAGATAGCCATGCTCCATCAATATACCGGTTGCCTTCTGGGCATCATCCACGATCATACGCAGAACACCGTAATCGGCAGTCTCTGCAATGGAGATTGCACGCAGGTCGATATCATTTTTCGCCAAAATACCGGAGATCTCAGCCAGCTGACCGGCTCTGTTTTCCAAAAATACTGAAATCTGATATACCATAATTTGCCTCCTTAGATCTTACGCTTGTCGATAATACGGACGGCTTTGCCCTCGCTGCGGGCAATGGTCTTGGGCGCTACCAGACGAACCTTGGCATAAATGCCCAGCATAGCCTTCAGCGCATCCACCAAGCTCTTTTCCATGGAAGTGATCTTAGCCAGAGAGTCGGAGAAGTTCTCCGGTGCCATCTCCACCATAACCTCCAGAGTATCGGAGTGGTTCACACGATCCACGATGATCTGATAGTTGGCAGGATAGCCCTGTTCCAGCAGAACCGCTTCGATCTGGCTGGGGAACACATTGACACCCTTCACGATCAGCATATCATCACTACGGCCCATAGGCTTACTCATCTTAATGTGGGTACGACCGCAGGGACAGGGCTCAGCATTGAGCACGCAGATGTCACGGGTACGGTAACGAAGCAGAGGGAATGCCTCCTTGGTGATACAGGTAAATACCAATTCACCCTTGCTGCCCATGGGCAAAACCTCGCCGGTATCCGGGTTGATGATTTCTGCAATAAAGTGGTCCTCATTGATGTGCATACCGGTCTGGGCTTCACACTCATAGGCCACACCAGGGCCGGAGATCTCCGTCAGACCGTAAATATCGTACGCCTTAATACCCAAACCATTCTGGATATCCTCACGCATCTTCTGGCTCCATGCCTCTGCGCCAAAGATACCTGCCTTCAGCTTGATCTGATCCTTCAGACCACGCTCATGGATGGATTCTGCCAGATAAGCCGCATAAGAGGGGGTGCAGCACAGGATGGTAGAACCCAGATCGGTCATAAACTGCAGCTGACGGTCGGTGCTGCCGGAGGACATGGGCAAGGTCATACAGCCCACCTTGTGAGAACCGCCGTGCAAACCTGCGCCGCCGGTAAACAGACCGTAGCCGTATGCCACATGGCACACATCATCCTGGTCACCGCCCACAGCCACAATGGCACGAGCGCAGCAATCCTCCCACAGATCCACGTCTGCCTGGGTGTAGAAAGCAACCACACGCTTACCGGTAGTACCGGAGGTGGAGTGGATACGAACGCACTCAGACAAAGGCTTACCCAACAAACCATACGGATATGCCTCACGGAGGTCATCCTTTGTCAGGAAGGGCAGCTTGTGCAGATCGGCAACACCTTGGATATCTGCAGGTGTCAGACCCTTTTCTTCCATTTTCTTGCGGTAGTAGGGCACATTGTCCCATACATGTTGCACCTGCTTTACCAGACGCTCATCCTGCCAGGCCTTGATCTGCTCACGGGAAGCAGTTTCAATTTCCGGCTGATAATACTTAGCCATGATTTCTCTCTCCTTTTATGCGTTGCGACCCAACATAAATGCCGTCTTGTTCAGTTCCAGGAACTTGGCAGGAACGCTCTTTTCAATGGCGTCCAGCCACTCTGCTTCTGCAAAATCAAAATACCGGGACAGGTGACCCATCAGCACGATGTTCACAGCCTTGGAAGAACCTGCCTGCTCTGCCAATGCCAATGCATCAAAGGCATCCACATCCAGACCTGCGTCCTGCATCTTCTCTGCCAGACCCTGGGGATACTCCGCAGCACCGGTAATCACGGGCATAGGAGAAATGGTCTGGGTATTGACCACGATCTTGCCGCCGGGCTTTAGGAACTCCGTCCAGCGAGCAGCTTCCAACAGTTCAAAGGACACAATGAAATCTGCCTCACCCTTATCGATCACAGGAGAATACACCTTGTCACCGAACCGGACATAAGTTACCACGCTGCCGCCACGCTGGCTCATGCCGTGGACCTCAGACACCTTGATGTCATAGCCCTTCTGCAGCAGCATACGACCCAGCAGCTTGGATGCCAGCAAACTACCCTGTCCGCCAACACCAACGATCATAATATTCTGTGTTTTCATATTTAGACCTCCTTTGCTGCCTGCAGCGCATCCAGCTTACACAGCTGTGCGCAAACACCGCAACCGGTGCAGAGGGTGTTATCGATCTTGGCCTTACCATCCACCATGCTGATAGCAGGACAGCCGATCTTCATACAAGCCTTACAGCCCACGCACTTATCGTTGTCGGCAATAATGGGCTTATTGTGCTTTACATACTTTAACAAGGCGCAGGGACGGCGGGAAATGATCACAGAGGGCTCATTCACAGCGGTCTCTTCCTTGATGGCCGCATCGCAAGCTGCCAGATCATAGGGATCGACCACTCGGACACGACGGATGCCGATGGCACGGCACAGGGTTTCCAGATCGATCTTGGCTGCAGGATCGCCCTTCAGGTTAAAGCCGGTGGTGGGGTTCTGCTGGTGACCGGTCATACCGGTAATGGAGTTATCCACGATGATCACCGTACCGCAGGACTCGTTATAAGCCATGTTCACAAGGCCGGTCATACCGGAGTGCATGAAGGTGGAGTCACCAATCACCGCCACGATCTTCTTGCCTTCGGTATCAGAGGCCTTAGTAAAGCCGTGCATACCGGAAATGGATGCGCCCATGCAGATGGTGGTGTCCAAAGCTGCCAGAGGGGGTACTGCACCCAAGGTATAACAGCCGATGTCACCCAATGCGGTGACTTTATTCTTAGCCAGGGTGTAGAACAGACCTCTGTGAGGGCAACCGGCGCACATCACAGGCGGACGGGGAGGAATGGCAGCATCCAGCTTGATACCGGTCTGGGTTTCTACGCCCAGCTTCTCTGCCACCAGGTTCTGGGAGAACTCACCGATGCAGGAGAACTTCTCCTTGCCCACACAGGCAATGCCCAGTTCCTTACAATGGGTCTGGACGAAGCTGTCCAGCTCTTCCACGATCACCAGGGTCTCTACGGAAGCGGCAAAATCACGGATCTTCTGTTCCGGCAGAGGCCAGATCATACCCAGCTTCATCACAGGGTACTTGTCACCGCAGACCTCTTTCACATACTGATAAGAGGTGGAAGAAGTGATGATACCCATGGAGCGGTCAGCACCCTCTTCAATGCGGTTGATTTCGCAGGTCTCAGCCCACTGCACCAGCTTCCGGGTACGCTCCTCCACAATGGGATGGCGCAGCTTGGCATTGCCGGGCATCATGATGTACTTCTGGGGATTCTTTTCGTAGGTCTTGGAGACCTCAATGCGCTCTCCGGGCTGCACCACACTCTGGGAGTGGGAGACACGGGTACACATCTTAATGAACACAGGGGTGTCGAACTGCTCAGACAGATCGTAAGCCAGCTTGGTAAATGCCAAAGCTTCTGCAGAATCCGCAGGCTCTAACATGGGGATCTTGGAAGCCCGGGCATAGTGACGGGAATCCTGCTCGTTCTGAGAAGAGTGCATACCTGCATCGTCCGCAACGCCAATGACCATACCGCCGTTCACACCGGTGTAACCCATGGTAAACAGGGGGTCAGCTGCCACGTTTAATCCCACATGCTTCATGGCACAGAAGCTGCGCTTACCGGCCAGACTTGCACCAAAGGCCGCCTCCATGGCCACCTTTTCATTGGGGGCCCACTCTGCATAAACTTCTTTATACAGGGCAACGCATTCGGTGATCTCCGTACTGGGTGTGCCGGGGTAGCTGGAAACGAAGCTGCAACCGGCTTCATATAAGCCTCTGGCAACGGCTTCGTTGCCAAGCATCAATGTTTTCATAATCTTTTACCTCCTAATCGGGTCAGCCTGTGATCTGGCTTTCCACCAAACGACCCTGACAGTATTTTTCACGCAGCACCGGCTTCTCGATCTTGCCGGTGGGGTTTCTGGGGATACGATCGAAGATGATCTTTCTGGGACGCTTGTATCGGGGCATGGCCTCACAGAATTTCTGGATCTCTGCCTCTGTGCAAGTCTCCCCGTCCTTGATCTCCACAATGGCCGCCGCAATTTCGCCCAGGCGGGGATCGGGCAAGCCAATCACAGCCACGTCCTTGATCTTATCAAAGCCACGGAGGAAGTCCTCGATCTGCACAGGATAGAGGTTTTCACCGCCGGAGATGACCACGTCCTTCTTGCGGTCAACCAGGTAGATAAAGCCATCCTCGTCCATACGAGCCATATCGCCTGTCCACAGCCAGCCATCCTTCAGCACCTCGTTGGTGGCATCGGGATTTTTGTAGTAGCACAGCATCACGCCGGGGCCACGGACCAGCAGTTCACCCACATCGCCCTGGGGCACTTCCCTGCCGCTTTCATCGGTGATCTTGGTCTCCCACAGATAGCCGGACTTACCGATAGCACCCACCTTGTGGGTATTCTCAACACCCAGATGCACACAACCCGGGCCAATGGATTCAGACAAGCCGTAGTTGGTATCATACTGATGATGGGGGAAACGCTCCTGCCAGCGACGGATCAGGCTGGGGGGCACAGGCTGTGCGCCAATGTGCATCAGCCGCCACTGATCCAGGTAATAATCGTTCAGATCGATCTGGCCGCCGTCCACAGCATCCAGAAGATCCTGTGCCCAGGGCACCAGCAACCAAACGATGGTACATTTTTCTTCGGTGACCGCGCGGAGAATCCACTCCGGCTTCACACCACGAAGCAGAACTGCCTTACTGCCGGAAAGGAGCGAGCCAAACCAGTGCATCTTTGCGCCGGTATGGTACAGAGGCGGAATGCACAAAAATACGTCCTCACGGGTCTGACCATGGTGATTCTGCTCCACCATACAGGCACAGCGCAAGGCCTTGTGATCATGGAGAATTGCCTTGGGGAAACCGGTCGTACCGGAAGAGAAATAGATGGCCGCATGATCCTCCTCTGTCAAAGCCACGGGAGGTGCGCTGGAAGAACAGAAGCCGGTCAAAGCCATGCAATCTTCCGTATAGGCAGGGCCATTCTTGCCCACATAGAACATCATCTTCAAAAAGTCCAGATCCCCGGAAATGGCATCCATACGGCTGACAAATTCCGGTCCAAACACCAGCACTTCCACATCTGCCAGATCCAGGCAATACTTGATCTCGTCAGAGGAGTAGCGGAAATTCATGGGAACAGCAATACAGCCGGCCTTCAGCACACCAAAGTAAATAGGCAGCCATTCCAGACAGTTCATCAGCAGGATCGCTACCTTTGTGCCCTTTTTCAGACCACGGCTCAGCAGCAGATTGGCAAATCGATTTGCCCGACGGTCAAAATCCTTCCAGCTCAGCTCCCGACGATAGGGCGCATCGGGATTTGCACTTTCAATCAGGTTAAACTCTCGCCAGGTGGAGGCATTGTCACGCTCTTCAGAAGGGTTAATTTCTACCAAAGCCGTCTCTGCACCGTACAATCTGGCATTTCGTTCCAGATAATCCGTAATCACCATAAAATTCACTCTCTTTTCATGATAAAATACAAACAAAAAAAGCCCTCTGCTTACACAAGCAGAGGACGAGTTTTACCCCGTGGTACCACCTCAATTTACCACCTTGCAGTGGCCTCATCCGATCCCAACAGATCGTAAGCGCAATATCGGGCGCACCCGTCTTCACCTACTGAAATGTTCAGCGAAGCCGCTCGGAAAGGAATTCGGCGCAGTCCTTTTGCTGTCTTGCACCACACGACAGCTCTCTGGGAAAAGGATAGTGCGTGTACTGGTTTTCGTCATCGCGTTTATTTGAAGTTAACTGTACCATTTTTTTGCCATAAAGTCAACGATTTTTTCAAAATTTGACCACAATCATGACCTATGGTCATTTTTTACACCGTGTACATCTGTTTTTTGTGCAAAAACACCCTTCTCCGCTCCTCTAACCGAAATTTTTCCGGTTTTCCTGTTATATTTTTCCCACTTGCTATTGCATATTTGTGGGTTAGCCTGTAAGATACAGGAAAGGAGGTGGGAAGATGTATTCTCGGGTCTATGTGGAGATCACCAATATTTGCAATATGCGCTGTTCCTTTTGCCACGGTCACAGCCGCAAACCCTGGCAAATGACCGAGGAGGAATATGCCCGGGTATTATCGCAGCTGGCAGGCAAAACCCAATATATCTATCACCACCTCATGGGAGAACCTTTGGTACATCCCCTGCTCCCCCGATTTATCCAAATGGCAAACCGGGCAGGCTTCCATCCCATGATCACCACCAACGGCACACTGCTGGATTCCCACGGGGATGCCCTGTTGGGAATCGGCCTGCATAAAGTCAATATCTCCCTGCACAGCTTTGAGCAGGAACAGCCGGATTTTCATCGGCAATACATTGCCAAAGTTGCCGCCTTTGCCCAAAAGGCTGTCCAGGCCGGTACGATCATTTCCATGCGGCTCTGGAACAAGGGCTGTGACGACGGAAAGAATCAGACCACCCTGGCGCTTCTGCAGGAATATCTGCCGGGAGAATGGGTAACCAATTCCCGGGGCTACCGCATTCGGGACAAGCTGTTTTTGGAATGGGGCGACCGCTTTGCCTGGCCGGATATGGCCGCCACCGATTATGGCGATCAAGTATCCTGTTACGGTATGCGGGATCATTTCGGCATTCTCAGCGACGGTACGGTCGTCCCCTGCTGTCTGGACAGCGAGGGTGTGATCCATCTGGGCAACGTGTTCCGGGAGGATCTTTCCCAGATTTTGTCCTCTGACCGTGCCACGGCCATTGCCGAAGGCTTCCGTTGCCGCAAGGCCACAGAGGAACTTTGCAAACGCTGCGGCTATGCACAAAAATTGTAAAAATCGGCACAGAAGTGCCGATTTTTTTACAATTTCAAGAGATATTCCGCTGTTTTGTGGAAGATCTGCTCCCGTTGGGCATCGGTCAGCTTCAGCTTCATGAAGCGATCCATTTCCTCCCGGGGATCCCACATGGGATAATCGCTGCCATACACAAAACGCTCTGCGCCATATCGGTCAATATAGCCCTCCGCCTGTCCCGGCTCCATGAACATCAGAGAGCTGGACACATCAAAGAAACATTCTTTATCCTTGAACAGATCGTAGGCTTCTTCGTGCAGCTGATAGCTGCCAAAATGGGCGGCAATGACCTGCAAACCGGGAAACAGTTCCAGTAATTTTCTGACCCGGGCGGGATGAGAATTGTCATAGCGACGGTCACCCACATGGAAAATCACAGGCAATTTCCCCTGGATATGCTCATACATGGGGAAAAGCCGCGGATCGTCAATGGCAAACAGCTGAAAATCCGGGTGCATCTTAATGCCCTTCAGACCCTGCTGTAAAATATAGTCCACCTCACCCATGAGATCATCCATAGCCGCATGGACAGTACCGAAGCCATAAATCTCTTCATGGGTCTGTGCCTGTCCAATAATAAAATCATTGATATGCCGGGTACGATCCGGGCGCATAGCCACCGGCAGGATCACAAAATGGGTCGTGCCAACCGCTTTTCCCTTTTCCAGCAATCCATCCACAGAACCGTCAACATCAGGATTGCCCATGCCCTCGTAAAAATCACGGACAGAGTCTGCCGCCTTCCGGGCAATGGCATCCGGGTACACATGGGTATGAAAATCGATAATTTTCATCAGTCGTTCCTTTTTTATGAAAATGGGTGTTCCGAAGAACACCCATTTTTCTGATTATTTGTAGATCAGGGATTCTGCGTAGCGAGTAGCAATGATGCCCTCGGGCTCGCCGGTCTTCTTGGACTCGGACAGGATGCGCTCGATGGAGTTGTAGATGTTGTCAACCTTCTCGATCACAGCGTCCTTATTGTAGGGGCCGTCCACCTCAGCAGCTGCGTTGATAACGCCACCGCCGTTGATGACGAAGTCGGGAGCATAGTAGATGCCACGAGCCTTCAGAGCAGCACCGGATGCATCGTCCAGGATCTGGTTGTTCGCACCACCGGCAACTGCCTTACAGTTCAGAACAGGGATGGTCTTGGGGTTCAGAATAGCGCCCATAGCGTTGGGAGAGAAGATGTCGCACTCCTGTGCATAGATCTCCTCGGTGGGAACGATGATCGCACCGAACTCCTCAGCAGCCTTCTGTGCCATAGCCTGATTGCTGCGGTTGGCAACGATCAGCTTAGCACCGGACTCATGCAGGTGACGGCACAGGTCATAGCCGACCTTACCCAGACCCTGCACAGCAATGGTCAGACCCTCCAGAGAGTCAGTACCCAGAGCTACCTTAGCGGTAGCCTTGATGCCCTGCCATACACCGCGAGCGGTGAAGGGAGAGGGGTCGCCGCTGTTCATGGGCAGACCACAGATGTGGTTGGTCTTGCGCAGCATGACCATAGCGTCGTCACAGGTGGTGTTCACGTCCTCAGCGGTGATGTAGTCGCCGCCCAGATTGTTAACAGCCTCACCGAAAGCCTCGAACATAGCCTCGGTCTTCATGGAGGGGTCAGCGATGATAACGCCCTTACCGCCGCCGTGGGGCAGGCCGGCAACTGCGTTCTTGTGGGACATGCCACGGCTCAGACGCAGAACATCGAACAGCGCATCATCGTAGGATGCGTAGGGGAACAGACGGCAGCCGCCGATGGCGGGGCCCAGGTTGGTGTTGTGCACAGCGATGATAGCCTTCAGACCGGCCTTCTCGTTGTTGACAAACAGCACCTTCTCGTGACGGTAGTTAACCATTTCAGTCATTGCATTCATAATAAAAACCTCCTAAGGTTTCAAAATTTAAAAATCTTTACCCAGATTCAGAGCCTTCATATTCAGCTCAATGAGTCCGGCCTTCTTGGGGGGAACCAGGTGTTCCACAGTTTCCTTTGCGCCTGCAAAGTCCAGCTCAGGCTGGTTCTGCAGCAGGTGACCAACGATGATCATGTTAGCC
Source organism: Oscillospiraceae bacterium (assembly GCA_017549125.1). GTDB lineage: Bacteria > Bacillota > Clostridia > Oscillospirales > Oscillospiraceae > Faecousia. The sequence continues at coordinate 12,682 of JAFYVL010000070.1, read as the reverse complement.
AGGCTGGGGATCTCGTTGTCCTTTGCCATCTGGGTAGCAGGAATGTAGAACACTTCCACATCCGTACGCTCCACCTTCACATCGATCAATGCGCTGTCCACATAGATCTGACCGCCGGGTGCTACGGTATCCACATATTTCTGCAAAGAGGGCAGGTTCATGGCGATCAGCACGTCGGGGGTGGTGATAATGGGGCTGCCCACGGGAGTGTCGGACAGGATCACGTTACAATTGGCAGTACCGCCACGCATTTCAGGACCGTAGGAAGGCAGCCAGGAAACCTGCTTATCCTCCATCAGACCCTTGTATGCCAGGAACTTACCTGCAAACAGGATGCCCTGACCGCCGAAACCGGCAATGAGAATTTGTGTAGTCTTCATTCCTGGGCCTCCTTTGCAGCGGTGCGATCCTTATACACGCCGGTAGGATAGTAAGGCAGCATATCGGTCTCGACCCACTTCAGAGCCTGCTGAGGGGTCATGCCCCAGTTGGTGGGACAAGCGGAAACCACTTCCACCAAGCTAAAGCCCTTACCCTCGATCTGGTTCTGGAATGCCTTTTTAATGGCCTTCTTAGCAGCCAGTACGTTCTTTACATTGTTCACAGCCACACGGGTGATATACTCAGGACCTTCCAAGGTAGCCAGCATTTCGCTGACCTTGATGGGCCAACCGCAATGGTTCACATCACGGCCGTAGGGAGAGGTCTGAGTCACCTGGCCGGGCAGGCTGGTGGGTGCCATCTGACCGCCGGTCATGCCGTAAATGGCATTGTTGACGAAGATGATGGTAATGTTCTCGTTGCGGGCAGCGGCATGGACAGTTTCTGCCATACCGATGGAAGCCAGGTCACCGTCACCCTGGTAGGTAAAGACGATGTTCTCGGGGCGGCTGCGCTTGATACCGGTAGCGGTAGCAGGTGCACGACCGTGAGCGGCTTCGATCATATCTACGGTAAAATAGTCATAGGCCATAACCGCACAGCCAACGGGAGCAACACCGATGGTCTTGCCTTCGATGCCCAACTCGTCAATGGCTTCTGCCACCAGACGGTGGATGATACCGTGGGGACAGCCGGGGCAGTAGTGCAGAGGCACATCTGCCAAAGACTTAGGTTTTTGGAATACAACAGCCATATCAGTTCTCTCCTTTCTGTGCCTTGCGGATGGCTTCCAGCACTTCCTCAGGGCTGGGGATCATGCCGCCGCAACGGCTGCACAGGGAAACAGGCTTCTTACATTCGGTGTACAGACGAACATCCTCGATCATCTGACCCATGCTCAGCTCCACGCAGACAAAGCTCTTGACCTTGTCAGCAGCAGCCAGCAATGCCTTCTTGGGGAAGGGCCACAGGGTGATGGGACGGATCAGACCCACCTTGATACCCTCTGCACGGGCAGCCACCACAGCGTTCTTAGCCACACGGGATGCGATGCCGTATGCCACAACGCAATACTCAGCATCTTCCATCATGTACTCTTCCCACATGGGTTCGTTCTCTTCCACGATGGCATACCGCTCATAACGCTCGATGTTCTTAGCTTCCAGTTCGTCAGCCTTCAGATACAGGGAGTTGACCACATTGTGCTTGCGCTGGCAGTTGGTGCCGGTCAGCGCCCAGGGCTTTTCGTAGGTATTGACCTCGGCATCCTCAAAGGAGATAGGCTCCATCATCTGACCGATGGTGCCGTCTGCCAAAATCATGGAAGTCATCAGATACTTGTCAGCCAGGTCGAAGCCCTTCATGGTCAGGCTTGCCATTTCCTGGACAGAAGCAGGTGCCAGAACGATCATACGGTAGTCACCGTGACCGCCGCCCTTGGTAGCCTGAAAATAGTCGGACTGGGAAGGCTGAATGCCGCCCAAGCCGGGGCCGCCACGCTGGACGTTGACTACCAATGCAGGTACGTCAGAACCGGCAATGTAGCTCAGACCCTCAGACTTCAGAGAGATTCCGGGGCTGGAAGAAGAGGTCATAACACGCACGCCTGCGGCGGCTGCGCCATAGACCATATTGATGGATGCGATCTCACTTTCAGCCTGCAGGAAAACGCCGCCGATCTTGGGCATCTTCTTAGCCATGTAAGCCGCAATTTCTGTTTGGGGAGTGATGGGGTAACCAAAATAGTGTCGGCAGCCTGCACGGATGGCAGCTTCGGCAATGGCTTCGTTACCCTTCATAAGTACTTTCTGTGCCATAATTGCCTCCTTACTTCTCTACCGTGATAATGCAATCCGGGCACATGGTGGCGCAGAATGCACAGCCGATACACTTGTCCTCGGCTACCATCTCAGCGGGAGAGTAGCCTTTTTTGTTGATCTTTTCCGTGGCGATCGCCAGGCAGCCCTTGGGGCAGGCATCTACGCACAGGCCGCAGCCTTTGCACAGATCGGTCAAAAATGTGAGTTTTGCCATTTCATTTCCTCCTTAATTCATGGGAAGGTCGAAATATTTTTCCTGCAATTGCAGAGAAAAAACATTGGGAAGTTCCGTAAGCGTAGCGGCTACGGAGCGTTCAGCGGTGTGCATCCACAGGGGAAGTCCGCTGATGCGGCACAGATCCTCAGTAAATTTCACGGAATCCAGAACATCCTGAGGTGTGGTCAGCGTGCCGAGATTGGAATTGTTGACAATGTGGGTAAATTTCAAGCCGCAGGCGGCTTCAATTTCTCTCATGATCTCCAGGGCATCTTCTGCGGTGGGGGTCAAGGGACGGAAGCAGTTGGCAACGAATACCATCCGGTAATCGTTTTCTTCCAGAATCGCCGGCACATATCTGCCCAGGGCATAAGCACCCCGGTCATCACCGCCGATATCCATGATACCGTAGGTGCTTTTATCCTGTACCAGCCGGTAGGCCTCTGCAGGCAGAGCCGGCAGATCCACATTGGAATTGGCAAACTGGGGAGAAACCAGGGTCACACCCGCAGCTTCCAGTTCTTTTGCACTATCCTTGGTGCGGAAATAGGGATTGACGATATCTAAGTCTGCAATACACACCGGTTTTCCGGTTTTTGCCAGATGCAGGGCATAATTTACTGCAATATTGGTCTTGCCGCTGCCATAATGGCCGGCAAACAGGGTCAGTCTTTTATGTTCCATATTACAGCTGCTTGCGGATGATCTTGCCGCTGGTGGTCTTGGGCAGGCTGTCCTTAAATACCACGATTCTGGGGTACTTGTAAGGTGCGGTGCGCTGCTTGACATAGTTTTGGATTTCTTTCTTCAGTTCCTCGGTGGGCTCTGTGCCGTTAACCAGCACGATAGAAGCCTTGACCACCTGACCTCTGACCTCGTCGGGTGCGGCGGAAACGCCACATTCCAGAACATAGGGCAGCTCCATGATCACGTTTTCGATCTCGAAAGGTCCAATACGGTAGCCGGAGGACTTGATCACATCGTCTGCACGACCCACATACCAGTAGAAGCCGTCCTCGTCCTTCCATGCCAGGTCACCGGTGTGGTAGTAGCCATCCCGCCAGGTTTCGGCGGTGACTTCCTCATTGCCTTCGTAGGCATAGGCCAGACCACAGGGCAGACCCTTGGAAATATCCACGCAGACCTCACCGGTCTCACCGGGATCTACTTCCTCACCATCGGAATTGATCAGATGGATGGGATACAAAGGCACAGGCTTACCCATAGAGCCAAGCTTATGGCTGTCACCTGCCAGGTTGGCGATCATAACGGTGCTTTCGGACTGACCGAAGCCCTCCTTGATTGCCAGACCTGTGTGCTTCTTAAACTGCAGGTACACCTCGGGGTTCAATGCTTCACCGGCGGTGGAAGCATATTCAATGGTAGACAGATCGAAGCGGGACAGATCCTGCTTGATCAGCATACGGTACATGGTGGGAGGTGCGCAGAAGGTGGTAATATTGTACTTTTTGAACATGGGCAGGATCTGCTCAGCATCGAAGCGGTCAAAATCGTAAACGAAGATGGCGGCCTCGCAGAGCCACTGACCGTACAGCTTACCCCACATGGACTTTGCCCAGCCGGTATCGGAGATGGTCAGATGCAGACCCTCGGGATTCACACGGTGCCAATACTTGGCGGTGATGAAGTGGCCCAAAGGATATTTATAATTGTGGGCTGCCAGCTTGGGATAGCCGGAAGTACCGGAGGTGAAGAACATGAGCATGGGATCGTTGCCGCAGGGGGCATCCTCTGCCCGGGCAAAACGGCTGGAGAACATGGCGCATTCTTCGTTGAAATCATGCCAGCCCTCCCGCTTGCCGCCTACCAGAATCTTGGTTTCCAGCATGGGGCTATTGGCAGCGGCTGCATCCACAGAATCTGCCACATCCCCGTCAGCGGTACAGAGGATTGCCTTGACCTTACCGGCTGTGAAGCGGTATGCAAAATCCTTTTCCAGCAGCTGATTGGTGGCAGGGATCGCGATAGCGCCCAGCTTGTGCAGACCCAGCACCGCAAACCAGAATTGGTAGTGACGCTTCAGCACCAGCATGACCCGGTCGCCACGCTGAATGCCCAGACTCTTGAAGTAGTTAGCGGCTCTGGCGGATTCCTTCTTCATATCCTGGAAGGTGAATCTGCGCTCTGTGCCGTGAATATCAATATGGAGCATAGCCAGCTTTTCCGGCTTGGTCTCGCCCAGACGGTCAATGATGTCATAGGCGAAGTTAAAAGTATCTTCATTGTGGAAGGAAATGGCAGTCAGCTTGCCATCTTCCACGGTGGGATCGATAAAGTTGCGGTAAATGCGATTCTCGTCCTCATTGCCAACAGCAGATTCTGTAGTTGCCACAGCGGCGGCGGCTTCGCCGGCACGGGCGGCCTCATTGGACAGCACCATGGCATAAAATGCGCAATCCTCGCCATTGACGGCGATCATGCCGTGGGGAATGGAGGAATCGTAGTAAATACAGTCACCGGGGTTCAGAATCTCGGTATTTGCGCCGATCTGGATCTTCATCTGACCACGGATCACAATATCGCACTCCTGGCCTTCGTGGGTCACCAGTTCGATATCCTCGTACTCCGCACCCTCCTTGTAGCTCAGCTCCATGTACAGGGGCAGAGCGATACGGTTACGGAAATCGGGAGCCAAGTTGTAGCCGATCATGTGGTGGGCTTCTTCGATTCTCTGGCCGTCGCCCTTACGGGTCAAGGCATAGTTACGCAGCTTTGCGCTGCGGCCTTCCAGCAGGTCAGAAAAGTCAACGCCGAAGATCAGCACGCAGCGGTACAGGAACGCAATGCTCATGTTACGGCTGCCGGACTCATATTGATTATATTCCTCAACGGGCACACCGGTGCGCTGTGCCATTTCCTCTACGGTAAAGCCGCTAATTGTACGCAGCTCCCGGATACGGTCAGCAACCTCCCGGATCTTATAGTCCATTCCGGTCATAATTTGTTCCATAGGATACCTCTTTTCTTGGGACGAAAAAAACGCGGCTCGTCCCAGGATGATTCCTTGAGACGAGCCGTAATAACCCGCGGTACCACTCAAATTGCATCTGCCTCACAGCAGATACCACTTACAGGGTGCTTGCACCCAAAGCCCTTACGGGGCTCATTCGGGGAGGTTCTAGTAGCCTTTGCGTTCTTCCTCCCGGCTCCGGAGCGACCAGCATACGGATCCTGTTTTGGCTTGCACCAACCGCCATTTCTCTACCAACAGGGGTTTCGCATCTCTCTCCATCTTAGCCATTAAAAATAATATAGGGAATCATACCACTATTATGAAAAATTGTCAATATTTTTTCGCAACCTTACAGCTTGTTTCTCATGATCTTACCGCTGATGGTCTTGGGCAGTTCCTCACGGAACTCCACGATGCGGGGATACTTGTAAGGTGCGGTGTGGGTCTTGACGTAATTCTGAATCTCTTTCTTCAGTTCCTCTGTGCCCTCTGTGCCGGGAACCAGCACGATGCAGGCCTTGACCACCTGACCTCTGACCTCGTCGGGAGCAGCGCAAACGCCGCATTCCAGAACATAAGGCAGCTCCATGATGGTGGACTCGATCTCGAAGGGTCCAATGCGGTAGCCGGAGGACTTGATCACATCGTCCGCACGGCCCACATACCAGTAGTAACCATCCTCATCCCGCCAAGCCACGTCACCGGTGCGGTACATGCCGTCATGCCACACATTTTCCGTTGCTTCGGGGTTGAGATAGTAGCCCAGGAACACACCGCAGGTGGGATTGGGCTCGGTACGGATCACGATCTCGCCGTTGATACCGTCTTCCACAGGGTTGCCGTCGGCATCTACAATATCGATACCGTAGCCGGGGATGGGCTTGCCCATAGCACCGGGCTTGATTTCCGTACCCACCAGGTTGGCGATACCCAGAGTCATCTCCGTCTGACCGAAGCCTTCGTGGATACGCAGACCGGTGGATTTTTCGAACTGATAGAACACTTCCGGATTCAGCGCCTCACCGGCGGTGGTGGCATGGCGGATAGAAGACAGGTCAAACTTACTCAGATCCTGCTTAATGAGCATGCGGTACATAGTGGGGGGTGCGCAGAAGGTGGTAATGTTGTGCTTGGCAAACATGGGCAGGATCTTTTCTGCATCGAAGCGATCAAAGTCATAGGTGAAGATCGCGCCCTCGCAGAGCCACTGTCCGTAGAGCTTACCCCACAGAGCCTTACCCCAGCCGGTTTCGGAAATGGTGAAGTGCAGGCCGTCCTGCTTGCACAGATGCCAGTATCGGGCGGTCACATAATGACCCAGAGCATACTTATAAGAATGCATGGCCATCTTGGGATAGCCGGTGGTGCCGGAGGTGAAGAGCATCAGCATGGGATCGTCACCGCAGGGTGCGTCGGGCTGACGGACATAACGGCGGCTGAACAGGCTATACTCCGCATCGAAATCGTGCCAGCCTTCCCGGTTGCCGCCCACCAGAACCTTGGTCAGATTCAGACCGGCAACCTTCTCTGCCAGTTCTGCCTGGTAGGCGGTATCGCCGTCGGCAGTACACAGGATCGCGCTGACGCCGCCTGCTTGGAAGCGGTAGGTAAAGTCATGCTCCATCAGCTGGTTGGTAGCAGGGATCGCGATTGCGCCCAGCTTGTGCAGACCCAGGATGGCAAACCAGAACTGATAGTGCCGCTTCAGCACCACCATAACTCTGTCACCACGCTTGATGCCCAGGCTGGTGAAATAGTTAGCGCACTGGGAAGAAGCGTCCTTCATATCCTTAAAGGTGAACCGGCGCTCGGTCATATCATTGGCAATATGTACCATCGCCAGCTTCTCCGGCTCTTTCCGTGCCAGGGCATCCACCGTATCAAATGCAAAGTTATAACGGTCGGTGTTGGCAAAGTTCAGACCGGTCATGCGGCCATTTTCGTCCTCTGTGCCCCAAACGAACTCGTTGCACAGCAGTCTCTGCTGGGTGGGTGCTTCCTTGGCCTTATCCTGGGAAGGCAAACGCATGGCGGTGTCACGGCTGTCGCTGGCCATAACCATGGACAGGAACACACAGTCCTTACCTTCCACAGCGATCATGCCGTGGGGGGTGGAGGATTTGTAGAAAATGGAGTCGCCCTCGTGGAGCAGTTCCTCATGGTCGCCCACACGAACCCGGAGCGCACCCTTGAGCACCAGGTTAAATTCCTGACCGTCGTGGGTCACGGTGTGGATGGGCTCATCCTGCAATTCCTCAGAATATTCATAAGTAACATAGTAAGGGGTTGCCAGCTTACTGCGGAACATGGGAGCCAAGTCCTGGATGGTGATGCCATCTTCGCTGGCGGTGGTCAGACCCTTACCCTTTCGGGTCACGGTGTAACCGGACAGCTTTGCGCTATGGCCTTCCAGCAGAACCGTAATTTCCACACCAAATACCTTGGCGCACTTGTGCATAAAGGTAAAGGGCAGGTCCATGGTGCCGGATTCATATAGTAAATAGGTATCTTCAGACACTTCGGTCATTTCCGCCATCTTCTGCTGGCTGTAGCCCAAAATCTCACGCATTTCCCGAATACGGGCGGCAATATCCATCAGTTGATTATCGGTGGTCTGGTTGTACATGGCGATCATTCCTTTCAACAAACAAAAAAACGTCTCAAGAACAAAATCTTGAGACGAGTAAAAAACAATACCCGCGGTACCACTCAAATTGCAGCCTTTGCTGCCCCTTCACGCTCTAACAAGCGCTATCCTTTAACGCAGGCATACGGAAGAACCTGGGCAAGTATGTAATGTCATTCCGAGACCAGTTCGCAAACTGGTCGTGGGAATCTCCGGAGCAAAATTACGCACTGGAGATCGCCACAGCCGCTTTGCGGCCTCGCGATGACACTTCCCTCAAACGCCTCGGTACTTCAGCTCGGAAGTGATGGGTCTGATTGCATAGGATCATCGGCTCGCACCATACGCCGACTCTCTGAAAATCCCGGTTTGCACCGACCGTCTTCGTCACAGCTTTTTTGTATTTTCCATACTTTATCATGTCCTCGAAAAAAAGTCAATATGTCCACGAGGAAAAGTCAAATGTTTATGCAACAAAGAATCGCGGATCTTCCTCCGGTTTTTGTGCAAAATTGCAAAGAACAAAAAAAATCTAATTTTCAGTTGACAAAAATAGGGTTTTGTGGTTAAATGCATACATATATATAAAAGACATTGACGGAAAACTTGCCTTTATCGGAAGTTCCAGAGAGCCGGCGGTTGGTGTGAGCCGGTACAGACGATCCTGGCGATCTGATTCCCGAGTCGATCTTGTGAAAACTACGGTTAGTAATGAGATCCGGTTTCCCCCGTTACAGGGATAGGGCTTGTTGGAGTCCGATGAGTGATTTCCCACTATGGGGGATAATCAGGGTGGTACCGCGAATGTTTATTCGTCCCTGAGGTCAAATTGACCTCAGGGCTTTTCATTTTATCAAGGAGTGTAGGATTATGAAACAAATCATTATCAGCGATGTAACAATGAAGCAAACAGCAGACGGTTTTTCTCTGTCTTTTAAAGAGAAGATCGAGCTATCCAAGCTGCTTGATAAGCTAGGTGTGGATGTGATCGAGCTGGAAGGCATCCAGAACCCCCGCATTGATTCTCTGCGGATCAAATCCATCGCCGCCGCGGTGAAGGATAGTATGATCGCTGTGCCTGTGGAGCTGAATCCCGAGAGCGTTCAGCGCACCTGGGAAGCTTTGCAGCAGGCTAAGCGCCCCAGATTGCAGGTTTGCGCTCCCCTGAGTACCGTGCAGATGGAGTATCTGTTCCATAAGAAGCCCGAGGCTATGCTCAAGGCCATTGCCGAGACCATCACCGCCTGCCGCGCCCTGTGTGCGGATGTGGAATTTGTGGCAGACGATGCCTCCCGCAGTGAGAAGGACTTCCTGGTACAGGCTTTGCAGACCGCTATGGATGCCGGCGCATCCACCGTTACTCTGTGCGACACCGCAGGTACTATGCTGCCTGCTGAGTTCGGTAGTTTTGTACAGGAGCTGTACGCCGCCGCTCCCCAGCTGCAGAATGTGAAGCTGGGCATCAGCTGTGTGAACACCCTGTCCATGGCCGATGCCTGCGCCATTGCCGCTGTGACAGCCGGTGCAAGTCAGATCACCGCCGCCACCTATGCGCTGGATCGGGTGAATCTGGCAAACATCTCCCGTCTGCTGGTAGCCAAGGCTGACAGCCTGGGCGTTACCTGCAATGTCTGTGTGACCCAGCTGAGCCGCATCACCGACCAGGTGGCATGGCTGTGCCAGGCAAACAAGACCAAGTCCATCAGCTTTGCCGCTGAGAACACCGGCATCAGCCTTACCGTCCACGATGACCGGAATGCGGTTGCCAAGGCTGTGGAGGCTTTGGGCTACGATCTGTCTGAAGAGGATATGAACAAGGTCTACCAGGCATTCTGCCAGATCGCCGCCAAGAAGGAACAGGTCAGTTCCAAGGAGCTGGATGCCATCGTGGCTTCTGCGGCTATGCAAGTGCCCTCTACTTATAAGCTGGACACCTATGTGATCACCTCCGGCAACACCATCTCCGCCACCGCCCACATCAAGCTCATGAAGAACGATGTGCCTGTGGAGGGTGTGTACATTGGCGACGGCTCTATTGATGCCGCTTTCCAGGCCATTGAGCGAATCACCGGTTGCCATTATGAGCTGGACGATTTCCAGCTGCAGGCCGTGACCGAAGGCCGTGAGGCTATGGGTCAGACCGTGGTGAAGCTGCGCTCCAACGGCAAGGTCTACTCCGGCCGTGGCATCTCCACCGATATTGTGGGCGCAGGCATCGGCGCTTACTTGAGCGCTTTGAACAAGATCATTTACGAGGAGGAAGCTGAATGAAACTCTCATTTTCCACCCGTGGTTGGCCCGGGCTGACCTGGGAAGAAATGATGGACACCGCCTTGGATATGGGCTTTGCCGGTATCGAGGTCTATAATCTGCAGAAATTCCATCCTCTGGTGGACAAGGGCGGTCCTTTCCACAAATACCAGGCTGCTGCCACCGCCCGTCAGTTACGGGAAAAGCAGCTGTCCATCCCCTGTTTTGACACCTCCTGTGATATTTCTTCTGAGGAAGATACCATCAGCACTTTGACACAGATGCTGGAGATCGCCCATGACAGCCATGTTCCCTATTTGGTCGTCTGCGCCTTGCAGGAAAAAGAGGAAATCGTGGTAGCTGTGCTGGAGCAGCTGCTGCCTGTGGCAGAAAAGCTGGATGTGTCCATTCTGGTCAAAACCAGCGGTATCTATGCCGACACCGCCCGTCTGCGGAAACTTCTGGATCAGTTCGCCAGCGATTATTTGGCGGCTATGTGGGATGTGCATCACCCCTACCGGGATTTCGGTGAATCCGGTGATACCACCATTAAGAATCTGGGCAGCTATGTGTGCCATGTGCATCTGCGGGATTCCGATGACACTGGCGCATACCAGCTCATTGGCGAAGGCACCATGCCCATCGAAGATGTGATTTTAGCGCTGACCTCCGTCAATTACGATGGTTTCCTGTCTCTGGAATGGAAGCCCGAATGGATGGAGGAGCTGCAAGATCCCCAGATCATCTTCCCCCATTTTGTGAACTACATGTCCCGTTTCCACTCCACCCACAGCTCCAAAAAGACCCTGTACTTCAACCATGACGGCAGTGGTCAGTACATCTGGAAAAAGGATGAACTGATCGACCTGACCTTCTCCCAGGTTCTGGATCGGGTGGCTGAGGAATTCCCGGATCAGTATTGCTTTAAGTACACCACCTTGGACTATACCCGTACCTATGCCCAGTTCCGTGAGGATGTGGATCGGTTCGCCAGAGCCCTGGTCTCTTTGGGTGTGAAGGCCGGTTCTAAGGTGGCTGTTTGGGCAACCAACGTACCTGCCTGGTACATTACCTTCTGGGCAACGGTCAAATTGGGTGCGGTTCTGGTCACCGTGAATACCGCTTATAAGATCCACGAAGCAGAATACCTGCTCCGTCAATCCGATACCCATACCCTGGTGATGATCGACTCCTGCCTGGACTCCAACTATGCCCAGATCATCAACGAGCTTTGTCCGGAGATCGCCACCACCAAGGCCGGCGCTCCCCTCCATTGCAAAAAGCTGCCCTTCCTGCGGAACGTGATCACCGTGGGCTTCAAGCAGCCCGGTTGTCTGACCTTCGACGAGGCCATGGCACGGTACGATCTGGTCAGCCGTGAGCAGGTGGCTCGTATGGCCGCCGCTGTGAAGCCCGGAGACGTTTGCAATATGCAGTACACCTCCGGTACTACGGGCTTCCCCAAGGGCGTTATGCTCACCCACTACAATGTGGTCAACAACGGTAAATGTATCGGTGACCGCATGGGGCTGTCCACCGCTGATCGCATGATGATCCAAGTGCCCATGTTCCATTGCTTCGGCATGACCCTGTCCATGACCTCTTCCATGACCCATGGTGCAACCATGTGTCCCATGCCCTATTTCTCCGCCAAATCCTCCCTGGCTTGTATCAACCAGGAGAAGATCACCTGCTTCAACGGTGTTCCTACCATGTTCATCGCCATGTTCAATCACCCGGACTACCGCAACACGGATTTCTCCCACATGCGCACGGGTATTATGGCAGGCGCAGGCTGTCCTCCGGAGCTGATGAAGCGTGCCGCCCAGCCGGATGAGATGAATATGTACGGCATCGTCAGCGTGTACGGTCAGACCGAATGCGCCCCGGGCAACACCATGTCCTCCTGGACGGATTCTTTGGAAGTCCGCACAGAGACCGTGGGTTATGCCTTCCCCCATGTGCGCTGTAAGATCGTTGACCCGGAAACCGGTGAGGAAGTTGGCCCCGGTGTAAACGGCGAGTTCTGCGCCAAGGGCTACAACACCATGAAGGGCTATTACAAAATGCCCCATGCCACCCGTGACACCATTGATGCAGAGGGCTGGCTGCACTCCGGCGACTTGGCCTGCCGTGACGAGGCCGGTAATTACCGGATCACCGGTCGATTGAAGGATATGATCATCCGTGGCGGTGAGAATATCTACCCCAAGGAGATCGAGGAATTTATCTACACCCACCCCCAGACCAAGGATGTGCAGGTCATCGGTGTGCCGGATAAAAAGTACGGTGAAGAGATCATGGCATGTATCATTCTGAAAGAACCGGGTAGCGTGACGGTAGAAGAAATGACCGATTATATCAAAGCCAGCATGGCGCGGCACAAAGTTCCCAAGTATATTGAATTTGTGGAT
>JAFYVL010000069.1 GCA_017549125.1 Oscillospiraceae bacterium | reverse complement strand
GTTTGCGAAGGGAATCGCCAGCATACACAGAACGAATATTAAATTCTTTCTGCGTTGCTTCAGCTTGCCACCCTTGCGGGTGGCAATTTCTTGTGTTTTCAGCATTGTAAATGCCTCCTAAAGGATCAACCGATGTATGCAGCCCAAGTGCTCCAGTTCTGCTTAGCGTACTCCTTCTCCATCTCGTACATCTTCTCAGCGGTCAGATTACCGGTGGTATCCAGGATCATGTTCTTGAAGGTAACAGGCTGAACCAGGTTGGGGTGGTTGAAGTACAGCATGCCGGAGTTGGCACGAACGATGGACAAAGAGGAGTCCATGGCCACATAGATGCCGTCGCCGGGATCCTGGTTAGCCAGAACGGACTGCATGAAGGGATTGTCATTCTCAATAGAGTAATCTGCGCACTCATAGCAGTTATACTTGTAACCAACATTGCGGATCACACCCTGTGCGTACTCAGACAGCAGGAAACGGGCAAACAAGGTAGCTACCTCGGTGCCGTCAGCATAAGCAGGAATTGCCATGCCGGAACGCAGGTTGATCTCGCCGCCGCAGTAGATGTGACGGGCTTCCTGGATACGAGCAACCTCAGTTGCATCCAGGCCGGAGATAGCAGCCATGATCTCTTCAGCGGTCTTATCCTCGTCAACCATCTTAACAGCCTGGCTCAGTTCGGCATCGGTGATACCGCTCTCAGTACCAATCACGGACAGAACAGGGGTGTTCATCATCAGACACTGAGCAGCTTCCTTCTCGTACTCACCCTTCATCTGATAGTACAGCCAGTCGCCTACGGGCATGAATGCAACCTTACCGGTCAGCAGCTCATGCTGTGCCTGCAGGTGGGTCATAGAAGCAGAACCCTTGGGAGAATACTCGGTCTTCATGATAGGCTCCATAGCCTTGAAGCCTTCCAGGATACCCTTGTCCTCATAGACCTTCCAGCCATCGCTGACGATCTCTTCCAGGGTAGCATCGGTAGAGGGACGGGTCATGGAGAAGTTCAAGAAAGCTTCTGCGCCGGAGTACTGTGCAAAGTACTCGAAGAACAGGTAGCTCAGATAGCCGGATGCGTTGTTGCCGGGCCAGGAATAAGCATAAACACCGGTCTTGCTGCTCTCAGCAGCGATCTTTGCGCACAGAGCATTGAACTCATCGGTGGTGCGGGGCAGATTGTCAGCGCTGTAGCCATACTTTTCAATGACAGTGGGGTTCACAACGATACCGGTGCTCCACAGCTCCATACCGGTGGGCAGAACATACAGACCACCCTTGAACTCTTCCTGAATACCGTCATAGTACAGATTGGTATCGTCCAGCAGGAAACGCTCTGCTACGGTCTTGGACTCTTCCTGCTTATCCTTACCGATAGCAGGCTTGTTCCAAACGGTCTCGGTCAGATCCATCAGAACTGCACCGTTGCCACGCATGGTCTTGTTGGATGCATCCAGAACGCTTTCCAGATTCATGGCATCCATGTACAGGTCAACATCGTTCTTGTCGCCGCCCTTACCGATTTCCAGAGCAGCATTGTTTTCGTTGGACATGGAGATCTTCAGCTTGATCTTGTAGCCTTCCTCGGCATACATCTCATTAAACTCGTCTGCCAGGATCTGCAGCCACTCGTGGCCGTAGCCCACGGAGTTGTAAGCTACAATAGCGGTCTTGCTCTGCTCCTTAGCAGTACCGTCTGCGTTGAATTCCTTCTTCTCACCGCAACCGGCAAACAGGCTCAGGGTCATAACAGTTGCCAGACCCAGAGACATAATCTTCTTCAAAGCCTTCATATATTTCCTCCTATATTTCATTAACCATCCAGCAGGGCATCCATAGCTGCCTCTGCATCGGTGGTAAACAGTTCCAGAATTTCCAACATAGCAGTTCTCTGCTCGGCAAAGCCAGCTGCGTTGTCACGCTCGGGAATCGTGCCCTCGTACAGATCTGCATAGATCCAACCCATGATCTCCTTGGGATCGTGATCGGTGCCATTGGCTTCATTGTAAGCCAGGATGTTCTTTTCGATCATCAGCAGGCACTCGTAATCCTCAAAGCCCTCGCGGATATTTTCCAATCTGCGGGAAGAAATGGGTCCGTAGATACCGAACTTGGCGCCGGGGTATACCAACTGACCGTCACCCACAGCATTCAAATACACAGAGGGATACTGATAGATATCCGCTGTAGCATAATAGCTTACGCACCAGTAGATCATACCCTCCACATCGTAGTCAAACATCATCCAGGGGATAATACGGGTGGCGATGGTATCGTCATCCATGTGGAAGTTGGGGAAAGGTGCATGAGGGCTTTCACAGCCGTACCACCACAGGTTTTCTCCGTATTCACGGCCGGAATTATCCCGGCGGTCATAGTAGTTCTGACGCTGAGCCTCGGTATGCCAGCTCTGGAACTGACCACACCAGGTCTGTACGCCACCGGTGGTATCGTCGCCTGCCACCTCAGGGTTGTAGGCGGAGGTAACAATGTGAGGCACTTTCATGCAGGACTCATACAGATCCGGATACTGATCCTTGAAGTACTTTTCTGCAACCTCACGCTTGCACTGGTAAATGATCAGGTCGCAATCCTTAGCCACCTGCACACGCTGACCGGAGGGCTCGTCACAAACAGCACCCAGGTAATAGGATGCCTTCTGGAACAGGTCAATGGTCTCATCGCCTGCCTTGCGCAGTTCAATGTTCTTCTCGGCCATAGCAGAGAGCATGGTCATAACACTTTCTCTGCGGACAATTCTGCCTAATTCATACATGTCAACATCGTAAGGCAGGGTGTAGTTGGAAACCATGGGATTCTTGGTCTGCTCCACAACCCAATCTACATAGCCATCCACATTGGACATGGTCCACAGAATATCCTCTGCCTTCAGAGGGGAAATACGCTTGCTAACCAGGAAATCGTAGTAAGCCTCACCCAATTCCGGGGAGTAATAGCCCTCACCACGGGCAATATATTCATACCAGATAGCAATTGCGGTACGAATATTGTTTTCCTGGGGGATACTTGCTTCATAGACAGTCACTTCAAAGGGAATGTCATAGGATTTTCCATCCAGGATCAGCTTGCCACTACCGGTGTAAACACCTGCCGCCTGATCCTCAGGAATGTTGGCATGAATCCACAAGCCCTGGTTCATACCTGCAGAAATGTAATTATAGTGGGAGTCCTTATAATTTGCCAGCGGCACTAAGGCATCCGGATAGAAACCATAGTAGGAATCCATGTTATAGGACTCTGTAATTTCGGTGTAATATTCAGCAAAAAATTCAAAAGTATCAGCCGCCAGTACATCACCGGCCTTATTCTTGAGGTCCTTCATCTGGAAATCATACTCCACCACATTATAGGTGGGTGTGATCATCAGCTGAATGGATTCTACATCATTACGCAGGCACTGCATACGCAAAGTGGAATCTCTTTCCGCCATCACTTCCGGATACTCCACATCCTGCATAAAGTTTTCTGTATTGTAGGCATACCAGAGCTTTACATCACCCTGGTTTGTCTGGGCCTCGGTCTGTGCTTCATCTTTGCACGCAACGCACAAGGAGAGCATCATGACCAAAGCCAAACAGAAGGTCAATATTCTCTTCATAGGTTCCTCCTTGGGGATTGGTCTGCCCTCCCCTCTCAAGGAGGGCAGACCTGGGTTCATTTACTTATTTCAGGCTACCTGCAGATTGTCAATGTAGCCGCTGGCATTGGTACCGCTACCACGGATATAGAAGGTGGACAGCACAGAAGGTGTGCCGTTCGCCACGGTAACCTCAGCAATGTTAATGGTCACACGATAATAGCCATCGGACAGAGCCTGTACCTCAACGCCGGCATAGTCTGTCTTCTCACCGGTAGCAATGAGGGTGAATCGGCCATAGTAGGCAGAGCCTGCGGAATCCTGCAGAACAGCAAACTGCATCTCTGTACCCTCGGTGATCTTGTAGTCGAAGGTAACGGTGCTGTAAACGCCCTCGGTAAAGGCAATGCGCTTACTGCTGCCGGCGGTGAAAGCTTCACCGCGGATCACATCGGTCTGAGCTGCATCCCACTGAACATTGTCCACATAACCGGATGCGGTAGTGGTAGCACGAATGCGGATATAGCTGATCACAGAACCGGGAGTACCTCTGTATACAGTGGTCAGTTCATCCAGCTGGAAGGTCACACGAATGTAGCCATCAGCCAGAACCTCGGTAGTCACACCGGCATAGTTCTTGGCAGTGGTGTCAGACAGGCTGATAACTGTGCCGTTGGCATTCAGATAGAAGTTGCCATACTGGCCGTTATCGTTACCGATCAATACATCCATCGCACCATCATTGGTGACTTTGTACTCGAAGCTAAACTGGGTCATATTATCGGTACAATCTGTGTACAGATAGCTGTTAGCGCCGGCATCAAATGCCTTGCCACGGATCACAGGTTCGGTCACCTCAGGCTCGGTGGGCTCGGTCACTTCGGGCTCGGTAGGTTCGGGCTCGGTGGGCTCGGGCTCGGTGGGAACTTCGGGTTCGTCCTCTGCGACAACATACTGGATGTTATCGATATAGCCGTTGGCATCGCTCCAGCTGCCACGGATATAGAGAAGCTCCACCACATTGGAAGGTTCGCCAGCGCAGGTCGTCAGCTTGTCCAGATCCAGAGTCACACGAACATAACCGTCTGCCAGAATCTCGTAGCTGACACCGGGATCACTACCCCGATAACCGGAAGCGTAGCAAGGAATGTAGCCGAAGTAGTTGCTCCAATCGTGGGTAATGAGAGCCACATTGAACCGTTCACCGGACACGATCTTATAGTCGAAGCTGATAGCAGCCAGCTTTTCTGTGGTGTTGGTTGCAATCTGAAGGCTCTCGCCTGCTACCAAGGCAGTACCACGAACAACGCTCTTCGTCGTGATGATCTGCAGGGTCAGAGGTTCGCTGGATACCTGGTAGTATTCCTTGGCATACACACGAATCTCATAGGTGGTCTCCTCTGCCAGGCCGTTTACAGTTATGTTGTAAGGACCGGCAAAGTTTGCTTCCTTGGCATCCATAAAGTAATTGGTCACGAAGGACTGAGTGTTCACGGTCTCACCGGTTGCCACATTGACAGTTTCAATGTAGTAGGACTGGATCTGATCGCTAAAGCCCTCAGGCGCAGTCACAGTAGCGGCCGGGAACTGGAATGCCACGGAGTCGCCGCTGTTGGACAGAACCTCGATCTTGGCATCGGCTGCAAACTCGGGCTTATTGGTTGCATTGGCGCGGGTCTCATAACCATAGGGCTTATCCTCGGGATCTGCTGCGTCAAAGACCCAATCAGCACCGATGGACTCGCCTTCGGGATAGTTGCTGTCAGCAAAGCTCAAGCGGCTGACATTCACTTCAGAGCCTTCTACTACCACATACAGACCCTGCTTGGAAGCAGATGCATCACCGGGAACATCATAGCCCAGATCAGACAATCTTGCATAGTTCAAAGAAGGCACTTGAATTGCGGTAAACTGTGCATCATCAGCGTCGGAAGGCTGATAGATGCTACGCTCGTCGGTAGCGGGCAAATGGGTGTGACCGGAGAAGGTAATGGCATTGGAAACATTCCACAGGTCATCACGCATGGTCATACCGGTTTCAAAGTCGGTTGCATCCAGATCTTCACCATAGAGGATGTCGATCATGGGGCAATGCTGCATATAGAAGAAGGGATAGCCATTGCTGTTTTCCTCGGCATAGTCCACCAGAGTAGCTGCAGCACTCTCACGCTGGTACATAGCACCAACGAAGTAGTAGCCGTTGACTTCCTTCAGATAGGCATCGGTATACTCACCGAAGCGCTCAGGCCAATATTCCTCGGCCACCAGCAGCTGATCGTGGTTGCCGTAGATCAAAATAGGCTCTACAGGCTCACCGGTCAGATCGTTGATACCATCGGGGAATACCTCAAACCATACATCGGCCAGATTCTCAATCCAAGCCTTGCAATCTTCTACAGTATAGGGATCTTTGTAGTGGTTCTGCAGGTCACCGGTCATGACAATCGCATCGACACCACGGTTCTTATAGATGGTCAGAGCATTCTTCAAATGATTGGATGCCCAGTAGGTGTCGTCGTTGCCCAGGTGCACGTCGCTGAGCACACCAAAGCGAACACCGGTGGGATTCAGACTTTCCTTAAACTGTACACTGTCGATATAGCCGTTAGCGGTGCTTGCGCTGCCACGGATACGGATCGCACCCAGAGCCTCAGGCTCACCGCTGCTACTGATGTTAGTCAGAGCGTCTACATCAAAGGTAACATAGATATAGCCGTCAGAACGCTTTGTGGTGGTCACACCGTTATAGGTTCTGGTAGCACCGTTCTTATCGAACTCGAAATAGCCGTAGTACTTAGAAAATGCGGTATCCAGCAGTGCAACTGCGATCTTGCCATCATCGGTGATCTTATAATCGAAGGTCACTGCACCGTAGGTAGTTTCGTCTACGAACATGCTCCAGTTCGTACCAGAGGTGAAGGCTTCACCACGGATCACCTCTTCCCGGTAATCCACTACGGAAACCTTGTCGATATAGCCGTTTGCTGTATTCTTGCTGCCGGAAATATACAGGAACTTCAGATCACGAGTGGGTGCGCCGGCGGTAACATTCAGCGCAGCCACATCAAAGGTCACACGGACATAACCATCTTCCAGCTTCTCGGTGCTGATACCGGCATAGCTGCCCACAGTACCGTTTGCATCAAAGCTATAGTAGCCGTAGAAGTCGCTCCAGCTGCCACAAACCGCCAGGGAGAATGTGCCACCGTTGGTGATGGCATATTCCATAGTCACGGTGGAGAAAGTGCCTGCACCCATATCCCAGGTCAGACCCTCGCCGGAAGTGATCTTGCGACCACGGGCTTCAATATCAACAGAAATCTCTTCTTTAATAAATTCTACATTGTCAATATAGCCATCGGTGGTGTGGTTATTGATATAAACACGCTCAATATCACCCACATCGCCATGGATTCTGGAGCTATCGGTAATATTGGCAATGTCAATTGTCACACGCCAGTAGCCGTCCTCCAGCTGCTCTGCGCTGACACCGGCATAGTTGCTCTCCAGACCGGTATTTTCCAGATAGAAATAACCGTAGTATTCCCAATCCGCATCCAACAAAGCAATGCCGATCTCATTCTCGCCACCTACAGCAGGAACGATGATGTCCATAACGACCTGGCTGTAGTTGTCAGGCTGGTCTGCCATAATGGACAAGGATTCTCCCACTGTGATCTTCTGACCACGGTAGCTGGTTTCAGGCTGATCCTTTGCCACAAACTGGATGTTGTCAATATAGCCGGTGGCATCACTCCAGTCGCCACGGATATACAGGAATTCCAGTACTGCAGTGGGGGTGTTGGTGTACTTGGTCAGGGCAGCCATATCGAAGGTAACACGGATATAGCCATCCTCCAGAGGTTCAACAGTCACGCCATCGTAGGAATCCACATTACCTTCTGCGTTAAATGCAAAGTAGCCGTAGAAGTTTTGCCAATCGGACATCAGGGCAATATTGAAGCGGCCACTGATAACCTTATACTCAAAACTTACAGATTCCAGTTCTGCAGTGGTATTGGACAAAGGTGTCATATTTACGCCGGGTTCAATCTTTTCGCCACGATTGACCTCAGGTGTCTCGGGAACCTCGGCCACAACAAACTGAACATTGTCAATGTAGCCGGTTGCATCGCTCCAATCGCCGCGGACGTACAGACAATCCAGTACCGCACCGGGTGTACCGGTGTACTTGGTCAAAGCAGACAGGTCGAAGGTAGCACGGATATAGCCGTCATCCAGGGTTTCCACGGTTACGCCGTCGTAGTTGTCAACCATACCCGCGGCATCAAATGCAAAATAACCGAAGTAGTTGCTCCAATCGGGGAGCAGGGCGATGTTAAAGCTACCACTGGTAACCTTATAATCGAAGCTTACGGACTCCAATTCCTCAGAGCAGTTCAGAGGCAGGGTCAGATCTGTGGAAGGAGCAATTTCCTGACCACGGACGACTTCCTTCTGGTACAGATTCTCAACTTGCCAATTCTGCATGACAGGATTGCGCTCGATCATATCCCGAGCAGCCTGCAGCTGCTCTTCGGAGTATGCGCTCACGTCAGCATTCACAGCCTCAACCATCTGACGCAGAGTCAGACTATACTCGCTGCTGTTAATGGTCACATCACCAATGGTCATCCATACGTTTGCGTACAGATTGGTTTCGCCATAGTTGACAGCATCAAAATTCTTAACACGCAGGGTCAGATAATTCTGGAATGCATGGTCACGGCTGATAGCCTTACCGCCTTCCAGCCACAGGTTATAGCCAATGCCGCCTACCTGCGCCTGAACCATCTCATCCGCATAGAACTCAGCCTTATAGCCAACACCGGTTACCTGGGGTGCCAGGCTCTGCTTGGTAATGCCTACATAGAAACGGTGGAAGGTATAACCACTCTCAGTTGCGATGGTCACATAACGCATGACGCTACCGCTCAGATCGGTCTTAACATCGCTCTCGGGAACGATTGCGTTGCCCTGGGCATCCACGCAGGAGAAGTAACCCAAAGTCTCACAGGTATAATTGTTGGTAGCAGCATCCATACCGTAGACCTTGAAGCCATTGGTATTGAGGACACCGGACATGGTGTGACCGTTCAGATCCACATACAGATCCTGGTTCAAGGTCAGGTTCACTTCCATATTCTCGGTCAGAACCAGGTAGCCTTCCAGCACAAAGTCTGTATAGCTGTCCACATAGCTGTCACCACAATTTGCGCAGGTATGGGTGGTGTAGCCCTGAGCGGACATGGTGGGTGCGGTCACAACAGATTCATAGTTATGGCCCAAAGCCTCGGTAGCATCGCCAGTATAGGTATCGCCACAATCACAGGTGTAAGTGGTGTAGCCGCCTGCGGTGCAGGTAGGTGCGGTCACAACTGCATTGTGATTATGGGTATGGGTATTGACGGTATACTGCACATTGTCAATATAGCCTGCACCATTGCCCCAATCCGTACGCAGGTACAGGAAAGAGATTACCTTGGAGGGAGTGCCTGCCATCTGAGTCAGCTGATCCAGATCGATGGTAACATGAATATAGCTGTCTTCCAGAGTCTCGGTGGTCACACCGTTATAGATACCCTCAGTGCCTTCAGCCATAAAGCCGAAGTAACCGAAGTAGCTGCTCCAATCAGGCAGCAATGCCAGATCAAACTTTTTGCCCTCGATCAGCTTGTAATCAAAGGAGATCTGGCTGACTTCCTCGGTGGCATTGATCATGATCTGGGTCTGCTTGCCAGCCTCGAAGAACTGACCGCGAGGCATGTCCTTCTTTAAAGTATACTGCACATTGTCAATGTAGCCATTGGCGGTAGTCCAATCGCCACGGATGTACAGGAAGTCAATGATAGTGGAGGGAGTGCCTGCCATAGCAGTCACATCATTCAGATTCATAGCAACGCGGATATAACCGTCTTCCAGTTTTTCTGTGGTCACACCCACATAGTCGCCCACTTCACCATTGGCATCCAGCTTGAAATAGCCGAAATAAGCACTCCAGTTGGGCAACAATGCAATCTGCATATGGCCGCTGCCGACGATCTTATAGTCAAAGCTGAGGGTCGCAATTTCCTCGGTTGCATCCAGATCGATCTGCTGGTTCACACCGGGGGTCAATGCCTTGCCACGATAAGGTGTATATGCGCTCTCATTCAGACGGATATTGGTGATCTCGCCGTTGGCGGTGGTGTAGTTGCCACGGACATAGATCATGGTGATCACATCAGAAGGAGTGCCGGCAATGTAGTTCACATCAGCCAGATCGATATAGACACGGATATAGCCGTTTTCGATCTTCTGGGTGGTCACGCCCTTATAATCGCCACATTCGCCATTGGCATCCAGTTTAAAGTAGCCATAGTAGCTGGACCAGTCGGGCAGCAGAGCCACGTTCATGTGGCCTTCAGAGGTCAGCTTGTAATCGAAGCTCAGCTTGGTAACTGCCTGGGCATTATCCATGCTAACGGTAATACCGCTGCCGGCAACAAACTCGCCGCCTTCAAACTCCTGCTTGGGTGCTTCGGGCTGTACAGGCTCTTCGATGATGCACTGCACATTATCAATGTAGCCACCGGTGGTATGATTGCGGATATAAATTCTGTCGAAGATCTCGGGAGCGCCGTGAACTCTTGCAGAATCGGTGATCTGATCCACATCCAGAGTTACACGCCAGTAGCCGTCATCCAACTGCTCTGCAGAAACACCGGAATAGTTATTTTCCAGACCGGTCTTTTCCAGATAGAAGTAACCCAAATAGTTACTACCATCCTGATACAGGCAGAAGCCGATCTCATTTTCGCCGCCTGCGGCAGGTACGATCATATCGAAGGTAACCACATCATAAGCAGCTGCTTCCGGGAAGTAAATAGACTGCTTCTGACCAACCACGATTTCCTCACCGCGATAGGTTACGGGAGTCTCGATCTCGGGGATCTCATCCAGCAGCTGGATCTTGTCGAAATAACCGCTGGCAGAGGTATTTGCGCCACGGACAAAGAGCAGATCAATGTTAGGAGTGGGAGCGCCGTTGGTAACATTCAACTTAGACAGATCAAAGATCACACGGACATAGCCGTCGTCCAGCTGCTGAACATACACGCCCTCATACTCATTCTTGATGCCATCGGCATACAGATTATAGTAACCATAGAAGTTAGACCAGTCAGACAGCAGAGCAACGCCAATCTTCTCGCCATCGGTGATCTTGTACTCCAGGCTCAAACCGGCAGCGGTCTTGGTCTGATCCAGATCCTTCTGGAAGTTCACACCGGCAGTAAATGCCTCGCCACGGACGAAGCCTTCCTGGCCGGGCTGAATCTCAGTTGCGCCGTTGGCGGCAACATTCAGCTGCTCCAGCTTGGCAAGCAATGCCTTACGGCTGTTATAATAGATGCTCACAGCATCGGTGTTGCCGTCGCCATCGGGGTCGATGGTCTGACCGTCGTAAACGCCGGTCACGATCACGCCTTCATACAGGCCCTTGGTATAGGTAGAAATATCAGAAATGCCGAATGCATTTTCCAGCAGCCACAGGTACTCATACTCTTCGTTGGACTCACGGATGTTCTCCAAGCGGACAGTACCAATGGGACCATAGACACCATAGGCAGAACCGGGATAGACCAGCATACCGTCACCGGGAGTACCGTTATTGTTGTAACCAGTCCAATAGCTCAGCTGGGTAATGGAGCCGTCATTGTTGTATGTGCCCCAGTAGTTGACGCTGGAGTACAACATGCCATCAATGCCATAATCATACATCATCCAGCCATTTGCACGGGAGGCAATCAGGGGGCTGTTGATCTGATAGGTAGCAAAGGGTTCTGTGGGGAAGCAGCAGCCATACCACCACAGCTTCTCCTCATTGGCATACAGAGCACGCTGGGCTTCGGTGTTCAGGTACTGATACTGAGGGCAGTAGAATGCACTGCCGGTCAGCACAGTATTACCAACATCCTGCCACATCTTGTCGTAAGTAGAATCGTTGGGATGCTGGGCTGTTACCAGATTCTTAATGCCCAGGAAGCTTGCCTTCAGCTCAGGATATGCATCCAGCATAGGAGCCAGCTCATTCTTAACTGCATCCATCTGGGCAGTCATTTCGTTGGCTGCCTTATATTCTGCGTTGGTTTCGGGTTCGTCGTACAGATAGTAATATGCCTTCTTGAACAGATCCACATTGCTGCCAGCTGCTGCCAGTTCCAGGTTCTTATTGATCAGAGCGGTCAGCGTAGCCTTCATGGCTGCGGTATCCACGGTGCCATCAGAATTTCTGGTAAAAGGAATATTATAGGAAGAAATTTCAGGAGATACTGCCAGGTAGCTGGCTGCGTAATCTGCCAGAGAGTCATCCCATCTGGAAATATTCCAGGCATCCATGGGGCTCAGACGCTTGCTGACAATGTAGTCAAAATAAGCATCTGCCAGGTTTCTGTCAATATAGCCCTCGCCTGCCTGCAGCTGATCCCACCAAATGGGGAAGCAGGACTCCATATGGACTTCTTCCGGCACTGCCACATCATAAATGCGGACAGATACAGGAATCTGCATAGCAGTACCATTGACGGTCAGGGTTGCAAAGCCCGTGTAAGTACCGGGGGCTGCGTCCTGTACATTCAGGTTGACCCACAGACCACCGTTCTTGCCTGCGGAAATCTTGTTCTCACCGGCAGCGATCGCGGCATCCATAGGGATCAGGGCATCGGGGTAAACACCGCTGGCAGCGGTCTTACCACCACGAGGCTTGAACATATAAGTGCCGCTAAGCCAGCTGTCCTTTGTCCAGTAGGGAGCATTGCCTGCGCCACTGATGGACACATAGTGCTGGGTATAGACCTCAAATGCCCAACCGGGAATGATGTTGCCCTTTTCGTTTTGCAGACCATTCATGGTCAGCTCGAAAGAGGTCACATCAAAATTGGGAGTCAGGATCAACTGCGCAGACTCTGTTTCGTTTCTTGCGCTTTCGAAGGTAAGTGCGTCGAAACGGTCAGGGACATTGCCTGTCTGCTGAACCATTTCTGTATTGTAGGGGTACGCAATACTAAGACCCTCCATGACGGTGGGCAAGTCAGAATTGCTTGCTGCCTGTGCTTCATTCGCAAAAACGGTGGTGGGGATCATGCCCAAAACCATAATAATTGCCAAGAAACAAGACAAAACTTTGCATAGGTTCTTTTGCATATTGTTTTCCTCCTTATTTTCACCCCAGATATATTATCTGGAATTGATCACATGATACAAAAATATATTTTAGCGGTTTGCTCTATCAAACTTCCACAAACGCGCTCTTTTTCCCAAAAATTTCATCAACTGCGCATTTGTAACAGCAAAATAGTTGCCTTTGCGCAAAAGAGCTACTATAATAGATAAAACGAACGGAGGTGGCGCGATGTTAAAAGAATATATCTTACCAACCATTATCCCGATCCCTACAGGCACTTGTGACCCCCATTTCCACGATGCTGTGGAGGTCATGCTGATTCTGCAGGGTTCCGGTCGTGTTTGCTATAATGGTGTTTACCACGATCAGCCCACAGGTAGTGTGCTTTTCGTTCCCCCTCGGGTGATTCATTCCTATGACAACCGCACCGAGGATTTCAGGGCCATCGCCCTGTTTGTGGAAATGAATCGCATAGCGGATCTTGTGCCATACTCCAGTGATTTGCATCCTTCTGATCCTGTATGGCGCAACCCGGAGATGGATCATCCCATTTGGTCCTTAGCGCAGACCATTCTGGCCAATCGGGATCATGTGGATGAAAAATCCACCTTCATCATGGTGTGCGGAATCATCAATGAGATTCTCAAATGTTATTCTTTTACAAAACCCACGCACCAGGGAACATCTCTGCAGCGGCTTTTAGAATACTGTCAAAAGCATTACCAGGAGCCTATTTCCGTTGGGAGTCTGGCTGCGGCGCTTTCACTGAGCGAGGGACATGTCAGCCACTTATTCACTTATCGCCTGCATCAAAGCTTCCCGGATTACATCAATGCTCTGCGCACCAACGAAGCCATTCGATTGCTCCGCGATCCGAAAATCAGCATTTCCGACATATGTACTGCCTGCGGATTTAATTCCATCCGCACCTTTAACCGGGCATTTTTGAAGCAGTTTGGCATATCCCCCAGCCACTATCGAAAGGATAAGGCATCGGAACCACCTCGCACAAATGCTTAATATCTTGAGGGAGAGTCGTTGACTCTTCCTCTTTTTTGCAGCATAATGCCCTATCACGGCATATGGCTAGTCATAAAATGTGCTATGATATCCATCCAATATATTGTATCATCATTATAGGACAAAGACCGATGCAATTCAAGTCATTTTACGACTACTTTTGGTCATTTTACGATATTTGCTAAAAATTATTGCAAATTTCACATAAAATTTTCAGCGATTTTCATGGTCATTTTGTGCAAATATTAAACCTTTTTTGACTCGATAATACACGCAATTAGTGAATGTTTCCCCATAAATTATCCATCAAGGCGGCCTTAGATTTGCATTTTCGGTCATTTTACGATCTATTTAGGGAAATCCAAGTCATATTACGCCATGCAAAAATACCGAAAGGCCACTACCCTCGCCAGTTTAACACTTGCATTATATCGCATTTTATGCTACAATTCTCGCAAAGAAACGCAGTAAACCAGCAATTTTCTGCAGAATTGGAGCTACGCACGGAAAATATTGTAAAAGAAGTTCACCAGGGAATTAAATTCCGCAAATGTGTCGAACACAACTATCCGCCCCACTTTCATGATGAGCTGGAAGTGATCTTTGTGATGGAGGGCAGCTTCTGGACCAGCTACAACGGACAGGAGTACACCGTAACCGCAGGCAGCGCATTTATTGCCACCGCAGGTACGATCCATACCTACAAAAGTCCTATGTATAGCTGTCAGACCTTGCTGCTGATCATTGATCCTACCCTGTTATCCGGCACCGCGGCACAACTGGTCAATACCATGCCGCTGTACCCGATTTGGCACGGTGTGGAGCAGAAGCAGATCGTTTGGGATCTGGTTCAGTACGCATATGACAACCGGGATCAGCTCCCGCCAAAGGATTTTGTTCTCCTTCTTTCCAGCGCCATCTCCTTGATTGTCAATGATATGACCCTGGAAAGCGTCAAACATAAGCTGCGTACAGAACAGAAGATCCTTATGTACTGCATGGAGCACTACAGAGAACCTATCTCCCTCAGTCAGATCGCTATGGCTTTGCGCATCAGCGAAAGCCATATCAGCCATCTATTCGGCAGAACCCTGGGCATCAGCTTCCCCAGCTACATCAACGGTCTGCGGCTGAATGATGCGGTGAAGCTACTGGAACGAAGCAGCACCAGCATCATTGATATTGCCAGCCAATCCGGTTTTGCATCCTTGCGTTCTTTTAATCACATTTTCCTAAAACATTACAACATGACACCTTCGCAGTATCGAAAGTTGCATAAATCTCAAAATCACGAGAGTAAGAAATTATCAAAATAGATATGGGCAACCTCGGATGTGATGTTCGCTGCTAAATTCACAGAGATCTCAAATCCTACCACGCGTTTCAGGTGTTCCGGCTTCGCCGCTCCACCATCCTCAGTTTTGAACCACTCAAACGGCGCATTCACTATCTGCCAATTGGTCAAAACCGTATCGTGATACCAGGTTAAAGTTTTTTGATTACCCTCTTCATCCAAATACAGAATCTTCATGCCCATCCAGTAATGACCGTGGAACTGGTGCGCATCAAAGGACAGCACATGTTTATCGGACCAATCCTGTTCTCCTTCATAGGGGAAAGTAGCAGCCACGCTGGGATATCCGCTGGCACTATTGGTCCAGAAGAGCAATGTGCTGTTACTTTTTTGATCACCCAGTTCGTCGGTGGCTACCTTGCAAACACCATTGGTGTTAGGCTTTGTGTTGATGGTATAGAAAGGACCGCTGATAATATCGTGATCCTCCTGGGTGGCAGGCGCAAGCTGGGGTTCGTCCTCCGGATATTGGTAGAGGCTCACATTATCAAAGTAAGCACAATTAAAACGATCCGGTACAAATTTGCTCTCTGCATGGATGTTGAAATACAGGCCAACCACGCGGCTCATATCCACATCCTTCACATAGTCCAGATTCAGGTACAAGGTCTGCCAGCGATCCCGGTAATAGTCAAAGGAAACGCCCTTGGCCTGCTCCTGTCCATTTTCATCCAGATAGCGGAAGCCCACCGTCACAAAGGGATACGCATTTTCCGCCAGAATATCGAATTTCAGATAATCAAAACCACGCAGATCTGTCACCGCCGGAAAATCCACATGGAACTTGGGGTAGCCAATGGCCTGCTCTGTACCAAAGCAAACGGAATCCTTGCTTTCATTGCCCTTGGTAGATTTGGTCAGCTTTGCTGCAGGATCTACGGAATAGACCTCAAACCGATTGAGCATATCCGTAAAATTGCCCGCAGGTAATGCGT
Organism: Oscillospiraceae bacterium; assembly: GCA_017549125.1. Taxonomy (GTDB): domain Bacteria; phylum Bacillota; class Clostridia; order Oscillospirales; family Oscillospiraceae; genus Faecousia. The sequence goes on along the minus strand of JAFYVL010000069.1, from coordinate 24,612 downwards.
ATTCCACATGACCGGACTCTACACCCTCTTTGGCCGCATGGGCAACGTCCACACCGTCTATGTAAATCGTGCATTCCTCTGCGCCCTCATACCGCGCCAACAGCTGCATGGAGTCCTCACGCTCATAGGCCAGGGTTTCAAAGAGTGGCTGGGTAATTCCCATGTCATACAGAGAAAATGCTACCCGTGTCCATTGTCCGGGCTGTGCTGTCTGCACCTGGGTGTTATCCGGGCTGCCCCATGTGAGAGTTTTGCCGTTTGCAGGATTATGGCTTGCCAGGCGGAATCTTACAGGCTTCTCCATAGGGTTATAGACCCAGAACACCACCGCTGCATCGTCCCACACCTTAGCAGAATAATAGGCTTGCACGCTGTAATGGCTCAAATTCAAAAGCTTTGTGCCTGCGTTCTCTGCCTGGGGATTGGAAAAGGTCACCGCCAACGCAGAGGTGGAATTTTCTCCCTGCAGATGTTCCGCCTCTTTGGTAACGTTTTTTGTAACACCGCTATCTGCCTCTGCTGCAGCACCTGTGGAAGCAAATAAGCTATCCAAGATATCTGCACAAACATGAATGGGAATCAGGATTTGTTTCTGGGACTCCTTCTCCCCTTTTTTCGCTGTGACCGTCACGGTAATATCCGCTTCCACCTTAGGGGTGAACTTTTCGTTTCTTATCTTTAATTCCTTGGTCTCACCGGAGTCCGGGTCAACATAGCTGGCGGTGTAGCTATACGCTATACCCTCTTGCACAGCTACCAGCTTGTCTAATTCGTAGGCTTCTCCCACAATGGCAGAAGGAAGATTCTCTGTTATGGAAATAGCCACATCCTCGGCCTTTGCCGGGGCTTTTTCATCGCCACAGGCACACAGACTCAGGCTCAGCAGCGCAACCGCGCAAACTTTACTGATTTTCTTCATAAACGCCTCCTTTACCATACCAAGCGATTGGGGGTAAACAGGTGTTTACGAATGCCCCATGCCATAACGGGATTCTGTTCCAGTTCTTCGTCGGTCTTGTTGTTATATGCCAACCGATCCTCTTCCAGCTCTTCGATCTGGTCTAAATCACCCGCCAAATAGTCCCGTAGCTGCCGAATCGCACTCTTGGCTCTGGCCCGGACACCGCCCAAGCGAATGTCCAGCACATCAAAGCCGGAGCGTTTTTTCTCTGCCATCCAGCATTCTTCCACTGCATCCCGGAATCGATCCAAGTGATCGATCACAAGGGGCAGGGTCTGCTCTGCAATGATTTGCAGGGCTTCTTTATTGCCTGTCCGGTAGGCATGATAGGCATCTGCGCTGACACAGCTCTTTAACGACAGCAAATCACAAAGTTCTGCCAGCATCCGGTACATATCGCCATGATTGGTACTGCGATCTGCCGCCTGGAACAAGGCCTTGGCATAATCGGCATAATTTTTCTTATATTCGTCACGGCTGTGCTTTTCAAACAAGCTACCCAGCACATCGCTATAGAGGAAATAGCAAGAGGGATTGGTAACCACCTGGCGGTACACGCCATCCGGTCTGTCCGGCATATCCATCAGCATCATATCCTCCAGACTTTCACCGGTGCATGCATACAGGCGCTTAGCAAGCTCCGCATCATCCACCGCACCCTGGTAGGCATATTCTGCATATAGCTGCAAGGTAGGCAGAATGGTAAAGAAGGAAGCTTCGTTGCCATCATCGCCCCAGGCAGTCAGTATCACTTCCTGGATACCGTTTTCGATACAGGCTTCCAGGGCTGCGCGGCTGGCTTCCTGGCTCTTTTGAATATGGGGTGCAAAGCCCAGCCAGCGCCATGCACCACCAGCAAAAATCACCTTGTTGCGGAACTGCAGATGGCTTTCCAGAGGCTTTTTATATTCTTCCTTGGTGGCCGTATCATATTCCCAGTACACAAGATCCACTTCAGCCGGTACTACGGCACGGATCTTTTTGGAGATGGTGATGGAAGCATCATACATGCCGGCACAGGTGACCCGATAGAACATATCGCTCCAGATCATGGGCTTGAAATCATATTTCTTGCAGATCTCATTGACTCGGATCAGATGGTCGCAGAACACCTCTTCCCGGGGATGGAAGCCGTTCTTTTCACGATAGCGACCCAAGCCCAGCAAAAAGGCTTCATCCATGCCAATGTGGATACGATTGGTACGGAAGCTGTTACGGCAGGCACGGATCATGGCCTCAATAAATTCGTAGGTCTTTTCCTCACCGCAGAGCAAAATATCCTCTGTATCCTTAATATCGTCAAAGCACTCCCAACGCAATGTGGGAGACAGGTGCGCCAAGGTCTGGATACAGGGAATCATCTCGATGCCATAGCCTGCGGCATAAGCATCCAGCTCCTGCAGCTGACTTTGGGTGTAACGACCACGCATATAACCGAAATAGGGATACTCCGGCACTTCGTATGTATCCTCGGTGTATAGCATGAGCATATTGTGACCCATCAGCGCCATGTAGCGGATCATCTGCTTGGTGGCATTCAGATTCAATACACCGTTGCGAGAGCAATCCAGCATAGCACCGTTCATGGTAAAACGAGCCTTTTGGGTGGTCTCATAGGTTTCCTCGCCGCTGTGCTCTGCCAACAGACCCAACCCACGGAACAGCTCCACTCGCTGACCATAGATGATCTTACAGCTTTTACCACTCTTTGACACCTGTAGGGGTTCACCTGGTGCATAAACTGTCTCTAACTGCAGATCCTCCGGCAACACGATCTGTTTGCCGATCTCCAACACTTGAGGGTCTATGTTTTCCTTTGTAAAAATCATTATTTCTTACCTCATTTCCATGGGGAATTCTTTTTAAATACCATAAGGCAGTTCTAAAAACCAACGAATTTCATTGATTTTTAGCACGGTCTTAAGGGGCTTCTTGGCAGCGACAGATTTCTCTGCCGCTGCCAATCCCTATTTACGCAAATATGACATTATCTATATAGCCGCTGGCATCGGACCAATCCCCACGGATATACAGAAAATCAATGGCCTTAGAGGGTGTACCAACCTTATCGGTCAATGCATCGATGTGGATCGTAACACGGATATAACCGTCCTCTAAAACCTCAGTGGTCACACCATTGTAGGCAGTCGTGCAACCTGTTGCGGTAAATGCAAAATAGCCGTAGTAGCTGCTCCAGTTCGGACAAAGCGCCACATTGATGGCTGTACCTTCTGTGATCTTATAATCAAAACGGATGGTGCTTACATTACCCGTAGCAGACAGGTCAATGGTCTTATTTACCGAAGCTGCAAAAGACTCACCTCGAGGGGGAACGGCTGCCGCATCATTGATACAAATATTGCTGATCGAACCATTGGCAGATGTCCAATCGCCGCGAACATACAACATGGTAATGACCGGGGAGGGTGCGCCCGCAATGGTTGTAACCTGGGTCATATCAAAATATACCCGCCAGGTGGTATCATTGATTTTTTGTGCCAGAACACCGGGATAATCCCCTACCTCACCATTGGCATCGAACTTAAAGTAGCCAAAGTAATTAGACCAATCCGGCAGCAATGCAATGTGGAAAGAACCACTCGTAATAGAATAGTCAAAGGACATTCTGGTTACCGCCTGGGCATTCCCCATATGAATGGTCAAATCCTTGCCTGCCACAATGCTGCCACCCTCAAAGATCTCGGTGGGCTTGTACACCGTATAGCTAACATTGTCGATGTAGCCATCGGCGTCCGACCAATCACCACGGATATACAGGAAATCGATCATACGCTCAGGGCTACCGGACACCTGGTTCAACTGGGAAAGCTGTACGGTCACACGAATATAACCATCATCCAGTTCTTGGGTGGTGATACCGGCATAGTTATCTACTGCGCCGAATGCATCAAAAGCATAGTAACTGTAGAAGTTAAACCAATCCTGCATAAATGCCAGATTGATCGTACCACCATTGGTCACTTTGTACTCAAAGGTGATGGTATCCAGAATTCCCTTATTATTCAGCAGAATGTTTTTATCCACACCGGAAGCAAAGGCTTCACCGCGAATAATCAGCGCTTTGCGGATACGATCCACCTGCCAGGATTGCATGGTGCTATTGGCCTGGATCATATCCTGCACGATCTGCAGCTGTTCCAAAGAATAAGCAACCACATTGGCATCTATGGATTCCACCATCTGCCGCAGGTTCACGCTGCACTGGGAGCTGGCAATCCGTTTGCCGTTCACATTCATCCAAACCGTTGCATACAGGTTCGTCTGGCCATGATTCCGGGTATCAAAGTTTTTGACTCGCAGGGTCAGCTGGTTCTGGAACTCAGTACTGCGGCTGACCACATGGCCGCCTTCCAGCCACAGGTCATAGCCAATGGATTCCACCTGGGAGCGCACCATTTCATCGGCATAGAATTCCGCCTTATAGCCAACACCGGTCACACTAGGCGCAAGACTCTGCTTGGTAATGCCCACATAGATACGATGGAAGGTAAAGCCCTCGTTGGTCTCCAGGGTCAGGTAGCGCATAACCTCACCGCTCAGATCGGTCTTGACTTCGCTTTCGGGTACGACGGCTTGATTCTGATCATTGACACAGGCAAAATAGCCCATGTTTTCACAGGTATATCGGTTGGTGGCAGAATCCATGCCATAGACCTTAAAGCCATTGGTTTGAATCGTACCGGTCAAGGTGAAGCCATTCAGATCCACATACAAATCTTGATTTAGCAACCAATTGACCTTGGCATTTTCCGACAGAACCACATAGCCCTCCGGCTCTGTAGGCTCTGTGAAGGGTGCATCCAACTCCGTGTCTCCATGCATTGCCATACGCACATTGTCGATATAGCCTGTGGCCTGGGAGGTATTGCCTCGCAGGAACAGGAAATCAATTTGGGTGGTAGGCTCACCGTTCATGGCGGTCAAGGCATCCATATCGAAGATCACACGATAGTAGCCGTCGTCCAGACGCAGAACCTTCACACCGGTATAGTTGGACACAGCACCATTGGTATTGAAGGAATAGTAACCGTAGTAGCTAAACCAATCCGGCATGATTGCCACATCGAATTTTTCGTTGTTGGTTACCTTATAGTCAAACGCCAGCAGATCCATAGGCTCTGTTGCGCCCACGGAAATGGTCTGATTGACCGTAGGGGTCAAAGCTGTGCCACGAACAAACCCTTCCTCGCCGGGATTGATCTGCGTCTTGCCATTTTTGGCAATGCTTAAGCTTTCCAGCTGGGTCAGCAAATTCTTGCGGCTGTTGTAATACAGGGACACATCTGTAGTAGAGATCGTCCCTTCGTAGAGATTTGCGGTATAAGCAGAAATATCGTTGATGCCGTATTCATTCTGGAGCATCCACAGATATTCATAATCCTCATTGGCTTCACGGATATTCTCAATACGGATCGTACCGATGGGGCCGTAAACGCCATATTCTGAACCGGGCAGCACCAGAATCTGGTCACCGGGTGCAAACACCTTGGTATAGGCATCCCAGTAATCATGCTGAACAATCTCTGTCAGATCTTCCGTGTATTCGCCCCACATATTTGCACAGGCAAATACAAAACCGTCGATACCGTAGTCATAGCGCATCCAGCCTTCCAGACGGGCGGCAACCAAGGGTGCGTTGATATGCCAGGTGGGGTACGGAGATACCGGGTGCAAACAACCATACCACCAAACCTCCTGCTCACCTGCATACATGGCGCGCTGTTTCTCGGTGTGCAGCCACTGATACTGGGGCGCATAAATATAACTATCGCCGGTCAATGCCGTGTTGCCATAATTGTTATTAACAAAGTAACTGGTGCCAAAAAAGTTATTTTTTACCACATAGGTCTTATCCGTAGGATTAGGTGCAGTGACCAAATGCTTCAGATTCATGAAGCTTTCCTGCAGGTCGGGATATTCCGCCAGGAGAGGTGCAAGTTCTGCCTTCACCGCATCCAACTGGGAGGTGATCACATTGGCTTTGGCATAGGTGGTATCATTTCTGGGTTCGTCGATGATCCAGCTAAAATATGCCTTCTCAAAGAAATTGATATGGTTGCCGGCCTTGATCTGTTCAATATTATTGTTGATCAAGGTGGTCAAGGTAACCTTCAAACCCTCGGGGTTTACATAGCCCTCTGCATCTCGGGCAACACCAATGGAGTAGTTGGCGATCTTAGGAGACACCGCAAACTCATTGACAATGGCACCGGTTAAGCTTTCCGCAGAATTGGTGACACCCCATGCATCCATGGGCATAATGCGCTTGCTGACCAGATAATCAAAATAGGCATCTGCCAGCTGACCATCAATATAGCCCTCGCCTGCCTGCAACTGATCCCACCAAATGCCCACGGAGGATTTGGTATGTACCTGTTCGGGCAGCTGCACATCGTAGATATGCACGGCCACGGGAATCTGCATGGCCATATCATTGATGGTCAGATCTGCATAACCGGTGTATTGACCGGGAGCGGCATTTTGCACATTCAGGTTCACCCAGATACCCTGGTTATTGCCGGCAGCGATGGTGTTCTCCCCTGCCTTGATGGCTGCATCCTGGGGAATCAGACCATCGGGATAAACACCATCCCAACCGCTCTTGCCGGACTCAGGATGATACATATCATGTCTGCTGGAATAGTTGGGCGCATTGGAAGAACCTGTAATGGTCACGTAATGCTGGGTATAAACCTCAAAGGCCCAAGACGGAATGGTATTGCCCTTCTCGTTCTTCAAGCTGTTCATGGTCAATTCAAAGGAGCTGACCTCAAAGCTGGGCGTGAGAATCAACTGGGCAGATTCTACTTCCCCTCTTGCACTCTCAAAAGTCAGCGCCTGGAAACGGCTCACGGGAGTACCGGTCCGCTGAATGGTTTCCGTATTGTATGGGTAGAAAATTTCAAGCCCAGTGATCACTTGCTCGGTAGTAATTGCGGTTTCATCGGCAGATGCCACTGGGATCATCCCCAGAATCATCACCAATGTCAGCAAAACCGCGAAGATGTATTTGGTGTGCTTTTTCATAAGCGCACCTCCTAAAAAAGATAATGATTGACTGTTCCTGTCACAAGGCAGTTCTAAAAATCAGCGAAAATCGTTGACTTTTAGAACGGTCTTAAAGGCGGGTTCGGCAGCGGCAGAAAATTCTGCCGCTGCCAGTAGGAATTTATGCAAATGTGATATTGTCGATATAGCAGTGTGCGTCAGACCAGTCATCGCCACGGATGTACAGGAAGTCAATGACTTTGCTAGGTGTACCGTTCATCGTGTTCAACGCACTCAAGTCAAAGGTAACACGGATATAGCCATCCGCCAGCACCTCCGTAGTGACACCGGCATCCTTGTCTCTTGCGCCCTCAGCGTCAAAGGTAAAGTAACCAAAGTAGGCGCTCCAGTTGGGACACAGCGCCATGTTGAACTTGGTGCCGTCAACCCACTTATAGTCAAAGCTGATGGTATTCAAAGCATTGGTGTTACCCAGCGCAATGGTCTTACCTGCGGAGGTATCTACCAGTTCGCCACGCAGAACTTCCTGTGCTTCATGGCTCAGGCGGATATTGCTGATCGTACCATTGGCATTGGAATAGCCGCCACGGATATACAGCATGGTCAGCACCTTGGAGGGAGTACCAGCCACCTTCGTCAGCTCAGCCATGTTCACGCGGACACGGATGGTGCCACCGGAAAGCTTCTCGGTGGTAATACCGGCATAGTTGCCTGCTGCACCGTTGGCATTAAACTCAAAGTAGCCAAAATAACTGCTCCAATCGGGCAACAGCGCAATGTTGAAATACTCACCGCTGGTGATCTTATAGTCGAAGGTCAACAGGGTAACTTCCTTATCGTTATCCATGCCGATAGTCAGATCCGTACTTGCCACAAACTGACCGCCCTCGTATACATCCTCGGAGATCTCGGGCTCATCAGAAGCAGAACTGAAGCAGATGTTGCTAATGGTGCCGTTTGCGTTGGACCAGCCGCCTCGGATATACAGAATGGTCAATACGGTGGAGGGTTTGCCGTTGATGGCTGTTACAGCAGTCAGATCAATATCCACATGAATAGTGCCATCAGCCTGCTTCTGGGTGGTCACACCGGGATAGCTGCCCACCATGCCATTGGCATCAAACTTAAAGTAGCCGAAGTAGTTGCTCCAATCAGGCAGGAATGCAATATGGAAATACTCACCGCCGGTAATCTTATAATCGAAGGAAATGTCGGTCACTTCGTTCTCGTTAGCCAGATTCAGGGTAAAGTCCGTATTGGCTGTAAAATTGCCGCCCTCAAAGACTGTGCCGGAATTCTCGGAATCATCGGGAATTTCCACATCCACATGCTCACCCTGGAGAATATCCACATCATCCAGATACAGATGCATCTCATAGCCGTCAGCGCTGGGCGCAGTGCTGTTTGCCTTCAGACGGATAGCGCTTACCTGCTGCAGGGAGGTAATGCCAAACAGCTCGTACAGATCCCAAGTGAGCTGTGTCCACTGGCCATCTGCAGCTACCACCTGCTGGTATTCAGCAGAGAAGTCGGCCAACCACTTTTCCTTGCCGTTCTCATTGACAACGATGGTCACGCCCACATTGATGGGTACATCACCTGCATTCTTGACCTTTACGGACAGGATGCCGTGGGTCCAGTCGGTTACGGTAAATTCTTCTGCCAAGGACAGCGTATCACTTGTGAGTACAGTACCCAGAGTAGCGCCTGACTTGAACAGGTATGTGCCGCGGTAGTAATACTCCATAGAAGCGACACTACCTGCGGTAACCTGGTAGTTCAGCTTGCTGGAGATGTCAGTATAGGTGCCGCTGATAGAACCTTCTACCTTGCTATGGAACAGATTGGTAGCGCTCTCGGTAGTAGCAACCAGGCTGTTCAAGCTCACATTATCGAAGAAGTCATAAGCCTTCACCTCAACGGTGTAGCTTGTGCCAACAGGGATATCTGCCAAGGGGATGTGATACATCTGGGCTTCTTCGTAATACTTATAGTAGTTACCAACGATATCATAGACCTTGGAAGTCGTACCGTCTGCGGTGACAGTAATCTTGTAATGCTCAGCATAGTTATGATCGGTCACATCGTCAAAGTAGACGATCATATCTGTGCCGTTTACGCTGTAGGAGATGGTTGCGTCCTCTGCAAAGACCAGACCATCCTTACCATAGAGGATATTGGCCCACTCGGTATTCTCGAAGCGGTCATTGGTATAGATGAACTTATCCTTGGTCAGACCGGAGGGGAAGTTCCAGGTAATACCTACCTTGCGAACATCTTCCAGGTTGGTATCGGTCCAATAGCGATCCATGTTCACAGAACCATCGCTGTTGTTTTCCAGAACCATCAGGTTGGGGGTATAGTCAAAGCCAAATGCCACTTCGCCATTGACAACGTCCTTGGCAGAGCCGCCGCCCACATTGTAGTATTTATCGCCGGGCTCAGAGGTTGCGCTACGGTTGACAATACGGGAATAAGAGGAGCTGCCCAGATTGATCGCAGTATAATCGATCTGGGTAATGGTACGCTCGTTGATACCGGGGCAATGGGTATCGCCGGTAAAGACGATGGTGTTGGGATACTGCTTCAGAATATCATCCAGCACTCTGGAGCCTTCACCTGCACCCTGTCCAAAGTAGGTCACATCCGCAATGGGAATATGGAATGCCACATAAATGGGAGTGCCTGCCTTAACGGAGGGCAACTGGTTGATCTCATCCAGCCAGCTGATCAGCTCGGCCTTCTGTGCCTCGGTGATGGTATTGGCTCTGGTATCACCGGAGATGACCACAAAGGGTACACCCTTGATGACCTTATAGTAGTTAGCAACGGTCTGTCCGGGGTTGGACACGGATTCCACCTGGCTCATCTTTACCAGGTTCTCAGATTCAATGTGTGCATTTGCCTTGAACAGGGCAATAGCATCGGCAGCATCCTTCTCCTTGTCGTCATACCACTCGTGGTTACCCATAGTCCAAACCAACTCGGGCCACTGGCTCTCATCCTCACAGTAAACGGACTTGAAGATGGACCAGAAACGGTCATAGTAAGACTGGGTCGCGTTGTTGACAATATCACCGACCATAAACAGCACATCTGCGTTGATGCTCTTGCTATAGTTCAGATGATCACGCAATGCCTTAGGGCCATTGACGATGCTACCCAGGTCACGCTCTACCAGCTGCACATCAGCGAAGGTGACAGTTACCAAATCCACATTCTTGAACAGATTCTGGATCTGCCAGTTCTCCATAATGGGGTTGGCGGCGATCATATCGCGAACAGCCTGCAGTTGCTCATTGGTATAGGCGCTCACATTGGCATTGACCAATTCCACCAAGCTGCGCAGAGTCAAGCTGTAGTCACTGCTGGTGATGGTCTCGTCGCCAATGGTCATCCATACGGATGCGTTGAGGTTTGCCTCGCCATAGTTGGCAGCATCAAAATTCTTCACACGCAGGGTCAGTTCATTCTTGAATGCTGCATTGCGGCTGACGGTATTGCCGCCATCGAGCCACAGGTTGTAACCAATCTCTTCAACCTGTGCCAATACGGTTTCGTCTGCATAGAACTCAGCCTTATAACCCACACCGGTCACGCTGGGTGCCAAGCTCTGCTTGGTGATACCTACATAGATTCTATGGAAGGTATAACCATTTTCGGTTGCGATGGTCACATAACGCATGGGCTCACCGCTCAGTTCAGTCTTTACATTGCTCTGGGGTACAATTGCGTTACCCTGGCCGTCCACACAGGTGAAATAACCCATGTTATCATCGGCATACCGGTTGGTGCTGCTATCCATACCATAGACATTAAATCCATTGGTCTGGATCGTACCACTTAGGTTATAACCATTCAAATCTACATAAAGATCCTGGTTCAAAGTCAGGTCTACTTCGATATCGTCAGAAAGGATCATATATCCCTCTGCCACCTCAGCAGCCTGCACAGTAACTGCAATTGCACAAATGCTTACGAGCATGACCAATGCCCAAAGCACAGAAAGCAGTTTCTTTGCATTCTTCATATTTTCTCCTCCTTAGATTTGTTTGCTATTTTAGCCATATCATTTTACTGCATTTTATATGGCAATTTCTCGCAAAAACACGCACTAAACCAGCAAGTTTCTGCTGTTTTTAAAAAATATCGCCCCTAATATTCAATCTACTATTGACATTTTAGCAATTTTATGTAATTTTAAGGTAAAATAACACTGGAGGTATGCAGTATGACAAAGGTAGCCATTATCGGTCTAGGCAACCGAGGCAGAATGTTTGCTTCTCATATTTACAATGACGAAAATGTAGAATTGGTCGCTGTTGCGGACAATGTAGAGGCTTCCCGCCTGATGGGAACAGAGTATGGTGTTCCGGAAGAAATGTGCTTTGACGGTGCAGACAGCTTCTTTGCCCAGGGCAAGATCTGTGATGCGGTATTTATCTGCACCCAGGATGCACAGCACATCGACATGGCGCTTAAGGCTCTGGAACTAGGCTATGACATTTGCCTGGAAAAGCCTGCCGCTGTGAACATTGAGGATTGCATCCAGATCCGTGATACCGCCAATAGGCTGGGCAGAAAGGTCATGCTTACCCATGTGATGCGCTACGCTCCCTTCTATCAGCAGATCAAGCACATGATCGATAACGGTGTGTTGGGCGAGGTGGTCACCTTGAACCAGACCGAGAACATTGCCTACTGGCACTTTGCGCTGAGCTATGTTCGTGGCCCCTGGAGACGTATGGAAGACAGCAGCGCCACCATTATCGCTAAATGCTGCCATGATTTGGATCTGATCAACTGGCTGATTCCTGCAAAATGCACCTCTGTCAGTTCCTATGGCAACCTGTACTACTTCAACCAGGCACACGCACCGGAAGGCAGCGCGGATTACTGCGTGGATTGCGATCCTGCCACCAAAGAAAAGTGCTTATATAACGCCTATAATATCTATCCCCAGAGAATGAATACCTCCGTTGTTGGTGGTACTGCTCGTTTGAAGGGCAAGGATATTTACCAGATTTTGGACGGCAAAGAGGATGTTATTGGTCGTTGCGTATTCCGCGGTGACAATGATGCTATCGATAATCAGGTGGTCAATCTGATTTTCGACAGTGGTGCTACCGCACATCTGACCATGACCGCCTTCTCTGAGCGTTGCTACCGTTACATCAAGGTACACGGCACTAAGGGCGAGGTTTATGGCGATGCCGACGAGGGCATCCTGTATTTGACTGAATACGGCAAGCCCCAGCAGATCATTGATGTGAACAAGCTGACCGATCGTGTGCTGGACGACGGACATGGTGGCGGTGATTACTTCCTGTATAAGGACTTCATCGACTACATCACCGTGGACTCCCCCAGTTTTACCCGCACCACCATCGCAGATTCCATTGAATGCCACCTGATGGGCTTTAAGGCAGAAGAGAGTCGCCAGAAGAACGGCGTACCTCTGGAAATCAATCTATAATAAAAGGGCCTGTCTCAAAATGAATAATAACCCGAAATTGTGAATATTCCGGGCTGTAGGGGACGGGTTTCCCGTCCCACGGGAGGCGAAACGCCTCCCCTACAGATAATATTTGCATAAAATGGCGCTGTCTCATAAATTTTGAGACAGCGCCATTAGTGAGCGAAATGGGGGCAACAACCTCTACTACGGCCGTGGGACGGTTTGCGCCAAAGCCATTGAGCGCATCCCCACAGTTGTGGTTATCGCTGGTGAAGACATGGGCTTTGCTGTCCTCACCGCACAGTACGGCTCGCTTGGAGAACATGGCCACACCCTGCAGCGACACCGGGCGGCAATTCCCCACAATGGCATCGGCAACGATCCGGTAGAAGAAGGTCACATCTACGCAGTAATGATTGCGGTCGAAAGCCACCGGCTCTACCTCAATATAGGTATTGATCAAGTCTGCGCAGCGAACCTTGGCGGTTGCCGCTTTATCCAGAATCCCCTGTGACCCCCGGGTGAGCCACACACGCAGATCCTCAATGCAATCCTTATCCCGGCAACTGTCGGTGATCTTCCGGGTATGAATGGAAAATGCCTGGCGAAGATCCGCCGGATTGCACAATACTGTGTTTGCACAGTGATCGGGCATAACATTACCTCCCCATAATATATTTGGGAATAAGCATATCGCTTACAGGACAGTTTATGCATTCTCCCCTTTTCTGTGCATGGAGTTTGGTGCCGGGCTTTCACAATAATACACAATCATACGCAAAATTCTGTAATTTGTATAAGCTGATCATATTGAATTTACTTGAGAAAATTGATAAAATAGGCACATAGCATGACTAAGGAGGAAATTTCATGGAATATACCTTAAAGAACAGCACCATTGCGCTGAACGAAGAATATGACGTTATCGTTTGCGGTGGTGGCCCTGCCGGTGTTGCTGCAGCGATCTCCGCTGCCCGTGAAGGCGCTAAGACCCTGTTGTTGGAAGGCAGCAGCTGTTTAGGCGGCATGAGCACCAACGGTCTGGTCAACATGTTCACCAACATGGGTGACGGTATCCGCAATGTATACGGTGGTCTGGCTGATAAGCTGGTGAGCCGCATGAAGAGTTACATGCCCCACGTGAAGGATGACGAGTGGCGATTGATCCCCATCGACTTTGAGCGTCTGAAGCAGATCTACGATCAGGAAGTGGTCGCTTCCGGCGCCCACATCCTGTTCCAGTCCACTGTCTGCGGTGTGGAAATGAAGGACGACCGCAATATCGATGTGATTCTGGTTTCCAACAAGAAGGGTCTGACCGCATACCGTGCCAAGGTCTTTGTGGACTGCTCCGGTGATGCTGACCTGTACGCATGGGCAGGCAAGGAGTACGATTTCGGCAACGGCGAGGGCGATTTTATGCCCGGCAGCATGTGCTTTACCCTGACCAACGTGGATGAGTATTTCCAGCCCTATCTGGAGCAGGCCTACGGCGGCAAACACAGAGATATGATTAAGAAGATTCTGGCTGACGGCAAGTATAACATCCCCGACGACCACTATGTACTGCGTAAGATCGGTCCTCGTACTTACACCCTCAATGCCGGTCACGTGTTTGATCTGGATTCTACCGATCCTGAGAGCCTGTCCAAGGCTTTGATCGAAGGCCGCCGTCTGGCAAGAGAGCTCCACGACGCCTTCAAGGAGTACGCTCCCTGTATGTCCTGCTCCTTCCTGGTGCAGACCTCTCCCATGATGGGTGTGCGTGAGTCCCGTCGTATCATCGGTGATTACCGCTTTACCGGTCAGGACTATCTGGAGCGCCGCAGCTTCCCCGACGAAGTATACCGTGGCAAGTACCAGATCGACGTCCATTCCCGCAAGGGTTCTAAGGGCATCGACGAGAATGACCGCAAGCTGAAGGAAGCCGGCGCACAGGGCGACTCCGTTGCCCGTTACGGCCGTTACGGTGAGGGTGAGTCCTACGGTGTTCCCTACCGCTGCCTGTGCCCCCGGGATCTGGATAATGTGCTGGTTGCCGGTCGCACCATCAGCTCTGACCGTGTTTCCAACGGCACACTGCGTGTCATGTCCTCCTGCCTGTGCGCAGGTGAGGCTGCAGGTATGGCCGCTAAGCACGCTTGCGATCTGGGTGAAGTCAACATCCACAATGTGGACACCCAGAAGCTGCGCCGCCGTTTGATGGAGGAAGGCGCATATCTGCCTAAGTACGATACGGATACCTTCTAATAGCAAATTACCCTCGTTTCGTCAGAAACGAGGGTAATATTATTTAGGCTTTCTTAAAGATATGCAGAATGCTGTTGATCAGCTTGCTATAGAAGCTCCGCATAAAGGCAAAATCTGCCACGATGTAGCTCAGCTCTGCCAATGCCACACCGCCAATCACATCCACCATCACGTGCTGTCTGGTAGTCATGGTCGACACGCAGATAGCCAGGGCGATGGCCAAAGACAGGTAACGGTACCATGCAGAAATATCCTTCCGCTTCCGCACACCGATCCAGCACAGCCAGCTGACCAAGCAATGGATAGAGGGGAACAGGTTATCCGCAGAGTCCACACCATACAGCATTTTCATGGCTTCGCTCCAAAAGTCCTTATTCACAATGGCAGGACGAACATTGGTGGTAGGAAATGCCAGGAAGATGATCAGACAAACGAATTTTGCCAACATATCCGCACAAAACAGGCGACTTCTGGCATAAGATTCCTGCATGGCGCACAATATGTAGTTCACCACCCAGAACAAGTAGCTACCGCCGTAGATCACGATTGTCCAGGGTACAAAGGGTACTGCATGATCCCATTGGCTGGTCAGATCCGTGTGTGGCCAGCTATAGGCAATCAGCCTTGCGCCCCAGTACACAGATACATTCCAAATCAGCGCAACCAATAAGATACATACGGCTTTCGGTGTATACCGTTTTCTATCTATTAACCGCTTCATCCAAGGAAACCTCCAATTATACGTTCCATACTGGTGTAGTATAACATAAATGGAAGGTAAAATCAACGAAAGATTTATTTGCCGGTGACACCGGGCTGGGTCATGGAATACACATCCAGCACACGGGCGGCTTCTTCCTGGGACAGAATATTCTTCTCAATAAGCAAGGTACGGATGGGAATACGCTTATTTAAGGCTTCTTTAGCCAGGGCTGCAGCCTGGGAATAGCCAATATAAGGACACAGAGCGGTGACGATGCCCACGCTGGCATTGAGCAGCTCATTGCATCGTTCTTCATTGGCGGTGATGCCGTCCACACAGTTCACGGTGAAGGTATCCACCGCACGATTCAGCATTTTGATAGACTGGAATAGGGCTTCAAAAACCACAGGCTCAAAAGCGTTCAGTTCAAACTGACCGGCTTCCACCGCCATGGACACGGTCACATCGTTGCCCATGATTCGGAATGCCACCTGGTTGACCACCTCGGGGATGACCGGGTTGACCTTGCCGGGCATGATGGAAGAGCCGTTCTGACGGGCGGGCAGATTGATCTCACCGAAGCCGGTCTTAGGACCGGAGGACATCAGGCGCAGGTCATTGGCGATCTTGGACAGTGCCAGGGCGCAATCCTTCACCGCGCTGGAGACCGCCGCAAAACCGTCGATATTCTGGGTGCCGTCGATCATATCCTCTGCCTGGCAGAAGGGGAAACCGGTAAGCTGCTCCAGGATCTGGGTCACGTGATCAAAATAGGCTCTGTCTGCATTGATACCCGTACCGATGGCAGTACCGCCGATATTCACCGCATACATTTCCTTCTGTACCGCCTTGATGCGGTTCAGACCACGATACACAGCGGTGGCATAAGCGCCAAACTCCTGTCCCAGACGCACCGGCACAGCGTCCTGTAGCTGGGTTCTGCCCATTTTAATGATGGAGTCAAACTCTTTTGCTTTGCGGCAGAAAGAAGCGTACAAACCCTCCAGGCTGGTAATCAAGCCTTGCAGCAGCACCAGGGTGGTCATTTTACCGGCAGTAGGCACAATGTCATTGGTGGATTGACCGCAGTTAACATGGTCGTTAGGATGCACCAGGCTGTAATCACCCAGCTGGCCGCCCAGTTTCCGGATGGCCACATTGGCGATGACCTCGTTAACATTCATGTTCATGGATGTGCCGGCGCCGCCCTGGATGGGATCGACGATGAACTGATCGTGATAATTGCCTGCGCAAATATCGTCACAGGCCGCAATGATGGCATCGGCAATTACAGGCTCTAATGCACCTGCGCCCTTATTGGCCATGGCGCAGGCCTTTTTCAGCAGCGCCAGGGCATCGATCATTTCCCGACGCATTTTCAGGCCGGTAATGGTGAAGTTTTCCATGGCACGCAGAGATTGCACACCGTAATAAGCCTGAGCAGGCACATTCTTTTTACCAATCGAATCGCTTTCCAAACGCATAGTTGTATCCATAAGTAACACTCCAAAATATGTATAATTTTTAAACCTTATGGAGTATAGCACTGGAAAGCTATATAAGCAAATATTTATATTAATATAGTTATTATAATTTTTTTATTATATTATTATTGACATTGACAGCTACTGTTGGTATGATATTCTCAGTATTAGGTGCGGTAAATATTCCCCCTCATCCGCCCCTTTGGGGCACCTTCTCCCAGGAGAAGGCTTGGGAATGCCCCGCCCTACTGGGGAGGATATTGGTTATGGACGATTTATTTCGGCATCGGGAGTTGATCTACACCATCTATCGGGAGCAGAGTTTTTCCCGGGCGGCACAAAAGCTGTTTATTGCACAGCCTTCTTTAAGTCTGACCGTGAAAAAGTTGGAGCAGCAAATGGGTGTTCCCCTGTTTGATCGCACCACCAAACCCATCACCCTCACCGAAGCGGGTCAGCAATATATTGCCGCTGTGGAATCCATTCGGCAGGTGGAGGATTCCTTTGACAGCTATCTGCGGTCTGTGAATCATTTAGAGGCCGGTTCTTTGGGTATTGGCAGTAATCAGCTGCTGTCCTCCCTGGTACTCCCCCGGTTTATTTCCGCCTTTGCCCAGAAATATCCCGGCATTCATCTATCCCTTTTGGATGCCAACTCCACCACCCTGGAAAATGAGATTTCTGCAGGTCATCTGGATATTGTGATCGATAACCAGGTTTTGCCAGGGGATATTTTTGAGCAGCGGCATCTGGCAACGGAGCGATTGTACCTGGCCGTGCCTGCAAATTTCAAGGAAAATATAGGTTTGGAGAATCACCAATTGTCTTTTGACAATATTGCAAATGGCAACCTATCCCCTGCGCCTGTCCCCTTGGAGCGTTTTACGCACGTCCCCTTTATTCTCATGAATCGAAACAACGATGCCAGACGGCACACGGATGCGATTTTTGAAGCCACCGATTTCCGCCCCCAGGTTCTTTTTGAAATGGATCGCCTGGCAACTCTGTATGCCTATATTGAGATGGGTACGGCAGCTTCTGTGGTCAGCGATACGCTGATCCGCAATATTCGAGGAGTGGATCACAGCAAGATCCTGTTCTATCCTCTGCCCACGGAGCATGCCCAGCGTCAAATCTTTATTTCCTACAAGCGCAATAAATTTCGCTCTAAGGCCATGGATGCCTTCATTGCCAGCCTGGGAGATTTAGCCCATACATGAGAAAACGCGCTTTTATAAAGAAAACGGATTGCCACACCAGCCTGCGGGCTGGTTCGCAATGACACTGTAGACTTAAAACACCGTAGCCGACAAAGCGGCTACGGTGTTTTCATGTTATTTCAGCAAATTCATCATCATATCAAAGATGCTGATATTCTTAATGATGGTCTGCTCTTCATCCAGGTAATAAGGAGTCATATCTACATCAAAGCCATACCAGTAAGCAAAGACAGGTGTAGCACTATGCTTCTCCGTGGTATACTCATAGGAGAAGGTATTACCGGAAGCAGAAGTATAGGTATTCGCATATTGACCCTCTTCACCTACGGACAGACCGCCGGTTTCATGGTCAGCGGTAACGATGATAGCGGTGTCAGTACGATCACCCAGCCACTCCAGAACCACTTCTACGGTGTTGTTCAGAGAGTTAGAGGTGTCCTGCGTACCTGCAATATCCCACTCGTGGCAGTACTTGTCGATAAAGGCCTGCTCGATCATGATCACAAAGCCTTCCTCGTTCTGATCCAGGTAGTTCAGCGCATAAGGCACTACGGTCTCCAGCTTCAAAGAAGAGCTGCGACCCATATTCAACAGGCAGTACAGCATATCATCACCCATAGCAGCCTCCATCTGGCTCAGGTCGGTGCAGTAGGTATAGCCGTTGGCTATAATATCTGTTTTCAGGGATCTTGCCAGTTCGCTGGTATCGGTGCAAAGCAGATCCACACCGGAGGTCAATTGGGACTTCAGGATCTCTTCTTTACCATAGCGACTGAGGGTATGTCCGGAGAATGCGGTGGGGGTTGCACCGGACATATCATCGGTGGAAAGTACGCCGGTAGACTTGCCGTATTCCTTTGCCCAGTCCAGAATAGTTTTCAGTTCTGTACCATTGGGATCCACACCGATCTTTTCGTTGTTGGTCAGATAGCCGGTAGCCAGAGCAGTACCGCCGGCTGCAGAGTCTGTGGTCTGCACAGGCAAGCCTGTAGCCAGACGCAGAGAGTTGGTATTGCAATAGACGTTCTCCCAATCACGGAACGCAAAGGTCTTTCCGGAAGCCAGCTCACCGGCACGAATCTGGGCATCACCCATACCGTCGCCAATAATCAGAATAATGTTCTTGATGGGATTGGCTTCTCCGGTGGGATACATATTGAACAGATCCCACTGGGAGACCGTGGTATTGTAAATCTCGCAAAGAGCCATGACAGCATCTTTTTGTGTCTGCGTATATCTGTGCCAGGTCGCGTTGATCTTTTGCACAGTCTGCTTCATGGTGACGGAGTACTGGTCTGCAGTACATTCCAGATCACCAAAGTAGACAACCGGGTAGCCGATGATGGGCATTTCACCACCGTTATGAGCAAGAATGTTCTTCAGACGCAGGCTGAAGGTAGCATCCTTGGGTGCGCCCTCCTTCACAAACTCCTTCATCTGGCCGCCTTCCACGCCCAGATAGTAACCGTAGCCGGTTACCTGGCTCTGCACAAGATCGTCGCCCTTGAGCAGTGTCTTGTAGCCCAGGGCATCGTTATGGGGATCCAGGGAGATATGGGAAAGATATACCAAGTAGCAGTGGGCAGAATATGTGCCATCCTGGTTGACTACCAGGTAGTCGTTGTTATTGAAGCTGGCCAGGGATTCTACAGTGCCTTCCACAGTACCGGACAGGCTACCTGCCTTATTATTTTGATAATTCTCGGTCTTGGTATCCACCAGAGACAGGGTCACACCTGCAGGAATCACAGCATTGCTAACCTTACAGCCATAGAGGTCCAGGATGATGCTCTGAGGGATCTGCAGACCATCCAGATTTTCACGGACCTGGTAGCAATCAGCACCTGCTGCCAAAGCATCTTCCAGATTCTTTGCTCTCAGGATCTCATTGCCCTGGGCATCGTAACCATAAATGGTCAGGTGATATACATAGTAGTACTGATCTTGGGGATTGTATTCCACAATCTTACCGTCGGCTGCTTCAAAGATCAAATCGGCATTGTCGCCGGCATACACAGCCTTACCGGGTTTCACATCTTGTCTTCTCAGGTAGATGGGCTCCTGGGTATCCAGCAAGGTAACATCGATGAGGGTATCCTCGCCACCGTTACGATAGTCAGCGCAAACCAAATCTGCGCCATCGCCGGTCATAACCACATCGCCGACCAGGTTCAAGCGACCATTCTGTTCGACCCAAATGCCGTTGCCGGTATCTGCCTTGCCGCTTCCCATATAGGGATTTTCATCAGTAAAGCCGTTGAGCTGTGAGTCGGTAATGGTCAGCACAGTACCGGTACCGCAAACATTGATCATGCCGCCGCGAGCACCCCAACCTGCATTGATCACAGAGTCCGTGATGGTTGCAGTGCAGCCGCCTGCCAAAGCAATACCGCCGCCGCTGGGGCTTGCGCTGGCATTACCACCGGAAATGGTAGCGTTAGAAATGGACATAGCGCCCTTGGTGTAAATCACACCGCCGGTCTTGGCAGTTGCGGTTTCAGTAATATTACTCAGTTCACCACCGGTAATCGTCAGGCTGCCTTCGTTGTAGATGTTGCCGCCCTTCTCGGTAGCCACACCGCCGGAAATAATACCGCCGGAAATGGTACAAGAAGCCTTCGCACCAACATAAATATTACCACCGTTGGTGCCGGTGCCGTTTTGGATCGTACCGCCGTAGACATACATACTGCCCACGTTGCAGATGATGTTACCACCGCCAAGAACAGCACCGCTGCCGCCCTGGATGGTACCACCATAGATGTTCAGCACTGCCAAAGAAGAGTTGACCATGCTGATACAGCCGCCGTTCTTACGGGAAACACCGGTAATGGTGCCGCCATACATATTCATGGTGGCCACGGCTTTCGCACTGCTGCTATTGGCGATCTGAATAACACCGCCATTAGCTTCGGTGTTAGTGCCTTCTGCGGTGAGATTACCACCGTAGAAATTGAAGGTACAACCCTCTGTTACATTGGCATAGCCGTTGAGCAAGTACACAATAGGGCCGGTATCTGCCCAGCTGGAGGTTACAGTACCCTTGTTGGAACAATCGCAGATGTTCAGCGTACCACCGGTCACACGGAAAATGCTCTGTGCCTGGGTGGTGGTCAGGGTGTAACCATTCAGACAAATGGTGATCTCCTGGCCGGGACGAATCTCAAAGTTTCTTGTCAGGGTGATGTTCTCGCTCAGATAGTAGTGGCCGCTCTGGGCAAACATATCGAAGCTGCTGGAACGATCGGATTTCACAATAATACCGGCATCACGAACGATGTTTGCGCTGGTCAGCGCCGTCCAGGTAGGTGCGGTTTCTGCACAGGTGTGATTCTGCGCAGCAACACCGGTCAGCTTACCGCCGCAGGTGCAGTGGTCCGCATGCTCCACCAGTTTCACCTGGAACTGACCCTCAACCTGGGTAACACCCAAGGCTCTACTGGCAACATTGCAAACCAGGTTTTTGGCACTTGCTGCGCTGTCGCAGATGGCCAAAACAGCCTCATTGGTCTTAGCTGTTGAAATGCCCACAGAACCGGTCAGATTTTGAACAGAAATGGGGTCCAAACCGCTGGGAATGTACACATCATCGACCTTGGCATTGCCGCCCACAACAACGGTAGCACCCTTGGCTGCATAGATACCATTGCCGTAACCACCGGCTTCGCCGCTGGTGACCACAGCCTGGTCCAGAATCTTGATGATATCGCCTGCAACACAGACAATGGCCGCACCGTTGCCCTCTACGGACTTAGCGGCCTTGACAGTACCGCCGTACTGAATGAAGGTTGCAGGTGTGGAGGTTCCACCACTAATGTAAACTGCACCACCGCCGCCATTGGTGCCGGAAGCTGTCTTGGTGATGGTCAGCTTGGAAGCGTCAATGGTACCGCCGTACATAGTCATGGAGCTGCTACCCTCAGCACCGGTAAGACCTGCATCGTTAGAGAGCGCCACAACGCCGCCCCAGTTACGGGTCACACCGGACTTACCGGTCAGCGTGCCACCAAACAGGTTCACATGGGCTCCATTGTAGGTGTAAAGAACAGGGGCGTTACCGGAGTTACCGATGATCTTACCGGTTGTCTGGCAATCCGTAATATTCAAAGTACCATTGACTTTGAAGGTACGGCTGGAGGTGGTCATCTGATAGCCATTGAGACAGAAAGTAACCTCCGCACCGGGCATGATAGTCAGAGACTTGCCGGTAATGGTCGTCTGGCCTGTCAGGTAATAGTTACCGGTAGGCAGACTATAGGTTTTTGATGCAGAATCATACTCCAGAACACTTTCAGAGAAAGGTGTCCAGTTTTCGATAGCAGCACAGGTGTGATCACCTATGCCCTCACAGCCGCCACCGCAAACGCAGTGGTTGGCGTGCGCAGGTTCTTCTGCCATAACGGTCATGGTGGTGACACCAATCACCAGCATCAGAACCAACAGCAGAGATAAAAACTTCATCTTCATACTTGATTTTCCTCCTGTTTTTTACCGAATCGAGTACAATTCGATATGATTCACAAATATTTTCCTATGCAAGAAAACATCTCGGCTTTTAGATTGTAACATGCCATAATTCAGGAAACAATTACATATATTAAGATTTTCACATAATATATTAAGGATATGTACCTAAAAACATCCCTCCGATCCAGATCGGAGGGATGGTTGCTTATAAGGTTGTGAGAATTTGCACCAACAGTTGGGTACAGGCTTCCAGATCTTCCACAGGAATAAACTCATAGCGGCTATGGAAATTTTCACCGCCGGTACACAGATTGGGACAAGGCAGACCCATAAAGGAGAGTCTTGCGCCGTCTGTACCGCCACGGATGGGCACTTCCACCGGGGTCATACCAACATTAGCCATAGCCTTCTTGGCACGGTCAATAATATACATACAAGGCTCGATTTTCTCACGCATATTATAATAGCTGTCACGGATCTGCAGTTCCACAGAATGGTCGCCATAGCGTTCCTGGATTGCCTTTGCGGCAGATTCCATGGCGGCCTTCTTCTGGGTGAATTTCTCCCGGTCGTGGTCACGGATAATATAGCGCAAAGTGGTCTGCTCCACCGTGCCGTTCATATCCGTCAGATGGATAAAGCCCTCATAGCCTTCCGTATGCTCCGGTTTTTCCATGGCAGGCAACAGGCTTTGGAATGCCATGGCCAGGTACTGGGAATTGACCATTTTATCCTTAGCAGAGCCGGGGTGGATATTTACCCCACGGAATACCACCTTTGCACCGGCGGCATTGAAATTCTCGTACTCGATCTCCCCTACTGTACCGCCGTCTACGGTATAGGCATAGTCAGCACCGAATTTTTCCACATCAAACAGATCTGCACCTCTGCCGATCTCCTCATCGGGGGTAAAGGCGATCTTCAAGGTAGCATGGTTCATGCGAGCCTTCAGCAGGAACTGGGCAGCGGTCAGGATCTCCGCAATACCGGCCTTATTATCTGCGCCCAAGAGGGTCGTACCATCTGTAACGATCAGGTGCTTACCGGTGTGTTTGGTCAGATTGGGGTACTCTGCGCAACGCATCCAAATATCCTTGTCGGCATTCAGCAGAATATCACCACCGTTGTATTCCACAATCTTGGCCTGTACATTGGCACCGGAGGCATCGGGGGCTGTGTCCATATGGGCAATCAGACCGATGGTAGGTAAATTCGGGTCGCCGGGGATACTGCCATACACATAGCCGTTGGCATCCATGTGAGCATCGGCAATGCCCATAGACAGCATTTCCTCTACCAGGGCTTGACCCAGCAGTTTCTGGCTGTCTGTGGAGGGACAGGTCTCGGAAAATTCATTGGATTGGGTGTCAAAGGACACATATTTTAAAAATCGTTCTGTTACGGTCATAGGACATTCCTCTCTTGGGTTTTTGTTTTATTATAGCACTATCTGATAAAAAGGGCAAGAATTGCCTTGATTTACTGGCCAGATTTCTCCAAAGCAAAAAGGACATCCGTTTGGATGTCCTTTTTGTTTTGTCTTTATTGTACTTTTATGCAAACATACCGAAATCGCTTTTTTAGTGAAGTATCGGCTTCGCCGATATGAAGTTATGGCTGTCGCCATAGTGAAGTTTTGCGATTATGCGCAAAGTGAAGTTAAGTGTGCCAAAACACTTGCGAAGCAAACTTCACTGCGTAGCAACTTCACGATGCGTAGCATCACTTCACGTGCCGCAAGGCACACTTAGTTGAAAACAAAAAGCAAGTCAAAAGACTTGCTTTTTGTTTTCTGGAGGTACTGGCCAGATTTGAACTGGCGGATCAGAGTTTTGCAGACTCGTGCCTTACCACTTGGCTACAGTACCAAATTATAAAAACAGGAACGCAGCGCGTTCCTATTTTATTTTATTGGAGCGGGTGACGAGGCTCGAACTCGCTACCTCCACCTTGGCAAGGTGGCGCTCTACCGGATGAGCTACACCCGCATCTGGTGCCTCCGGTCGGAATCGAACCAACGACACGTGGATTTTCAGTCC
>JAFYVL010000068.1 GCA_017549125.1 Oscillospiraceae bacterium | reverse complement strand
CTTCACCTACTTCGCATCCGTCCGCGAGGAGTGGGCTAACGAGACCTGCTACGTTTACCCCGGCGCTATCCAGTACTGGGGCCCCGCAGAAGTCTGCGATCAGACCACCGTCACCCTGGCTCTGGAGCAGGGCAAGTAATAAAAGCAAATGCCGTGGGCAACCGCCCACGGCATTTTTTGCAATTTGATGAATAATGAATAATCAACGTAGGGGACGGGTTTCCCGTCCCGCAATCCTCTATCGTAGGGGACGGGTTTCCCGTCCCTAGGGAGGCGAAACGCCTCCCCTACGATGGACTTTCGCACCAAACGAAATCAATGCGCCGTAGGGGACGGGTCTCCCGTCCCACATGCTGCACTTTATTCAAATCCTCGTTTTTGGATGACCCACTTTTTGGGGTTGTATTGGATATACTCCCATATTTCGTTATAATCCTGCTGATTTCGAATGACATGATCGTAATAGGACCTTTGGAAAACTTTAACTCCCTGGGTATTTGTTAATGAATTGATTTGCTTCGTAACCTGGTATTTATACCAACCAACCACATTTCCCAATGTGGGGGACGGGTCTCCCGTCCCGCAATCCTTTATCGTAGGGGACGGGTTTCCCGTCCCTAAATCCCTATCAAACCGAAGCAACAAATGAATATGATCGGGCATGATAACATAGTTATCAACCGATACAGACGGATATTTGTTGGGAATTTGCAAAATCATTGCTTCTGCAATCTTTCCGCAGGTTTGTGGGACGGGAGACCCGTCCCCTACGATCTTACTCAAAATTCTCTTTCTGTCTTGGGTGCAGATGGTAACAAAGTAAGCACCGTTCAAGCTATAATCATACTCAGGTATACGGTTGGGTGTTCTTTCTTGAAATTCCATTCTATGCCCTACCTCCGTACAGGATGGTTTTTTCTAAGAATTTTTTAACTTAGTGGGACGGGAGACCCGTCCCCTACGAGGGGAGCCTTTTTGTTAAAACATCATTTTCATCAACCAATCCGTAACAAACACCGCCAATGATCCGCAGGCGGCAACGGTCAATAAACTGCGATTGCACAATGCCAGCACCACAGCCACCCCCAAACCCATGACACCGCTGACCACATGATCTGTAGCATACAAAATGGCGGGGAAGGTCATGGCGGTCAAACAGGCCACCGGCACATAATGCAGAAAAGACCGCACAAACCGGCTGTCAATGGGCTTTTTAAACAGCACCAGGGGAATGGCACGGATCAAATAGGTGGTCAGCGCCATCACAAGAATATAAATGTAAATACTCATTGCGCACCCTCCTGTTCCGGCACAGGGAATACCAGTGCGCATACCGCCGCTGTGACCACGGTGCAGATCACGATGGCGAGGCCGTCCCTCACATCCCTAAGACCCGGCATCCAGGCGAACAGACAACTGCATACCAGCGCCAAGCCCATGCAAAACAGCATGGGTTTTTCTTGTCTTGCCTGGGGAATGACGATGGCGATGAACATGCCGTAAAGCATAGTACCCAAAGCCAGCCGTACAGACAGGGGCAGTACCGCGCCGGCGGCCGCACCCGTGGCTGTGCCGGCTGTCCATCCCAGGGCGGCGATCAAGCCTGCGCCCAAAAAGAAGGCAGGGGAGAGCTTCCCCAATCGGGTCATACCCAGGGCAAATACCTCGTCCGTGTTAAAAAATGCCATAGCCAGCCGCTGACCTGTACCCACCTGCGGGCCAAGCTTCTGCCCCAAAGCCACGCTCATGAGGGCATAGCGGCTGTTGATCACCAGCTGGGTCAGGATCATTTCGATCAAGGCCGCACCGGCGGCGATCACCGTCAGACCTGCAAACTGTCCTGCGCTGGTCAAATTGGACAGGGAGATCAAAATGGCATCCCAGGGATTCAGCCCCTTGGAGACCGCCATCACACCAAATCCAAAGCTTACGGAAAAATATCCCAAACAGACCGGAATACCTGCACGGATTCCGGCTGTGAAATCCTTTCGCATCCTTGCGTCACTCTTTCTGCATAATTTTTGGTTATTTTACGATATTTCCCCAGTACCGTCAAGTAATTCCGGGAAAAAACATTGACTTTGCCGGAAACTGCGGTATAGTATACAATATATGCCAAAGGAGGGAATCTCTATGAAAGCAAAACGATTTCTTGCGGTGCTGTTGGTTTGCGCTCTGAGCTTTGGTGCGCTGGCTGCTTGTGACAGCGAGGAAACCTATACCGCAAAGAATGATAAATATGTGATCGGTATGTCCGGTCCGCTGACCGGCGATGCCTCTGTGTACGGTCTGGCTGTGCAAAACGGCGCGCAGCTGGCGGTGGATGAGATCAATGCCAACGGCGGTCTGAACGGTGTAAAATTCGAACTGGTGGTCAAAGACGACCAGCGTGATCCCGCTCTGGTGGCGGATATTTATACGGCGCTTCATGCAGGCGGTATGCAGGTATCTTTGGGCTGTGTCACCACCGGCCCGGCGCTGAAGTTTAAGGATCTGGCCGCTAAGGATCACGTGTTTTTCCTGACCCCCTCCGCCACCGGCGATGCGGTGGTCTCTGAATCCAATGGCTACCAGATGTGCTTTGCCGACGGCAACCAGGGTCAAGTGGCCGCAGCCTTTGTTAATGAGAACCTGGCCGGCCAGACCATCGGTGTGCTGTATAAATCCGACGAGAATTACTCCAATGGTATTTACGAGCAGTTCAAGGCCAACCTGGACGAAACTGTTACCGTGGTGGAGACCTCCTTCACCGACGTGACCGCTACCAATTTCTCCGCCCAGATCGAGCAGATGAAGGATTGTAAATTTATCTTCATGCCCATTTACTATGCCCCCGCTTCCGTATTCATGACCCAGGCCAAGGATATTCTTGACCCCGAGGCTGTGTACTACGGCTGTGACGGCTTTGACGGTATCGACCGGCTGGAGAATTTTGATTTGAACACCATTCCTCAGAAGGTGACCATGCTTTCCCACTTTAATTCCAAGGCCACCATCGGCAAGTCTGCGGAGTTCATCGCCAAGTATACGGAGAAATACGGCAGACAGACCGTCAACCAGTTCAGCGCATCTGCCTATGATTGCGTCTATGCCATCTACGGTGCTATGAAGGCCGCTGTGGAAGGCGGCAAGAAGATCCCTGTGGATATCACCGCTTCTGAATTGTGCAAGATCTTAAAGGAGCAGTTTGACGGCGGCTATGTCTATACCAATGGCCTCACCGGCGAGTCCATCTCCTGGGATGAATCCGGCTATGTAAACAAGAGCGCCATCCAGTATGTGATCAAGGAATGCACCACTCCGGAAGTTGAATAATGCAAAAGGACGAAGCCTCCGCTTCGTCCTTTTTTGCGCCTCGTAGGGAACGCTGTCCCCAGCGTTCCGTCACCGCACTGAAATAATGCGTAATTGCGGTAAGTAGCGCACACTGGCGTGGCAATCTCCAACTTACAATCCAGCAAAACCTACCTGGTAGATTGCCACGTCGCTATGCTCCTCGCAATGACAAGTTTTTTTCGTTTTCAGTTTTCAGTTTTCCACTTTCCACTAAATTGCCATTGCCTCATAGGCAACCACAGCCGCCTGAGGATCTTTGGTGCAGAACATTTCCCACAGCGGAATCCTCTCTGCTAATTGCCTAACCAGGGAAGAATCCTGTCCCTCCGGCAGAAAGCATTGATGGATCAGCTCCGGCAGCCATTTCTCCGGCAAGGCCTTGCTGATTTCATTCTGTACCCCCCGCTGTAAAAAGCAAATTCCCTTCAGGGGCACAGAAATATTGTTGCCAATGCCGTGCTTGCCTGCCCAGGGAGAGCCGTATGCCCATACACCATCCTGTCGCAGCTGCAAAAATGCCTTATCATCGTTAACCATTACCGCCCGGTCGCCAAATAACTCCAACCAAAGCCGGGTGTGGGTGGACTTGCCTGTGCCACAGGGGGCAGTAAACAAATAGGCCTGTCCATCTACTGCCACCGTACTGCCGTGTAACAGCAAGGTGTCTCGTTCCAAAAGCTTCTCTGCGATTTTCTCCTGGATCACTGTCCGCTCCAGGAAAGGATCTGAGAACTTTCTTCGGCGCAAGCCTTCTGCATCTGCCTCCCGATCCAATGCCGCCTGCTGGCGCAGCAAATCTTCGACCGTGACCTGGATAAAAAATTCCGGTGTCCGATCTGTCAGATACAGACGGCAATATTCCTTGGTCGTAATAAACATGGGTTCCACACAGGTGGCAAGCCCCGCAATCTCCATGACAAAAGCTTCCACGATCCACACCTCCTGCATAATTTCCTGCATTATACGACAAATGCCTATAAAAAGCAACCGATAGGGAAGTGCGGTACTGATCTAAATGGAAATCTTATGAACGAATAAAGTCAGTTTTCCTGGTGGACAGAAGGCAACCCAGAATCAATCCGGCAACACCTTGTACGCCGTTTGCGGGAATGTTTACCATAGAAGGCGCAAATCCGTACAGGAAACCCTCGAACACAAAATATCCTAGGACCATGACGATCTCTGCGGCAATACCGGTAAAGATACGAGCAGGTAGATTGCCGATCCGATGATGGAAAAGCTGAAAGCCGTAGCAGGCAACCAGCGCCATCAAGCCTTTGATGACAAAGGTTGCAGGAGCATACACCAGATAACCGGAAAACAGATCTGCCAGGGCAGAACCGAGTCCTGCGGCAAGGAATCCGTATACCGGGCTTAACACCCAACCGGCGAACAGCACCATGCAATCGCCTAAATTCAGATACCCCTTCATGGGGGATGGAATTTTAATGATCATTGTGACTACACAGGTTAGTGCGGCAACCATAGCCGCTATGACAATGCTTTTGGTTGCGTTTTTTTCTTTCATTTTTCGCACCTCTATCAAAGCAAATCTTCACGATACACGGCACGGCTTCCACCGATAAATCTCGGTCTGGTGCGTGCGGCCAGAACGGTTGCTTCGCCAATTCGGTTATGTTCCAATCTGACCGGAACGGCAACTTTCTTCAGATGCATTCCAATCAGAGTGAAACCAATGTCAATTCCGGCATCTGCCTTCACTTCTTCGACAACCACCGGGTCTGCAAAGTGGGCATATGCCAGGGTTGCCATGGAGCCACCGGCTTTGGGCTGAGGAACTACGTTTACAATTTCTGCATTGGGAACACAATTCCGTTCCACAACAATTGCGCGGTTCAAATGCTCGCAACATTGGAAAGCAAGCCTCCATCCCATTTTCTGGGCACAATCATAAAGCCCCTTGAAGACAATCCCGGCCACTTCAGGACTGGAATTTGTACCGATTTTCGAACCGATGATTTCACTGGTGGAGCATCCAACCACCACCAGATCACCGGCCTTTAATTTTGCTTTTTCGCCAAGCTCATCCATAACAGCCATGGCTTGTTCGTATAATCCATTCATTCTGCAATCCTCCTATTGATTAACTTGCATAAATAGTATATAATCAAACTGGTGATATTGAAATGGTCAAAAAAGGAGAAAATTATATAACCAGATGAAATATATTATGGATGGGAAAACGCACATGCCAGCCTACCAGCAATTGTATTTGCAGGTGCGTGATGATATTATCAAGGGGATCTATCCGATGGGCAGTAAGCTGCCTTCCAAGCGAACAATTGCCCTGGACAGCAACATCAGTACCGTGACCGTGGAGCATGCGTATGCCCTGCTCATAGATGAGGGATATATTGAATCACGGGAGCGCAGTGGTTATTTTGTTGTTTTTCGTGCTGACGATGGGTTTGTCATTGCGCCCACTCGAAGCGATGTTCCTAAGCCAACCCGGAAGCATCACACAGACATACCCACGGATTTTCCTTTTTCTGTGCTTGCCAAAACTATGCGAAAGGTGATCAGCGATTACGGCGAGCGAATGCTGGAACGCTCACCCAATCTTGGCACTACGGAACTGCGGGAAGCCATCAGAGTCTATTTGGCGCAAAACCGGGGGATTCTTGCCGACACAGAACAAATAATAATCGGATCCGGCTCTGAGTATTTATATACGCTTCTGGTGGAATTGCTGGGCAGAGACAAAATATATGCCATTGAGTCCCCCTCTTATAAAAAAATTGAGCAGGTATATAAGGCATCTGATGTCAGATTAGAAAAGTTGCCCTTGTCCCACGATGGCATTGACAGCAGGGCACTCCAATATTCCAATGCCCATGTTCTTCACATTTCTCCCTATCGCAGCTTCCCCAGCGGTGTAACGGCAACTGCCTCTAAGCGACATGAATACCTGCGGTGGGCGGAAAAGGGTATGCGATATATTATTGAGGATGATTTTGAATCGGAATTTTCTGTGTCCCAGAAAACGGAGGAGACACTGTTTTCTCACTCCTTCAAAGATAATGTCATTTATATGAATACCTTTTCTAAAACCGTATCCTCCTCATTTCGGATCGGATATATGGTTTTGCCGGAAGCCCTCGCCGAAACGTACCAAGAAAAATTAAGTTTTCGTTCTTGTACAGTGCCTACATATTTGCAATTAGTGTTGGCAGAGTTATTGAATAACGGAGATTTTGAACGGCATATTAACCGCGTTAGAAGAAGCAAAAGAAAAGAATTGACAACCCTTAAATAAGAAATGCGTGCATCCGGCAACGGATGCACGCATTCTTCAAAAGAGACAGTCATTTTATGATTACAGAGGGAACGCTGTCCCCAGCGTTCCGCTTACGCACTATAACACATAAATAAAATATTGCTATGAGGTAAAATGTGAAATAAATCCCTCATACGCCACAGCATATTTCATAGCGTCAGCTATTTCATAACGCGGAGTGTTATTTCATGGAAAAGAAGCACCTTTGTCGGTAGACAAAAGGTGCTTCTTTTCTGGAGCGGGATACGGGAGTCGAACCCGCCTCTTAGCCTTGGGAAGGCCGCATAATACCGATATACCAATCCCGCATGATGTGGGTATTATACCAAAGCCCATTGTAGAATGCAACCCCTTTTTGTCGAAAGAAAGCGTTTATAAATTTAAGTTTATCGCATTGTTATTTCGATGCGCGTAGGGGCGGTTATTAACCGCCCGCCCAAACATTTGCGTGCAAATGATTGGGGTAATCATTTATTATCGCCAGACGGCCATGTGATTTTGTTTTGACAAAATCACCGGGCGATTGATAATCGCTCCTACGAAACGACTCAACTCTCAATTCCGTACATTCATTTTTCCAATATCGGTTGCAATTTGGCGGTGAAATCGATATAATGTGTGTATCTGTATGCTGAAGGAGTAGGTTATGGAAAAGTATAATGCATTTGTGGAGAAATACCGTGGTCTGATCATGGATGCTTTGGATTATATCTGGAAAAATCCGGAAAGTGGCTACCGTGAGTGGAAAACCCATACATATTTGGCGCAAATCTTTGAAAAACTGGGTTATGCCATTACACCGGCCGGCAATGTTCCCGGCTTTGTAGCGGATGTGGATACCGGTCGTGAAGGCCCGACTGTGGCAGTGTTTGCGGAAATGGATGCGCTGATCATCCCGGAACATCCGGAGTCTGATCCCCAGACCGGTGCTGTTCATGCCTGTGGTCATTGCAGCCAATGCGCCGCTTTGGTGGGCATTGCGGCAGCGCTGAAAGAACCCGGTGCATTGGATGGTCTGTGTGGTAAGATTCGTCTGGCGGCTGTGCCGGCAGAGGAACTGATCGAGATCGAGTACCGGTTGCAACTGCGCAAAGAGGGAATTATCAAATACCTGGGCGGCAAGCCGGAGTTTTTGTATCGAGGTCTGCTGGATGGTGTGGATCTGTGTTTCATGGTACATGGTCTGAGCGATCGTGCGCCCCATTTTGCCAACTGTACCGGCGGCTCTAATGGTTTGGTTGCCAAGACCATTACCTTTGAGGGTCTGTCCTCCCATGCAGGCGGTGCGCCGGATAAGGGTATCAATGCGCTGTATGCGGCCAACCTGGCACTCAATGCCATCAATGCTCTCCGGGAAACCTTCCGGGATGAAGACCATATCCGTGTCCATCCCATTATCACCGCCGGCGGCGCTTCCGTCAATGCCATTCCCGATAAGGTGACCGTTGAAAGCTATATCCGTGGCGCTAATATGACCGCTGTGGCTTCTGCCAGCGAGAAGGTCAGCCGTGCCTGTGCCGGTTGTGCAGCTGCCATGGGCGCAAAGGTGACCATCAACGATCTACCCGGTTACTTCCCAAGGAATTACCCTATGAATTTCGTGGAGGTGTTCCAGGATGCCGCACCTCTTTGCGGTGTGAACTTTGTGTACCAGCCCCATGTGTGGATCGCCGGATGCTCTGACCTGGGCGATATGTGTGCGGTGATGCCCTCTTTGCATCCCAGCATTGCCGGTGGCGCCGGTAAAGTTCACGGTGCGGACTATACGGTAGCCGATCGGGAATCTGCCTGTATGGACTCTGCCAAATTGCAGGTGCAGGCGCTGGCATTGTTGCTGGGCGAAAATGCGCAGCGCGCCAGGGACATCGTTGCCAATTATGTACCGATGTTTGCAACAAATGAGGAATATTTTGCCTATGTGGATGGCTTGAATATGGACAAGCAGACCGTTTTCTATGATGAAAAGGGAAATGTGACTCTGGATTTTCATAGCTGATCTGCCAGTGGCATACACTATTAAGAAGTTTTGTTTTGGAGGCCAATCCATGAAAAAGGAAATCAATGTTTGGGAATATGCCGGTCAGATCCTGGAGCAGACCGGAAAGGGTGTTTTGCTGACTACCAAGGCAGATGGCAAGGTCAATACCATGACCATCGGCTGGGGAACGCTGGGTATCGAATGGGGTAAGCCCATTTGCACCGTTTTTGTGCGCCAGAGCCGCCATACCAAGTCCATGCTGGATGCAAGCGGTGAGTTTACCGTCAATGTACCTATGGGTCAGATCGACAAGAATATCCTGTCTGTCTGCGGCACAAAATCCGGTCGGGATCTGGATAAAATTGCCCAGCTGGGCTTGACCCTGGAAGAGGGACAGACCGTGTCTGTACCCGGTATTAAGGAACTGCCCTTGACCATGGAATGCAAGGTGATCTACCAGCAGGATCAGGTGCTGTCTGCCATTGATGAAGAGTGCCGCAACCGCTACTATGCCCCCGGCACACCCAACGGCGATGACTTCCATACGGCCTACTACGGCCTCATCACCGCCGCCTATATCATTGAGTAAATTCATATTTATCGTTCTGTTATTTCGATGCGTTCATGGCTCCCCTGTAGGGGAGCTGTCAGCCGAATAGGCTGACTGAGGGGTTTACGGAAGTTTGAGATCTGCAAACCCCTCCGTCATGGCTTTTCGCCATGCCACCTCCCCTACAGGGGAGGCAGATTGCCACACCAGTGACATCTGTCACTGGTTCGCAATGACGCATCGAAATGCCTGCGGTGGTAAACGCAGCGATAAATTGGAATTTGCAAGGTTGATCAGCAGAATCGTTACCGGGCGGGTTTGGGCAAAAACGATTACCACCCAAGGTTAACGCGTATTGGGATGAAACGCCCTCGCGTTTCAAATTGAAATTTGACAAAATGCGTATATTATACTATAATATGCGCATTACTTGAAGAAGGAATGGTGTATGCCATGAAAAAAATCGGTGTATTAGGCGCCGGTACTTGGGGCATGGCCCTGGCCCGGATGCTATGTAATAACGGTCACGAGGTTGAGATCTGGTCTGCCATCGAGCAGGAGATCGACGATATGTCCGTGAGCCGCCGTCATCCCAATTTACCTGGTATGGTAATTCCCGATACGCTGGGCTTTACCAAGGATATTGCCCAGGTCTGTAAGGATAAGGACGTGCTGCTGTTTGCAGTACCTTCTCCGTTTGTCCGTTCCACCGCTCGTAAGGCGGCTCCCTATATTCCTGATGGTCAGGTGATCGTGGATGTGGCAAAGGGTGTGGAAGCCAATACCTACTTTACCATGACCCAGATCATCGCTGACGAGTTGAAGAACCCCACTGTGAAGCTGGTAGCGCTGTCTGGTCCGACCCATGCAGAGGAAGTGGCCAACGACCTGCCTACCACCATTGTTTCTGCCTGTGAGGATCTGGAAACTGCGGAGTTTGTCCAATCTGTATTCTGGGGCACTTGTATGCGTGTGTACACCAATACGGACGTTCTGGGTGTGGAGCTGTGCGGCGCCATGAAGAACATCATTGCTCTGGCTGCAGGTATTTCTGTGGGGCTGGGCTATGGCGATAATACCAAGGCCGCTTTGATCACCCGTGGCATGGCAGAAATTGCTCGCCTGGGTATGGCCATGGGTTGCCAGGAGCGTACCTTTGGCGGCTTGGCCGGCATTGGCGATCTGATCGTCACCGCTACCAGCGTTCACAGCCGTAACAACCGTTGCGGTATGCTGCTGGGTCAGGGCGTTTCCGTAGAGGAAGCCACCAAGCAGGTTGGCATGGTTGTGGAGGGCTTGAATGCTCTGCCTGCGGCTATGCTGTTGAAGGATAAGTACGGTGTGGAGATGCCTATTGTGGAGGCTGTAAATGCCATCGTCAATGAGGGTGCAGCACCTGCTGATACGGTCCGTATGCTCATGGATCGTGGCAAGAAGCCGGAGATCCAGCTGGATCTTAATTACTAACACGCATTGAGTAGGGGACGGGTCTCCCGTCCCTATAACAAATGGGACTACCAACCGGTAGTCCCATTTTTGGTAGGGCGGGGGCTTGCTCCCGCCAATTTTTTACGATACTCGGTAAAGTTTTTGCAACAGATCCCGTAACGGCACAAACAGCAGCAGGGCAATGACGAAATTGCCCACGCAATGCATCAGATCAAACCCCAGACCGGAGACCCATTTGGCGGCCACCATTTCCCAGCCGCCCATAAAAT
This sequence comes from Oscillospiraceae bacterium, assembly GCA_017549125.1. Classification (GTDB taxonomy): domain Bacteria; phylum Bacillota; class Clostridia; order Oscillospirales; family Oscillospiraceae; genus Faecousia. The sequence continues at coordinate 24,514 of JAFYVL010000068.1, read as the reverse complement.
AATAGACAGGGGAGCAGAGTGCACCGAACATCAAACCGAAGCTGCCGGAAACCACAGCCCACACCAAAGGATGTTTCGTACCCCGCAGCAGCCATGCCACCAGCCATAGCAGCGGCCACAGATACAGGTACATCACATTCCAATCACCGATGCCGTAAACCAGAATTTCCAGCATAATATAAATGAAGATCGGATACAAAGCCTTCGCACCCATGACCACGGCAAATACCATGACCAACAGGCTCACAGGCTCAATATTGGGCAGCATACTCATCACAAATTTCGCACCGAAGGTGAGCGCACCCAGCATACCGAACAGAGCGATCTGTCCGATATTTAAACCCTTAGTAGAACATGTCATAACCGACAGTGAACACCAGTTCGTACTTGCTGCCGTCTGTCAAGGGGACTTCCTTCATGCCGAAATTGGGCATTTCGCCGTCAGCGTAAATACACCACCATTGCTCCAACGTAGGATCGGCGGTCTCGCCGTCCACCACATTGGTCATACCGCTGGCAATATCCTGGGCAGTGAACAGTCCCTTGTCAATAAGAGCATCTGCCAGAAACTCCCGTTCGGTTTCAATGGTCATTTGGTTTTTGCTTCCATCGCCGTGGGTCACGGTGACGGTGACGGTCTTCAAGTCCTCATTCCCCTTGGGACGGGTCACGAAATAAACCGTCAGGAACACAGCGACTACCACCACAAAAGCCACAGCCGCCAAAATGATTTTCTTGTTCATAAAAATTTCCTCCTGCATAAAAAAGTCCGTGGCACTCTGGATAGAGTGCCACGGCCGGTTTTCCGCGACAATACACCCTCCATATCACGCAGAGGATGCTGAAAATGCCAGTTCCGTAGGTCTTCTGACTGGATCTTCTGGGCGGTGCGTCCCACAAAGCACGACAGCCTTCCCAGAATTGCTTCCAGTGACCGGTTTTCACCAAATCGTGCCTCTCAGATCTTACAGCGGCGGTACCGTTCGGGAATTACACCCGATTATCTTGTTCAGCAAGCATGACCATGCGCCATACCTGCCACGGAATGGTTGTTCAATTGTCACGGATAGTATACCACGCAAAAAGGATGTGGTCAATAGGAAAAAATCCTTTCCTTTTTCGTTCATATGTGCTATAATAGAAAAAACAATTTATTGGGCTGATGCCCAAAATGCATAATTCATAATGCATAATGCATAATTGAGGTATAAGCTTAGCAAATGATTTACAATAATCGCCCTTGGCGATACCTTCATTTTGCATTTTGCATTCTGTATTTTGCATTTATTTATCGTTCCATTGGAACGATAAATATGTAATGGAGGGTGCGTCATGGCAAGAACCAGTAATAAATCCCAGTTGATTTTAGACTTTGTCAATGAATTTGTGAAGGAGAATGGCTATGCCCCTTCTGTCCGTGAGATCGGTGCGGCTGTGGGTCTGCGCTCTACCGCATCGGTGAGCTACCAGCTGCAGCAGCTGCAGCAAAAGGGTCTGCTTCAGACCGCCCAGGGAAAGGGTCGCAAGCGTGCCATTGCCACCACCCGCCGTCCCGGACAGATCCCTGTGGTGGGTGTGGTTACCGCCGGTCAGCCCATTCTGGCGGTGGAGAATCAAGAGGGGACGATGCATTGGGAGGGCGATCCCAATTGCTTTGGCCTTCGTGTCCGTGGTGACAGTATGATGAATGCGGGTATCCTAAGCGGAGATTTGGTGGTAGTTCGCCCCCAGGCCAATGCGGATGATGGGCAGATCGTGGTTGCCCGTATTGACGATGAAGCCACCGTAAAGCGTCTGCACCGGAGAAACGGCCAGGTCTGGCTTATGCCGGAAAATGATGCCTACGGCCCTATCGACGGCACTTATGCAGAAATCATCGGCATCGTCAAAGCCGTTGTAAGAGAATACTAAATTAGCATTTTAAAGGGGGTGCAATCGCACCCCCTTCGTTTTTTAGCAGCAGCCGCAGTTGTTATCGCAGCGATCGTTACCGCCGCAACCGCCACACAGGGTGTTGCCGCCACAGTTGCAGAACAAGAGGATCAGGATGATGATCCAGCAAATGTTACCGCCACAGAAACCGTTGTTATACATAATGATTACCTCCGAATTTAAGATGGAGCAGCGGTTGCCGCTCATTCCAAGATATTCCACAGCCGCAGTTTTGTGAAAATAATTCCCAGGTAAATTGACACCGTGACAGAAATGCTCTATAATAAGGAAAAATGAACCTTAGGAGGGGCGTATATGCAGATTTTTCAAGACAGACAGGCGTTGCACCAGATCCCGGAGTTGGATCGTGCGTTGCCCCAGACCCTTCGTTACCTGCAGGAGCAGCTGACGGGGCTGAATTGCCAGGTGTTTTCCCCTATGGAGGGCGGTATTTGCGCCTGGTTTGACTTTGGGGCAGAGAAGGCCATTGCCTTCCGCAGCGGCATGGATGCGCTGCCTATTTTTGAATACACAGGCCTGAGTTATGCCTCCCGGAATCCCGGCCGTATGCATGCCTGCGGTCACGATGGTCACATGGCCATTTTGCTGGAGCTGGCTCGCCGCCTGAATGACAAGAAGGGCATGAAGCGTAATGTCTTGCTGGTGTTCCAGCCTGCCGCCCAGACCACCGGTGGCGCACGGGATATGTGCGGCACAGGCATTTTCAAGAAATATAAGGTAGAGGCCATTTTTGGTCTGACCCTGTGGCCGGAACTGCAGGAAAATGTGATCGCCAGCCGTTGCAATGAAATGATGAGCCGTGCCTGCGAGGTGCGTGTGGATATTGTTGGCCGTCCTGCCCATGTGGTCAAGGCTGCCCAGGGTCTGGATGCTTTGCAGGCAGCGGTCATGTTCTACCGCCGTGCCACCGCCATGGAGGGTGCGCTGCCTAAGAGCGTGTACCGCCTGCTGAAATTCGGCAAGATGGAAAGCGGCACAGCCGGTAACGTGATCTCCGGCACAACCCGTATGGAGGGTACGCTCCGTGCATTCCAGGACGATGTGTTCTATTCTCTCCGTGCAGGTCTGGTGTCCATTGCCAAAGAGGTGGAAAACAGCACCGGTTGTGCTGTGTCTGTGTACATGAACGAGGGCGATCCCCCGGTAATGAATCCTTCCAAGCTGTACAAGAAGGTACAGAGCCTGGTGGAGTTTGAGGAACTGGAAGCCCCCAGCATGGTCACCGAGGACTTCTCCTGGTATCAGAAGAATCTGCCGGGTATGTTCTTCTTCCTGGGTATTGGCAATACCCCTGCATTGCATACAGATGATTTCACCTTCAACGAGCAGGTTCTGCTCAAGGGTGTGGACTTCTTCCAGCAGCTGGCAGAAAAATACGAATAATCCAAAACCGGGGAGCAATCCCCGGTTTTGGATTATTCGTATTGTATTTATTTTGATGTGCGTAGGGGCGCTTATTAAGCGCCCGCCCAATCATTTGTATACAAATGATTGGGATTTCGCAGAAATAAATTAGATTATTGCCTTTCGGCAATGTGATTTTGTTATGACAAAATCACCGGGCGGTTGATAACCGCCCCTACGAGGGGTGTTCGACAAATTGGAATTTATATTTACTTTTCCCTACAAACAGGGTATCATAGAGAAAAGGATGTGCTGCTATGAAAAAGTGGATCTTACGCTGTCTGCTGCTCCTTTTTACGGTGACCTTTCTGGTCAGCGGCGGCCTGCTTCTGAACTATTATTGGAAGGATGCCGAACGGGAAGCGGACTATGATAAATTGTCGAACATGGTGGATTCTGTGAGACAAGAACCCCAATACGACGTACAATTGCCGGAATACGAGCAGGTGACAGACCCTAAAACCGGAGAACTACGCCAGATCCTCCGAGAGTATGCCCATGTGTACCTGTTGAATCCGGACATGGTGGGCTGGATCACCATCCCCGGCACGAAAGTAGACTACCCGGTGATGCATCGACCGGAAAATACGGACTATTACCTAAAGCGTGATTTCTTCCAAAAATCCAGTGCTGCCGGTTCGATCTATGTCCGTGAGGAATGCGATGTGTTCGCGCCCTCTGATAATATCACCATCTACGGCCATCGCATGAACTCCGGTGCTATGTTCGGTGAACTGATGGAATACAAAGAGCAAAGCTTCTGGGAGGATCACCGCCATATCCGGTTTGATACCTTGACCCAGCGGAACACCTATGAGATCTTCGCTGTGTTCAAAATCTCCGCCAGTACCAAAAATGGCTTCCCGTACCACACCTTCGTGGACATGACGGAGGAAGAATTTACAGAATTTGTGAACCAATGTAAAACCCGATCCCTCTATGACACCGGGATCACGCCCCAGTATGGAGATCACTTGATCACTCTGTCCACCTGTGAGAAGGGACGTTCCAATACCCGTTTTGTGGTGGTGGCAAAGGGGAATTTGTAAATTTATCTATTGCAAACATTGTAATCTGTGCTATAATATAAAGGTTAAAGAAAGGGGGCAATGCCGTGAAATTGGAATTTGGCTATGGTAAGGGTGTACAGACCGTAGAAGTAGCAGAGAAGAATCTGCTGGCGGTGCTTCAGTCCAATCCCATGGAGCATGCGCGTAGGGGACAGGATGCTGTCCGATATGCTCTGGAAAATCCCATTGGCAGTGCCCGTCTCCGGGAGCTGGTAAAGGCCGGTCAGAAGATCGCCATTGTGACCAGTGATATTTCCCGTCCGCTGCCCAGCTACGATGTGCTTCCCGGTGTTCTGGAAGAGTTGTTCGCAGCCGGTGTGGCCAAAGAGGATATTACCGTGGTGTTTGCCCTGGGCTCTCACCGTCCCCACACCCAGGAGGAAATGATCCAGCTGGTGGGACAGGATGTGTTCAGCCAGGTGCGCTGTGTGGACTCTGATCCCGGTGATTGCATCCACATGGGAACCACCCCTGCCGGTACACCTGTGGATATCACCCGTGTGGTGGCGGAGGCAGATTTCAAGATTTGCCTGGGCAATATTGAGTTCCATTACTTTGCCGGTTATTCCGGCGGCGCAAAGGCCATTATGCCCGGTGTTTCCACCCGGGATGCCATCCAGGCCAACCACCGGATGATGGTCTCCCAGGATGCCTGTGCAGGCAAGCTGGAGGGTAACCCGCTCCGTGCGGATATTGAGCAAGCCGGTGACATTTGCGGCATTGATTATATTGTCAATGCGGTGCTGGACGAGCATAAGCATATCGTTTATGCGGTGGCCGGTGATGTGACCAAAGCCCACCGTGTGGGCTGTGCCTACTTAGATCAGATGTACCGCTGCAGCATTCCCCAGAAGGCGGATATTGTGCTGGTGAGCCAGGGTGGCGCACCGAAGGATGCCAACCTGTACCAGACCCAGAAGGCGCTGGATAATGCTAAGCATGCGGTGAAGAAGGGCGGCACGATCATTTTGATGGGCGCATGTCCCGAAGGTTTAGGTAGCAAAAAATTTGAATCCTGGCTGGTCAATGCGCCTACTGCCCATTCCATGGTGGAGCGCATCGGCAAGGAATTTGAGTTGGGCGGTCATAAGGCAGCGGCCATTGGTATGGTGCTGGAGAATGCGGCCATTGATCTGATTTCGGAGATGGATCCGGAGTTTGTTCGCAGTATTTTCCTGAATCCCCAGCCGGATCTGGAAACAGCCTTTGCACAGGCCATGGAGAAATACGGTGACAATGCCACCGTCATCGCCATGCCCTACGGCGGCGCAACCCTGCCCATTTGTGAGTGATATTAAGCGAAAGCTTGATGATAAATTGTAATTAACTTTTTAGGAGGATAAGAAAATGGATTACGCAAAAGAATCCCTGAAGAAGCACGCCGAGTGGGGCGGCAAGATCGAAGTGATCGCTACCGTTCCCTGCAAGACCAAGGATGACCTGTCCCTGGCTTACACCCCCGGTGTTGCACAGCCCTGTCTGGAGATCCAGAAGGACATCAACAAGTCTTATGAGCTGACCCGTCGTCACAACTTGTGCGCCGTTATCACCGACGGCACCGCTGTGCTGGGTCTGGGTGACATCGGCCCCGAGGCCGGTATGCCTGTTATGGAGGGCAAGTGCGCTCTGTTCAAGTCCTTCGGCGACGTGGACGCCATTCCTCTGTGCGTCAAGAGCAAGGACGTTGACGAGTTCGTGAACGCTGTTTATCTGATGTCCGGTTCTTTCGGCGGCATCAACCTGGAGGATATCTCCGCTCCCCGTTGCTTCGAGATCGAGCGCAAGCTGAAGGAAAAGTGTGACATTCCCATCTTCCACGACGACCAGCACGGTACTGCTGTCATCACCCTGGCAGGTCTGGTTAACGCTCTGAAGGTTGTTGGCAAGAAGAAGGAAGACGTTAAGATCGTTACCTCCGGCGCAGGTGCTGCCGCTATCGCTATTGTGAAGCTGCTGCTGTCTGCCGGCTTCAAGAATGTGATCATGACCGACCGTACCGGCGCTATCTATGCCGGCCGTGATGGTCTGAACTGGATCAAGGAAGAGATGGCTCAGGTTACCAACCTGGAGAAGAAGCAGGGCACTCTGGCTGAGGTCATTAAGGGCGCTGACGTATTCATCGGTGTTTCCGCTCCCGGCACTCTGACCACCGAGATGGTCAAGACCATGGCTGACAAGTCTATCATCTTTGCTTGCGCTAACCCCACTCCCGAGATCTTCCCCGAGGATGCAAAGGCTGGCGGCGCAGCTGTGATCGCTACCGGTCGTTCCGACTTCCCCAACCAGATCAACAACGTTCTGGCATTCCCCGGTATCTTCCGTGGTACTTTCGACGTTCGTGCATCTGACATCACCGAGGGCATGAAGGTTGCTGCTGCTGAGGCTCTGGCAAACCTGATCTCCGAGGACGAGCTGACCGCTGAGTACATCATTCCCGCTGCATTTGATGAGCGTGTAGGTCCTGCAGTTGCTAAGGCTGTTGCCGAGGCCGCTCGCAAGGATGGCGTGGCTCGCATCTAATTACACATACAAAACCGCCAGTCACCCGACTGGCGGTTTTTTCGTAGGGAGCGGCAGCGTTCCGCTAACGCGCCAGACCACACAAAAAGGGTTGTCCTTATTCGGACAACCCTTTTGTTATGCTTTTTTCAGAACCTTTTTCACCATACCCAGAATGAACGCCCGATTGATCACCAGGAAGGCGATACCGCCTACACCTGTTAGGATACAATCGATCATGGTATTTGTATAACTGGAAGCGATGCTAAGCGCCAGAACCGGCAGCGCACACAGCAGGAAATGACCCCAGCGAATGTGGATATTCAATTCCTTCCGGTTCTGCTTTTCCCGGATCAGCCACATGACCAGGAAACCCAGGAAGGTGGACAGGGAAGCGGCTTGCAGACCGATCACCTTCACCAAACTCAAATGGACGAGAATGTTGATGATCGCACCGTAAATGCTGGTGGCAGAAGCCTGCTTGGTGTCCTTGGAGCGCAGATACCCAACACCGTAAAAAGAGGCAAATGCCTGGAATGCTGTGCCCATGTACAAAAATGCCACATAATCAGCAGCGGCGTGATAACTACTGTCCATAAACCAGGTGATCACCAGCCGTGTGGCGGGGATCACAGGCAGTAACAGGGAGAAAGCGATCACATACAGCCGCTTGAAAACATCCCCATAGAAGGCGTCTGGCTTCTCCTGGTCGGCAACCGCCAAGTCCTGCCAGCTGGTGGTAAACAGGCTCAGAACCAACTGTAAAATACTGGGGAATTTGTGGGCGATGGCGAACACACCGGTGGCACTCAGCCCTAAAAAGGCGGTGACAATGAACCGGTCGGAAGAATTGATGACCCACCAGTTCAGCTGGTTGGGGATCAAGGGAATGGCAAAGACCAGCATGGCCTTAATGACCTTGAAATCGGGCTTCTTCAGGAAGTTGACCCGCACCTGCTTTTCACACAGATAGATCATGCCAATGGTGAGCATATTGGCAATGAATGCGCTGGAGAGGAGGCTGGCAACACCCTGCCGCAGTACGCAGATCTGCAGTACATTCAGGCTGAGGAAAATAGCGGTGTACACAATGCCGGAAATGGCGAATAGCCGCTGATTTTTCAGACCTCGGAGGAATTTCTGAATTACCGACAGGGCATTATAGCTGAGCATCAATAGCACAAACTGACCAAAATGGGGGATAGGGTAGAAGCTGTGTACCACACAGGTAACCAGCACCGCCACCACGGAATTGAAGGTCAGCAGGGTCATAGATCCGGCGATGCAATCTCTGGGTTTGGCTGTGCCACGGATGATCCAGCTATAGGCCGCATCGGCGATCTGCATAGTGATCAAGGGGCAGAGCAAATTGACGGTGGATATGAGCAGATCGTAAACACCCATATCCTCTGTGGAAATATAAAAGGTATATAGCGGAACGATGAGAAAAGACAGGATCTTTGTTCCGAAGTTGCCAATGGCATAGATGAGCATACCCTTGGCGAGGCTTTGGCTTTTTTTATCCATGGCAATTCCTTTCTGATTATGTTAGCAGCTGATCTAAGGCCTGGAAATGGGATTCTCCCAGCTGCGCCCAATGGGTCATATCCAAAGAGGGAATGACCTTCGGCTGGGCATACGCCAGCATTTCTGGAGTAATGGCATACTCCCCGTAGCCCAGATCCTGCAAAAGCTGTTTGGTCTTGTTGCTGTAGCTGATGGCAATGGTAGGCACACCGTAGGCAAGACCCAGCACCATGCTGTGGAATCGGGAAGCGATCATACAGGCGGCAGAGCCGATGGTCTGACAGACCTGGGTATAATTCGTGCCGTCGTAGGACAGGGTAGAGACTTGGGGATACTGCTTCTGCAGCGGTCCAATGGTGCGCTCGTCACCTTCAAATTGGCAGAAGGACAGCAATATGACCTTTCGACCCAGATCCAGCTGCTGCTGAATATTCCGTCCCAAAAATGCCAGATAATCCTGTGCATAGGGAGCAAGGGCGGGGTTTTCCCCGAAATCCATCACAGAGATCACACAGGTGTTCTCCTTCCGGGTGGGTGCAGGACACAGGGTTTGGATGGCAAACACCATATCGCTGCCCAGCCGGGTGTTTTCCAGCTGAGAAAAATATCCATAGGACACAGAATCCCGGAAACATACATCTTTTAATTGCGCCAAATAAGCCTTGGTAGCATCCACATAGGCCTGGGACTTGTGAGGACCAAAATTCACACCCAGCACATACTGTCCTTTAGGGTGTCGGGGCATTTGATTTAGACGGGCGATGGGATTCTCACCAATTTCCTGGAACATAGAACCCCCAATCAGCACACCTAAATCCGTGCGCCGCTCCAATCCCTTGGCGCTGACTAACCGGGGTGCAATTTTTTGCAGGATCTTATCCAGACCACGCTTCAGCTTGGTCTGGGGCAGGATCTTCACATGGGGCTTGCCCATGTAGGCCTGGGCATGATCTCCATGCACAGGCACATAAAAGGTATGCTGGGGGTAACGCTCCGTAATCAGATGAAAGAACAGATCGTCTCCCAGATTTTTATAAAAATAGCCCTTAAGCAGAATTTTCATGATGCATTCCTCTGTGCTTATAAGATCGACACATAGGGGTAGGTTTCGTGGCGCAGTTCCATCACATAGATGAAGTACCAGTATACCAGACAGTATCCCACCAACAGTATGGTGGAGATCACCCGGACACCACGATTGCGGTGACAGGAACATACCGGTGGCAGCCACAGAATTTGAAACAGCGCAAAATAATTGGCAATACGAAATGCCATGGCATCAATACTCACCAGCTGGGATGCCACCGTATCGAATACCAGCATGGCCGCAAAGAAGGGGGCAAGCTTGGTTTTTCGGGACAGATCCCGCCAGTTGAGAATCAGCAGGCAGAACAGAGGCAACCGCAGAACGATCTGGGTAAAGACGATCCGCATTTTGTCGCCTTCCAGATAGTTGTTGAATTTGGAAAGTCCAATCAGTCCCAGAATTTTGATAATCAAGGGCATACAGAACAGAGCCACCACGGATAAAATACCCAGACCCATAACTACCATCATGGGTGCGCTGATCCGCAGACGGTTCTGGACGAATTGGACACCCTCCACACGGCGCAATAGCCAGTACACACCGTATAGGGGAATGGCGATCACCGAGGTGGTGTGGAACAGGAAGGCAACCACCGTAAACAGGGCGGTGAGCCATACTTTTTTCTCGGAGAGCAGCTGGAAGGCCAGTAACAGGAAGGCCATGGCCACCCATTGCCGCATCATGTTCAAGGTGGTGTTGTAGAAGAACAGGTAATACACCAGCATACCGATCCAGATGGGGAATTGCTTGCGGTTGCGGGACAGTGCCAAATAAATGGGGATCACCATAATGGCCTGGATGGCAAACAGCACACAGCCCAGATTGTTGGTCAGCCGTCCTACCACATACACCAGGAAGGAGAAGCCCAGGTCATATTCCTGCACATATACATTCTTCCAGGAGTAGTACCAGTAGGTGCGGAAATACTCGCCTAAGTCATCGGAGATAATGGCAGAGTGGGTCAGCTGCTTCACATAGACCATCACATCTGTGCCGATATGTCGGGCACGCAGACCGGCGATGAGACAGGGGATCAGGAGGGCGATGGCAGATAAGATCCAAAATACGGCAGTACGTTTTTTCTGGGCAATGGCGATCAAAGCCAGAGACAGGGCAAAGCCCAAAAGATACACAGCCATATTCACCCTCCTTTCCGGTTAAAACTTACATTTTAAGTACAGGCTTCGTAATAATGCCATGGGATATAGCATGGCGGGGAATTTTCCCAGCACCCACAGCTTGGTGCGGGTCTTTCTGGGGAGATTGTCTGCAAGTTTGGCAGCCTTGGCAGCGTTTCTGCGGATCATGGTTCGCCGCTGATTGGTCAGCTGTTTGTCCAGCCGCAGAGAGGCGGCAGCATTGAACAGATTCTCGATCAGCTCCCTGGCAGCCAGGGTCTGAGCAACCTGGGGATCATATTGTTCCCATATTTGGGACTCCATGATTTCCAGCTTTCGGTTATGCCGATCCACCAGATTGCGGAGCATGGTGTCCGGGAAGCGGAGTAGTCTGCCCTGGCTGGTGGCGGCGGTGCGGTAATACTGATAGGCTTCTTGTTGCACATACAAAAAGCTCCGGCTATGGATGGCGCAATCACATACAAACATCCAATCCTCACCGGTGATGAACCGGGGATCAAAGCGGATGTTATGATCCAGAATCAGCTGTCTGCGGTAAAGCTTTGCCACCGGGCCGCTGATGCTGGCGCTGGTGCAAAGCTGGTAGATGACCTGCTCTGCCGTTAACTGTCCGGCTTCTGCCTGGAAGGCAGACCAGGTGCTGTCTCCGCTTTTTTGGGTCAGCAGAATATCGAAGAAGATCAGATCCTGCGCTTGTACCAAAGCTTCTTCCAGGGGTTTACACAGCAGCCGATCGTCTGCATCCAAAAAGGTCACATAGTTTCCGGTTGCCTTCTGAATACCCAGATTTCTGGCGGCGCTGACACCGCTGTTTTCTTGATAATAGTATTGGAATTGGCTGTGGGTCTGGATATATTCCTGACAAAACTGACCCACTTGTTCTTCCGAACCGTCGTCGATCAGAATCACTTCCCAATGATCCGCAGTGACGGAATCAAAGCACCGTTGCAGATCTGCAAGGGGGGTATTATATATGGGGATAATAATACTCAGTTCCGTCATCGTGACACTCCTTTATCCGTCGATTACAACACAGCCTAACAGCTGCTTGCCGTACTCTTCGATGGTGTTCTTTTCCCAAATCACATTCTCATAGCCGGAGATACCGCAGCTTTCCACCAGAATAGCCAGCTGGCACTGGTCAATGGCATCCATGGCCTGGGCGGATTGGGCAGGGTCGGTACAAACGGTGCATACCTTGCCACGGCTTTCCAGAGCCTTCACCAAAGGCTGCAGGAAGGTATCTTCGTACGTGCCAAGGAGCAGCAGCTGCTGGATATCCTTGGAGCGGTTGGCAATGTTGGTGGCAACAGCCTCGGCGGCATCTGCCTGGGTGCGACCTTCCAGCTTTCGCAGCCAGCGGTCAATGGCATTGCGCTTTTTGCCGGGCAGACAGCCCAGAACCTTCAGATCGGTGCGATCCTGCAGTACCCGGGCAGAGTACACCTTGCCGCTGGCCAGGTGCATCACAAAGGCAATGGCAGCCACCACAATGCAGCCCAGCACACCGCCAATGGCAGCAAACAGCACAGGACTCATGCCGCCGGTGCTCAAGCCCTGGGGCATCAAACGCTTCAGTTCTGAGGTGGTGGAGAAGAGGGTATTGGTCATGGTGGTCAGCTTCTGATGGGCAGAATTCTGGGTATCATAAAGGCTGTTGTCCACTCTGGGGCCAACGGTGAAGGGGATCATGGTCACGGTGTGAACACCCAGATCCTGGCCCATGGCATTCTGGGAAGCTTCGATCACCTGGCAGATGCTGTCACGCAGCTTTTCTGCTTCCTGCTGGTCACGACCACGGGCGGTAATGCCCAAATAGCTTTCGTTGCTAAAGTCCAGAGAGATCAGTTCACGCAGATAGATGGCTTCTATCTCCATGGTCTGCCCCAACTGGGTCAAGGTCTCAGGCATCAGCAGTTGGGTGTAATAGCCACGCAAAATAGCGGCCATCTGGTGGTTGTAGATCTCCGGATCGGTGATGCCTTCGGGAGATACACGCAGATAGATACCGGAACTGATGGCCGTATAGGGATCAATGGACATGAGCACAGAGTTTTCCAGATACTGGGTCTGCGCTTCGATATTGACGGTGAGTCGCTGCTCGGTGGCTTCCAGCAGATCCACCTTCATCTGGGTTTCTGGGGTAATGGACACGGAATCCAGAGATGCCTGCTGATTGCTGCCAAGCATTTGAATGCCGCCCAGCAAAATTGCGCCCACCAAGGCCACGATCACCAGCCATTTCCATTGATACAGGATCGCAAAGAACAGATCCTTAAAATAAATGGTTTGACCCTTGTTTTCTTGTTCCATAATAGTCTCCTTCGTATTACTGTCCAAACAGGCACTGATAGTAGGTGCCGTCTTTTTGGGCATCTTCCGGGTTGAATTTGTAGCTAAGCTTGTGGAATGGGGTCATATTCTGAGCGGCTTGCCAGATTTTGGGATCGTTAGTTTCAAACAGCCGCAACAGCAAAATATGGGGGATGGAGTTACAGAAGGGAATGACCTGCTTCCACTGCTCCGGATAGGCTTCAATGGCCAACTGGAAGAAATCGTGTAACAGGAAATAATCCACCAGCTTCTTGTTCTTTTTCCAGTAGGTGTACAGCAGATGCCGGGTCAGCAGCAAAATGGGGTGATTGCTGCAGGCACTCATGAACCAGCTGGAAATGCTGGTGGCATGACCGTCCAGACCGGGCTTCAAGGTCTGATAAACAAACAGATCGGAATCCAGCATATACTGGGGGATCTCGCCGCCGGAGCAGAATACGGTAGCATCTACCCAAGTGCCGCCGTGGGCAATGAGCAGCTCCAACCGCAGAAGATCGGAAAAATGGGTCTTGGAGATCATGCCGTTGTCGATCTTCTCTTGGATATGCTTGGGGAAGCTTACATAACTTCTGTAATTATCCTCTGTGAGCAGAATGATCTCCCGATCTCCCAGATGCTCCCGGAGGGAGGCATAGCATTTCTGCACCAACAGGGGAGCGGTTTCCATGCCCTGGAGCCAGCAGACCCAAACCTTGTTGGATTGCTTGCCCATGGACACGGGATTTTCTGCCACGAATTTGGCAATGGTCTTGCGGTATTTCTTCCGTAGCTTGCCCAGTACCTTGTTATTCACAGACAGACGAAGAATTTCCAGGCCTTTCTTGGAAAAACCTTGCTCCAAGGCTTGCCGCATGGCAAAGCAAAGCACATGGGCTTGCTTATATTGCCGCAGGATCTCCTTGCCGCCTACTTTATTGAAAAGAGTCAGAAATTTATTCATGTTATTCCTCTGCTACGATTTTGCCGTGGATGTTCAAAATCTTGAAATGGGTTTTGCGGCCATCCTCCGGGGGGAGTTGCATATAATCACCGTAGGTGTAAGTCAAATATTCCTCATACATGGAAAGACCACGCATCTGCATGTCCTCAAAGGGATACATTGCGCCTTCTCCATAGTATTCTGCCGGTACGATCTCACGGGTGCGGTATGCGCCCATAATATTGCCGATGTACTTTGCGCCCTGGATCTTCTGCTTCCGCAGAAGCTTATCGATCTTGCACTTCTGCTTGTAGGCGGAGGTGAATTTCTCCACGGGCAGATGCTCCATGACCCACAGCAGGATTTTTTCCTTCTTGCTGCGCTTGCGCTTGCGGTCAATGGAGTCCTTATAGCACAGGCTCATGAGGGCTCTGTGGTACATGACCCGGAAATAATAGATCTTCCGCAGCAGCTTGTTGTTGGGCGTGCCGTCAATGGGGAAGATGTCAATGGAGGCATGGGTGTACTTGTTGTCGTTGCCGATGCGCTCTTCAATGACGGTGGTCTCCGTGTCCAGAATACGGGTGATATAGTACATATAGTTGGGGTCGTTGCGATAATTGACCACCTTCAGATGCTCGGCCAGTTCCTGGGGAGCAACCTCCAGGAAACGCTCGTAATCGTCCCGGGGCATACCCAGGTCAATATCGTCATCCCAGGGGATAAAACCCTTGTGACGAATAGCGCCCAGCATAGTACCGCCCAGCATATAATAGGTCAATCCGTACTTTTCGCAAATCCGGAGAACCTCTTTGGCAATCTCCATATCCACCTGATGGAGCAGGTCAATATTAGCGTTGTCCATAATACAATCCGCCTTGTTGATTTATTTCAGATCGTTCTTGATCTGGGTGGTGCTGATCTCGGGAGTGCGGCCCAGGTAAACCACCTCAGCGCCCTCTTCCTCCAGAAAATCAAACTTGCCCTTCCAATCGTCGCCGATCACGAAGGTGTCAATGTGATAGTCATGAATATCCGTCCGTTTCTGCTCCCAGCAGGTCTCGGGGATCACCAGATCCACATAACGGATGGCTTCTACCATGGCCTTGCGCTGCTCGTAGCTGAAATAGCACTTCTTTTGCTTTTCATTCCAGTTAAATTCGTCGGTGGAAATGGCTACCACCAAATAATCGCCCAGTTCCTTGGCTCTGCGAAGCAGATTGATATGTCCGTAATGGAGCAAGTCAAATGTGCCGTAGGTGATGATGCGTTTCATAATAATCCCTCTTTATCTTTCCTGTAAGAACAGCTTTTCGTATTGACCGCAGATATACTCCCAGCTGTAAGCGGTGGCAATGCGGTTTTTGGCCTTGACGGCCAGTTGTGCAATTTCTTCTTGGGTCATGGTGTCCGCAGTTTCGATCAGCTTTGCCAGATCTCCGGGCTGCTTACTCCAATACAGGGCAGCGTCCTCTGCTACCTCACGGTTGAAGCCCACATCCAGCAGCAGATTCAGATCGGTGCTGCTCAGAGCCTCCAGCAAGCTGGGGTTTGTACCGCCAACCTCGTGACCGTGGAAATAGCCGTAAGCATTTTCACGGATCTTCATGAGCAGTTCCTGGTCATAGACCGTGCCCACGAACTTAATGCGGCTGTCCTTGTGGAAACCGGTTTTCTGCTTCAGTTCCTTCAGGAAGCTGTCGGAAACGTTGGTAATCAGCGCAAAGCTTTTCTCTGTCTTAGAAGCCATAAACTCCCGGATCATGGTCTCGTAGTTGTTCTCCGGTACAAAGCGGCCAACCACCAGATAATAATCCTTAGGGGCTAATTTCTTTTCTGCATACCAATCCAGCAGCTTCTGGTCGTCATCAGCCAATGCGCTGCAGCGAGGCTCTGCGCCGTAGGCGATGAAGGTGGTATCGGGCTGGTACTTGGCATAGGATTCCAAAATATACTTTTCAATATTCTTGCTGTCGCAAACCATCAGATCCGCATGCTTGGTCATGAGCTTTTCGGAAACCTTCCAGTATTTGCGCACAGGGGCAGGCCACTTGGCTCGCAGCCACTCATGGCCGTCGGGATTCACAAAGACCTGACCGCCCAGCTTGTGCAGCTTGCGAACGTACTTCTTTACAAAAGGACCGATGCGGCAAGCCAGAATATATACGATGGGGTTGGGGATCTTGTTGGCCTTGATGTGCTTGTAGCACTGCTTCAGAGCAGCCACATCGTACCAAATGGCTTGTGCCGGGCCGATGTTGGGCACTTTCACATTGAAGCAGCGAGCGTTGTGGTATGTAAATTCGCTGTTGTGGTCGCTTTTGCAGGCCACATGATAGGTAAGATCCGGATGATCCTGATGATACTCGGTCAGTTTATCCACAAATGTTTCATAACCGCCATAGGCACCGGGAATGCCCTTAGAGCCTATGATATAGATATGTTGCATACTATGTTCTCCTGTATCTTGTTATTTTCAGAACTGAAAGGTATGGGCCAATACGTCCCATTTCTGGTCTTTATCGCTGAGGTTCAAGGCTGTACCATCAGCCAGGGTGTAGCCGTCTGCAGATGCATTGCCGGGATAAATACCTGTGACCTCCGGCCACTGGATGCCGATGGCAGGATCATTCCATGCCAAACCGCCCTCGTCACCGGGATGATAGAAGTCGGTGCATTTGTAGCAGAATTCAGCGGTGTCGGATAGAACCAGGAAGCCGTGGGCGAAGCCCTCAGAAATATAAAACTGCTTCTTGTTCTCCTCGGTCAGCTCCACACCGTACCACTTGCCGTAGGTTTTTGAGCCTGCCCGCAGATCCACCGCCACGTCGAATACCCGACCACGGATCACACGAACCAGCTTGCCCTGGGGATATTGCTTCTGGAAATGCAGACCACGCAATACACCCTTGACGGACATGGATTGGTTGTCCTGAACGAACTTCAGATCCAAACCGGCTTCTTCCATATCTCTCTGGGAGTAGGTCTCCATGAAATAGCCACGATTGTCACCGTGGACAGTGGGCTCAATGATGTATAGTCCCTCAATGGGGCAGGGAGTTACTTTGATCTGACCCATATTACACCTCAATTTCTTGCAGATAGCGGCTTAAGGCATCCTGCCAGTGGGGCAGGGGCGTAAAGCCATTTTCTACCAGCTTGGATTTATCCAGACGGCTGTTGAACGGACGGGCGGCCTTGCTCAGACCGTATTCAGCGGTGGTCACCGGTGTCACGGTCATGGACTTGTTTGCCTGCTTGAAGATCTCACAGGCAAATTCATACCAGCTGATGTAGCCGCCTTCGTTGGTGGCGTGATAGTAGCCGTACTTTTCCGTCTCAGCCATATCCACCAGCAGACGGGAAAGGTCCAGAGTGTAGGTGGGAGTGCCGATCTGGTCACAGACCACCCGGAGGCTGTCATACTTGTTAGACAGATTCAGCATAGTCTTAATGAAGTTATTGCCATTGCGGCCGAACACCCAGGCGATGCGGACGATGAAATACTTATCCAAAGTATTGGCAACTGCCAACTCGCCCTCCAGCTTGGTCTGACCGTAAATGTTCAGGGGTGCGTAATCCTTCTGATCCGGCACCCAGGGCGTCTGACCCTGGCCATCGAACACATAGTCCGTGGAGATGTAGATCATCTTGCAATCCAAAGCCTTGCAAACATCCGCAATATGCTGTGTGCCGGTGGCATTGATGGATCGAACCAAATTCTCTTTTTCCTCCGCCAGATCTACAGCAGTCCAGGCGGCGCAATGGATCACCACATCCGGGTCTGCCTGGCGGATCACCGCCTGTACAGAATCGGGGTCGGTAATGTCCATGGGAATATAATGGTCATAGGTGTCGTTGGTAGGCGCAAGGTCACTGCCGATGGCTTCGTAACCACGGCTGACCAGTTCCAGCATCACATCGTGACCCAACTGTCCACCCACACCGGTAACAAACACTTTCATAAGTTTCACTATGCTCCTTTAAGGCCAAAAGGGTATACTACCCCCATAGTTATAGTTAATCCTTATTATAATGTATAAACCGCAAAATGTCAACAAAATCGACCGGTTTACAGACCTTGCACTTTTGTAAGGAAAATTCTCTGTTTTGTGCGGAAGAATTGCAATTAAGGCCGTTATGTGCTATACTGACAAAAATATAATTTGGAGGGATAAACCATGCAATACCCCTATCAAAATCCCAATTTACCCGTAGAAGAGCGTGTGGCAGATCTGCTGTCCCGTATGACCCTGGAGGAGAAGTTTACCCAGATGCGTCTGCTTCGACCCAAGCCTGCAGAATGCCAGGCGGAGCATTTTGATGTGACCATTCTGGAGACTAACAGCCATCGTCTGGGCGCAATTTATAATGCCAGTTCCATGTCTGCCCAGGTGGTTCGTGAGATCCAGGACTGGGTGCTGGAAAATACCCGATTGAAGATCCCTGTGGCATTCCACGGCGAGAGCCTTCACGGTGTGATGCATAAAAATGCCACCTGTTTCCCCCAAGGTGTGGGTCTGGGCGCAACGTTCCATCCTGCGCTCATGGAGAAAATCGCTACCCAGATCGGCAAGGAAGCCAAGGCCAACGGTCTGTCTATGACCTATGCGCCCAATGTGGATCTGAGCCGTGACCCCCGATGGGGCAGAGTGGAAGAAAACTATGGTGAAGACCCCTATCTGACCTCCCGTCTGGGTGTGGCCTACGTAAAGGGTCTGCAATCCCAGGGTGTGGCGGCTTGCCCCAAGCATTATATTGCCCACGGTTCTCCCGAGGGTGGTATCAATCTTGCCCCTGTACATTGCGGTCCTCGTGAGTTCCGTGAGGTGATGATGGTGCCTTTCCAGAAGGTCATCATGGAGGGCAAGGCCATGGGCATCATGCCGGCCTATTCTGAGTGGGACGGTTCGCCTGTCCACGCCTCCCGGTATCTGCTCACAGACCTGCTTCGTGGGGAGTTTGGCTTTACCGGTGTTGTGGTCTCTGACTATGGCGCAATCAAGATGCTCAATACCTTCCATAAGCTGGCGGAGACCTATACCAAAGCCGGTGAAATGGCGCTGTATGCCGGTGTGGACGTGGAAGCACCCAGCGTGATCGGCTTTAATCAGGAATTGCAGGATAAGGTGGCTGCCGGCGAAGTGCCCATGGAGTGGGTAGATCTGGCGGTAAGCCGTGTACTGCGCCATAAATTCGCCATGGGTCTGTTTGAAAATCCCTATGCCGATGCCCAGGCCATGGAGGAAAACCGCAACGAGGCGGCTCTGGAACTGGCTCGTCAGGCGGCACGGGAATCCCTGGTTTTGCTGAAAAATGAGAATAATCTTCTGCCCTTGTCTGATTCTGTGGGCAAGGTTGCCTTGATCGGTCCTAACGCAGATAATCCCCAGCTGGGCGGCTATACTGTCCGGGAAGCTATTGAACATACAGTGACCTTGCGTACCGCTCTGCAGGAGCGGCTGGGTGCGGAGCGTGTGCTCTTTGCCCGTGGCTGCGGCACAGCCAGCGGCTCGGATGCCCAGATCCAGGAAGCTGTGGAGGCGGCTAAGCAGGCAGATGTGGCCATTTTGGTCATGGGTGATAACTCCAATTACTATGGCGGTATCGGCTGGGGCGATGCAGAGCTGGACGGCAAGGTGGCGGTGACCTGCGGTGAGGGCTTTGACTCCCACACCTTGGAACTGCCCGGCAGACAGCAGGAATTGATCCGTGCCATCCATGCTACGGGAACACCCGTGGTACTGGTGATGGAAACCGGTCGTCCCTATGCGATTTCCTGGGAAAAGGAAAACATTCCTGCCATTATGCAGGCCTGGTATCCCGGTGAACAGGGCGGTTATGCTCTGGCAGAGACCCTGTTCGGTGACAATAACCCCAGCGGTCGTCTGCCCATTTCCTTCCCCAGATCCGCCGGTCATATTCCGTCCTTCTATAACCATAAAACCTCTGCCCGTGGCTTTTATAAAGTCCGTGGCAGTAAGGAAAATCCCGGTCGTGACTATGTGTTCGAGACACCCGATCCCTTGTTCGGTTTCGGTGAGGGCTTGAGCTATACCACCTTTGCCTATTCTGATCTGACCGTACCCCAGACCGGTTCTGCCAGTGAACCGATTAAGGTACAGGTGACCGTGGAAAACACCGGTGACCGGGCAGGCTACGAGGTGGTGCAGTTGTATCTCACCGATTGCTTCTGCAGGATCACTCCCTTTGTGCGCCAGCTGAAGGGTGTGGAAAAGATCTGGTTAGAACCCGGTCAGAAGCAGATCGTGGAATTTACCCTGGGCTTTGAAGACCTGGCATTTATTAACGAGAAAATGGAACAAGAGGTAGAACCCGGCGAATTTATTGTTCGCATCGCCGACCAACAAGCCACTTTCCAAATCCTATAACCCCAAACCTTCCCCTTTGGGGAAGGGGGACCGCTTGCGGTGGATGAGGTTCGTAGGGAACGCTGTCCCCAGCGTTCCGTCGTGTCATTGCGAACCAGTCCGCAGACTGGTGTGGCAATCTCCTGCCTATAATTCTGCAAAACCTACCCTGGTAGATTGCCACGTCGCTACGCTCCTCATAATGACAAATCTTTGCCGTTTTCAGTTTGCAGTTTTCAATTTTCAATTTGCAATTCCTTACGAGGGGTAGCCTTTAGAAAATTGCATGTATTTCCCTTTCTTCGACTTGACGACACCGCAGAAATATGTTATACTAGCCACCGTTAAGCTGGTGTGGTGGAATAGGTAGACACCAGGGACTTAAAATCCCTTGAGGTAACACTCGTACCGGTTCGAGTCCGGTCACCAGCACCAAAAAAGCAGATACCCGAATGGGTATCTGCTTTTTTGCTATGCTGGTCGGACTCGAACCGGAGGTTCGAGTTTGGCCCAATCGGCTCTGCGCCGCCGGTGGCGGATACAGCAGAGTCGATTGGAGTGCAGCGGTCGGTGTGCAACGCAGCCGCTTGGTCGGCAAGGCGCACACCGGGCACCGCAAACCGGACACCGGCACCAAATAGCTGACCCTCGATGATACAATTCGTATCACCGAGGATTGCTTTTTTTATCGCAATATTGTATACTTAAAATAGTGATGACCCGTTCTTGCGTAGCATATGAAAGGGAAAGGTGAAGCAAATGAAAAAGCGTTTAATGTATATGCTCGTCTGTTTTATATGTGTTGCTGTTTTGTTTGGCTGTGCAGAAGAAAAGCATATATCGGACCCAAATGCCTTCCAAAGTATTGCGCAAGTCGGTCGAATTCCGGATGAGTTTAAGCACATTGTAGCGAATAATGCATTTAACGGTGTAACCGCCTTTGAGAATAGATTGCTAAAATCAGAGATTGTTGAAACAAAAGGCGAGGACAGAACTGTTTCCTATCAAATTAAGATGATGGATTTATACGGAAACAGTATTGCAACATATGCGTGCAATTCCAATGATGCATACCATGTGAATACACTTACAGCAACCCATGATGGTGGATTCTTGTTTGTACTTGGTTTTTCTGACTATGCGTATGACCAAAACGCTTGGGCTAGCGACAACGGCTTTGCTTCCCGGATTATCAAATGCGACAAAGACGGTGCTCTTCAGTTTGATACTTCGCTTGACAATGTAGAAGGACGGGCACTCCAACACTGTTTTGAAAAGGATGAAAACTATTATTTCTTTGGAACGATCGAAACCGCGGAAACAAAAACAAGAGGAGTCGGTTCTCCTTCTGATATTTATATGGTTGTTCTTGATAAAACAGGTGCTGTAGTGAACAGCCAATGCATCGCAGGCTCTGATTTTGATAGCTTGGACACAGTGGAAATGTCCGGGGATCGTTTTATTTTATCAATCAGCGCACAATCAGATGACGGGGATTTTGTTGGCTCGCAATCCAACGGATACCCGGAAGATTGGGTGTTTACAGTCAACGATGCGTTGGAGATAACCGGCAAGGAGATAACATCAGGCAGAGATTATTTTGATAAGCGGCTTGGTGAAAAAGATGGAAAAGCAATCTATAAAAGTGATGCCCTGCTTAATGATTTTGACGCAGGCATCCCGGAAATCTTTGTTGACTACGGAGATTTTTACCTGATTGTTTCCAGCAATATTACCGGAGTATATGAAAAAACACCCCCTATGATTAGCAGCATTTGGTACTATACAGAGAGCGTTTATTCGGCTTATGACCATAGTGGTAAGCTGATTTTCAGAGCTTCTGTGGATTCATCCCCTGACTACAATGCGAGAGCGCAATAAATTTACGGGGAATCCTGAGCCAGCCGTTTCACGAATGCAACGCTCCAGTACTTAGCGTTGCATTGTATCAAAATGTGTAGTGTATACCCAAAAAGCAGATACCCGAATGGGTATCTGCTTTTTTGCTATGCTGGTTGGATTCGAGGTGAATTATCCTTCCTCCGGCAGGAGGTTTTTGTCGCCTGAGAGGAATTGCCGGGAATATTTCTCTGCGTTGGTGTTTCGGGTATATACCACATGGAAGGCATGGGGCGCGGTCAACCCATCGACGGTAAATGTGCCGATGTTCTCCTCGCTGTCGACCACAGACTGGTACAAAAAGCTGATGCCGATCCCTGCAGCCACCAATGCCTTGATGGAAACGAAACTACTGATGGATACCTTTCGGGAAAAGTCGTTCAGCTCATAGCCGGAGGCAGCCAGCCGTTCTTCAAAAATGCGGCGCGTTCCGGAGCCTTCCTCCCGGATAATGATGGTCTCCTTCAGCAACGTATCAATGGGGACTGCCCGGCCGCACAGGGGACTATCCTTGGCGCAAATACCCACAAAAGGCTCCATGCGCAATAGATAGGAATCGTATTTGGTTTTGCTGAAAGTACCTTCAATGACCGCAAAATCCAGCTGATTTTCATCCAGCATTTGCAGTAAATGCTTGGTGTTATCCACCACCAGGGACAATTCATGGCTGGGATCGTTGAGATAATTTCGAATCCCATCGATGAGCACATAATCTCCAATGGTCTTGGTAGCGCCGATCCGCAGCAGCTTCCGTTCTTTTTCGGCAATGGCCAGCTGCAGTTCTTCAAACTGATACTGACGGGTAATGGCATAGCGCTCCAGCAGCAGACATTTTTCCGTCTTATGCAGGGTGTGTCCGTCGTAATAAAACAGCTTTGTCTGAAGAGATTGCTCCAAAGCCTGTATCTGTTTGGTGACCGCGGGCTGTGACAAGTGCAGCCGCTCTGCTGCCAGCCGATAACTCATGGTTTGGCAGAGGGTCAGAAATGTATGCAGTTTGGTATCCATAATTACACACTCCATAACAAAAAGGAATTGGCATATTCCGTATAATAACTTTATTTTATCACATAAAGCTGGTAAAATAAAGAAAAAATTATAGGAGCGATCAAATGAACATCTTCACCAAAGACCGGGCGTTGTTTGTCCTGGGTATTCTCATCTGTTTTGCGGTGGCAGGCGTATCGGTTTTCCTGGAACATCAGATTCCCGGGGAACTGCTGGGCGCATCCATCATTGCGCTGTTTGCAGGCACACTAATCAATAGCTTTTTCTGCCCCAATTGGATCAAGCCTGCCTTGAAATTTACTTCCAAGAAAATCTTGAAGGCCGCCATCATTCTGCTGGGCGCATCCTTGAGCGTCAGAACTATCCTGTCTGTGGGTAAGATGACCTTCTTTGTGATGATCTTCACCTTTGCCATGTGTTTCGGTGCCGGTTATTTTATCCGCAAACTCTTTGGCTTGAACTGGAAACTGAGTAATCTGATCTCCGCCGGTACAGGCATTTGCGGCGGTTCTGCTGTGGCGGCTATTGCGCCGGTGATCGATGCGGACGATAAGGATATTGCCTTTGCCATGTCCTCCACATTCCTGTTCGATATGGTGATGATCGCCCTGTACCCGTTGATGGGTAAGGCTATGGGCATGTCTGATATTGGCTATGGCATCTGGGCCGGTACATCTGTCAACGATACCGCCAGCGTGGTGGCCTCCGGCTATGCATTTTCTGAAGCAGCCGGTGACTTTGCCACCATGGTGAAGCTGACCCGTACCATTGCCATCATCCCCACGGTGCTGGTTTTTGCCTGGGTGGGCATTCGCATGAAGAAAAGACAAATGCAGGCCACCGGCCAGGGCAAAAAGGTGAACATGATGAAGATCATTCCCTGGTTTATCGGCGGTTTCCTGGTGTTGGCAATTATCAATAGTGTGGGCTGGATTCCCACATCTGTGTCCGGTGTGCTGAAGCAGACCAGTAAGTTCTTGATGGTCACCGCCTTGGCGGCCATTGGTCTGAACACCAGCATTGCCGACTTTAAGAAGGCAGGTCTTGCCCCCATGTTCTACGGTGTGACCATTGATACGTTGGTGACCCTAACCGCCCTTGTGGTAATCATCTTTATGGGTAAAATGTAAAGAAATCGCTGTCTCGGTTTTGAGACAGCGATTTTCAGAGTGTCAAAAAAGCCGTCAATCGTCAAAACACAGGTTTTGATGATTGGCGGTTCGTTTTGCACCGCAAGTATTTCGATGCGTCATTGCGAGCCAGTGCGCACACTGGCGTGGCAATCCGTTCTCCTAAAAAGCTTG
>JAFYVL010000008.1 GCA_017549125.1 Oscillospiraceae bacterium | reverse complement strand
GCGTTACTTCAACCCCATCGGCGCACACAAGAGCGGCCGCATCGGTGAAGATCCCCGTGGCATCCCCAACAACCTGATGCCCTACATCACCCAGGTTGCCGTTGGTCGTCGTGAGTTCCTCAGCGTATTCGGCAACGATTACGATACCCATGATGGCACCGGTGTCCGTGACTACATCCACGTGGTGGATCTAAGCAAGGGTCACGTGGCTGCTGTGAAGTATGCCAACGAACATAAGGGCTGTGAGGTATTCAACCTGGGTACCGGCACCGGCTACAGCGTTCTGGATATGGTCAACACCTTCCAGGAGGTCAACAACGTTCCCGTTCCTCACAAGATCGTGGATCGTCGTCCCGGTGATATTGCTACCTGCTACGCAGATCCTGCCAAGAGCCGTGAGCTGCTGGGCTGGACCGCAGAAAAGACCCTGGCTGATATGTGCCAGGATTCCTGGAGATGGCAGAGCCAGAACCCCCAGGGCTTCGGTGAATAAATACATAATTTCAGGGGCTGTTGCACACGCAACAGCCCCTGTTTTCTCCTTTGGAGAAAGTGAAGGTACGACCATATACTTCAAACACACTGCACCAAAAGTGCAACTTCACTTGGCCCTAGCCAAACTTCACAGCGCAGCTACTTCACTTGCCACAGGCAAACTTCACTATTCTATTTGCCGCTCAGTTCCCCCAAGATCTTTAATATCTCCCGGCAATGGCGGCGATCCTGTTCTGCCATCCCCCTGTACACATGGCCGTACTCCGGGTCACCGGCCGCACCTTCATACCGAGCCAGACACCGCAACTGTCTGCCATAACATTGCCGCAGCAGCTGGGGTGCAGGTGCAGAGGGCGGTTGCACCGCCTTGATCATGGGCGCTTGCCCGGTACACATAGTGCAGATCCCTTTCAAACAGGCGATCTGCGCTTTCTTTTCCCGTTGTAATTCCCAAATGGTAGTGCGTGCGCCTCCGGTCAGCTTTCTGGATAGCTGTTCATAGGATTGCGCCTGCTGCCACTCCTCCACAATGAGACTTTGCAAACCGTCCGTTTGCTGCAGAGGCAGCACCTTATGCTCTCCGACACTGCTTTGCACCCGATCCCACACCCGTTGTGCCATTTCCTTGTTGATCCCTTCCGCCATAACATCACCCTTTCCATGGTTAGGGTAAAGTATATGCGCCATAATTCCAGTTTATCGCTATGAGATCAACCGGGAATAACGAAAAATTGAGAACGGAAAACTGAAAACGAAGGTTTACACACCTTCATTCTCAATTCTCCATTCTCAATTCTCAATTCTAAACTATTTTCTTGCCGTCCAGCACGGCTTCGACCAACTTATCTCCGTCATAGCGCAGCTTCAGCAGAAAGAAGGGTGCGTCCTGCCACAACAGATCCAGGAAAATTTTATCTCCCTCCCATTTGGGAAGCTGATCCAAAAATTCCCGGCTGACCCATTGCAGTTCACCCTCGTCGCACTCTTTTAACTGACCCTCAAAGCCATCGGCGGTGAATAGGTACATAAATTCTCCGTCCCAAGGGCCATTGGTCAAAAAGGTGATCACACCCCGGCATTTCCAGCTGGTCAGCGTCAAACCGGTTTCCTCATAAGCCTCCCGGAGCAGGCACTCGTCGGGGCTTTCGTCCCCTTCAAATTTGCCGCCGATGCCGATCCATTTATCCTGGTTTAGGTCGTTTTTCTTCTTGATCCGGTGGAGCATCAGCACCTTGTCATCCCGGAGTACATAGCACAGCGTGGTATTGATCATCGCTTCTCTCCTGTGGTCAGCAGGCGGTAGGCCAGATGCTGATTGGTGATGTGGGCGGTATGCAAGCCCTTATGCAATTCGCCGTCCAGACTCCAATCCACAGGATCACGCATGGTCACACGGACACGGGATGCGCTGCGGAAGGACACCATACGGCAATTATAGGTCTTATTCTGGAAGGCCTGGATGCACTCGGTCAGCTCAGACAGGCTCTTGGGAGCGCGCACCAGCAGCACCTCGAACTTGCCGTCACTCATATCCACCTGCTTGGGATCCAGGTTCAGAACACCGCCCACGCTGGTGGAATTACAAATAGCACCGAAAATGTACTTACCCTTGATAATGTCGCCGTCCAAGTCGATCATGGCAGGAATGGAGCGGATCTGAGACAGTTCATAAATACCACCCAGCACGTAAGCCGCATGACCCAGGGCATTTTTAATGCTCTGGGGAGTATTGTAGCTGGTTTTGGTAAATGCACCAAAGGATGCCACATAGGAGAAATAACGATCCTCAAAGAGACCTGCATCAAAAGCCATAGGCTTGCCACGGGCGATATTCTTCGCCGCAGCCACTACCTCGGTGGGTAGCTTCAAGCTGGAAGCGAAATCATTGGTAGAACCGGCAGGAATATAGCCCATGGGGATATCCAGACCAGCCTCCAACAGGCCTGTCAAAGTCTCGTTGAATGTGCCGTCGCCGCCACAGCAGACTACCACATCCACGTCCTTGGCCTGCTTGGCCATTTCGGTGGCATCGCCCCGTTTTTCCGTAATATATACCTGCACCGCATAACCGGCACGGTTGAAAATACTCAAGATCTCCGTCAGGTACTTATTGGCTTTTTTTGTACCGGAACAGGGATTCATAATGAACAGCATGCGCTTCATACAATCACTCCTTTTCGAGTTGCGTCACCATTATACCATTTTTGGCAAGAAACGCAACCTAAAATCTATGACTTTGCAATGTTTTAGGATTGAGTTTCCCGTCGCACTGTGGTAAAATAAGGCAAAAGGAGTTGAGCCGCTTGATATTGAACGTAAACGACATCCAGTATTTTGGAGATTGCGACAGCGCAACCATCCAAAATGCCATTGATGCCGCCGTAAAAAACGGCTGTAGTCAGATTACGATTCCCCGATATAATGCTCGAACGGATTCCATGGAATGGCGGATCAGCCGCGCGATCCGTCTGCCCAGCAATTTTACGCTGATTTTGGATAATTGCTACATGGTGCAGGAAACCGGTGTCTATGATAATATGTTCACCAACCGGAACACCTGCGAGGGCTTTACCCTGGAGGACGAGCAGACCAATATCGCCATCATCGGCAAGGGCAATGTGTGTCTGGACGGTGGCGAGCATAACCATTTACTGGAAAAAACCTCCGGTCGTTATGGCTTCCCCCGGGTTTGGAAAAACACCATGTTCTTCTGGCACAACGTAAACGGTTTGCGTTTGGAAAATGTCCATATTGAAAACCAGCGCTGGTGGGCTGTGACCCATGTATTCTGCCGGAATGTGACTATCAAAAATGTGAATTTTGATGCCATTCCCCATGTACCCAATATGGACGGCATTGACCTGCGTATTGGCTGCAACCATTTCGACATTCAGAACATTACCGGTCGCACCGGCGACGATGTGATCGCCATGTCCGCCATTTCCGGCACGGAATACGGCTGGAAGGTGGAAGGCAAGGACACCCACATCCATGATGTGAAGATCCGCAATGTGTTGGGCGATCCTTTTATCCATCTGGTGGTGCGCTTTTTGAACCACGACGGAAACGAGATCTATAACGTGGATGTGGACACGGTGATGGATGTATCCGATTTCACCACCAAGAAGCGTCCCCATGCCACCATTGATATGGGCTGTGCCCTGTATTCCAAGATCCGTCCCTCCCAGCTGGGCGAGACCCGAAACATCCGTGTGCGGAATGTTACTTCCCGGGGTGAGACCGCTGTGCGGCTGAATCATCAGCTGACCGATGCGGTATTTACCAACATCAAAACCTACGGCGACAACATCGCCGCCATTGGCACCCAGGGTAAGGGTGGCTACATGGAGGATGTGGTGTTTGAGGATGTGTATTACGGCTCTGTACAGCAGGAGATCTTCGTATCCACCCCCCTGCCCCCGGAGAAATACCACGGCGCTGCCATTGCGCTGACCGATGTAACCGGCAATATCACCGTGAAGAATCTGACGGTGGACAAGGTTCGCCATCTGGTCAAGGCCAACAAAGCCCTGTCCGTGGCCATTGAAAACAGCCAATGCACCCAATGTCTGATTCCCTATGAATTATCCGGCGGTGCAACGGTCACCGTAGATGGGGAGGACGTCCAATGAAAGAACTGAAATTGCGAGGCTTCGTGACCCCGGCAGATTGTGGCGGCAATGTGGCAAAGGCTTTGCAGCTTGCCAAGGCGCTGGAACTGAACAAGGTGGTACTGACCGGGGATGTGTCCTGGGCAGAGCCGCTGGTACTGACCTCCGGTATGTATCTGGTGCTGGAAAACTGCCATCTGCAGGCAGATCTGGTAACTCCCCTGGAGGAAAACTTCTCCTTCCGGCAGAAATTTATCACCATTGAGGGCGAAAACAGCAGTATTACCGGCAATATCCATATTTTTAACACCCATCATCTGAACATATCCGGTTTGAAAATTGCCGGTCATCTGACCTGTGAATACACCCTTTGGGGCAATATCCACCATATAGAGTTCACCCAGGGCGGCTTATCTCTGGGTCGTGGATGCGGTAATTTTATCGTCCAGGAAATCGATTCCGCTGTACCTGCCAAGATCGACGGCAGTATTTCCTGCGGCAAGGTCATCCCCGGCACCAAGCCGGACCTAAACAGCATTGTTTTCTGCGACAGCCGGTTCACATCTACCGAGCCTGCTGTGCAGTTGGGTGCAGCGGAGGATTGCGGCATCATCAACATCCAAGTGGATCATATTACCGCCGAAAACACCGCTGTTTTGGTAGGCAAGGGTTTGGAACAATCCCCATACCTGTTCCAAAATCTGACCTTTACCCACCTGTCTACCCCTGTAGCGTACCAAAACCCGGTACTGCATGTATACGAGAAATAAATTCCAATTGATCGTTCCGTTAGGGCACCGTAGGGTGGGGGCTTGCTCCCGCCATGCCGCAGTAAAACACAGCATTCGTGTTGGTTTTTACATTTTAGGCGGGAGCAAGCCCCCGCCCTACCGGATTGTGCAATAAATTGGAATTAGATAGGAGTTTTATGGAAAAGCAAAATTTGAAAGGATGGCTATATTTGTTGCCTGCGATTTTATTCCTGGGCGCATTTATGGTATATCCCCTGATCGATGTATTGATATACTCCTTTGAGGAGGGCTATAACTCTGCATCCCAGACCGCCTTTGGCACGGGCATTTTCAACTATTCCTATGTTCTGCGAGATCCTTATTTCCTGCAGGCATTGAAAAACACCGTCCTGCTGGTGGCCATTACCGTGCCTGTGTCTACCGGTATTGCGCTACTGATCTCTCTGGGGCTGAATTCCATTCAGAAGCTGCGGAATCTCTACCAGACCATTTTCTTTCTGCCTTATGTGACCAACACTTTGGCTGTGGGCATGGTCTTTATGATCCTGTTTAAAAAGACCCCCTATTCCGACGGTCTGATCAACCTGCTCATCAGCTGGTTTGGGGGCAGCACCGTGGACTTCATCGAAGGCCCTTACTGGGCTAAGATGTTTGTGATGTGCGTGTATACCATTTGGGTGGTCATGCCCTTTAAGGTTCTGGTGCTTACCGGTGCATTGGCATCGGTGCGGGAGGATTTCTACAATGCCGCCAGAATCGACGGTGCATCCAAAGGTCGGATGTTCCGCCGCATCACCCTGCCCATGATCTCTCCGTCCATGTTCTATCTGGTGATTACCGGCTTTATCGGCGCATTCAAGGCCTATTCCGATGCGGTTGCCCTCTTTGGCACAGACCTGAATGCCGCCGGCATGAATACGCTGGTGGGCTATATTTACGATATGCTCTATGGCAACAGCGGTGGTTACCCCTCCTACGCATCGGCGGCGGCCATTATCCTGTTTGCCATCGTACTGACCATTACGGTGATCAATTTGCTGATCAGCCGTAAGCACGTGCATTACGCATAAGGAGGTCAGTATGAATTATCAAACATTAGAACGCAAGACCCTGGCTAAAAAGGCCGTTTCCAAGGGTCTGACCTATGCCCTACTCAGCCTGTGGGCGCTTCTGGTGCTGTTCCCCTTCTACTGGATGATTCTCTCCTCCGTAAAAAGCTACAGTGCCTACAACGGCGAGTCCGTTCCCTCCCTGATCACCCTGCACCCCACCATCGAAAATTATTTCAGTGCCTTTGCCGATGTGGCATTGGACCGGTATTTGCTCAACACCCTGTTCTTCTCTGTAGTCACCACGGGGCTGATGCTGGTAGTGACGGTTCTGGCGGCCTTTGGCTTCTCCCGTTTAAGCTTCAAGGGTCGTGATCTGGCCTTCACCCTGTTTTTGGCGCTGATGATGATCCCCAGCGAACTGGTGGTCATTACCAATTTCGTGACCATTACCAAAATGGATCTGCGGAACACATTTATGGGCTTGATCCTGCCCTCGGTGACCTCCGTGTTCTATATTTATCTGCTGAAGGAGAATTTCTCCCAGATCCCCGACGAATTATACTGGGCAGCTAAAGCCGACGGTACTTCGGACATGAAGTACCTGTTTAAGGTCATGGTGCCTATCTGTAAGCCCACCTTGATCACCATTACCATTTTGAAAATCATCGAGTGCTGGAACAGCTATGTATGGCCGCGTCTGATCACCGACGATTCCAATTTCTACCTGGTCTCCAACGGTATCCAGGAAATTCGGGAACACGGCTTCGGTCGTGAGAATATCCCGGCTATGATGGCCGCTGTGGTGGTCATTTCCCTGCCCCTGATTTTGCTGTTCCTGGTATTCCGCAAGAAGATCATGGAAGGCGTGGCAAGAGGAGGTACCAAAGGATGAGAAAACTCATTTGTTTCCTGTTGCTTCTGACTTTGAGTTTGGGGCTGTTTGGCTGTCACAAGGCAGAAATGATCGCCAGCTTCGAAATGCCGGATAAATTCGACGATTCCCGGGAGTACACCATCACCTTCTGGGCCAAAAACGATAGCAACGAGACCCAGGTGGCTGTGTATCAGCAGGCCATTGCGGATTTCGAAGCCCTGTACCCCAACATCCATGTGACGCTGAAAACCTATACCAACTACGGGGATATCTACAATGATGTGATCACCAATATCCCCACCAACACCACCCCCAACGTGTGCATTACCTACCCGGATCACATTGCCACCTATATGACCGGCGGCAGCAATACGGTGGTTCCCCTGGACAATTTGTTCATCAATGACCAGTACGGCTTCCAGGGCAAGCAGGTGCTATTTGATTCTCCCAAGCTGGAGCAGCTTGTACCCCAGTTTTTGGAGGAATGCAAGATCGGCAGCACCTATTATGCCATTCCCTATATGCGCTCCACAGAGGCATGTTATGTAAACAAGACCTATGTAGAAGCTTTGGGCTATACCCTGCCGGAGGTTTTGACCTGGGATTTTGTGTGGGAGGTTTCCGAGGCGGCTATGGCCAAGGATACAAACGGCAAGTTCCTGGTCAACGGCCAAAAGGTCATGATCCCCTTCATCTACAAGTCCACGGACAATATGATGATCCAGATGCTCAAACAGCAGGACGCAGGCTATTCCACCGATGCCGGTGAAATTCTCCTGTTCAACGACACCGCCAAGGATATCCTGCGCACCATCGGCGAGCATTCCAAGACCCGAGCCTTTGATACCTTTAAGAGTGTCAGCTATCCTGCTAACTATCTGAACAAGGGTCAGTGTGTTTTCGCCATTGACTCCACAGCCGGTGCTACCTGGATGGGCTCTCATGCCCCCCTCATCGACATTCCCAAGGACAAGCGAGTGGAATTTGAGACCGTGGTCATGGAGATCCCCCAGTATGATCCTAACAATATGCAAATGATCTCCCAAGGTCCTTCCATCTGTATCTTTAATAAGGAAGATCCCCAGGAGGTGCTGGCATCCTGGCTGTTCGCCCAGTTTATGCTCACGGACTCCGTGCAGTTGGCCTACTGTCAGACAGAGGGTTACCTGCCCGTAACCCACAAAGCCATGGAGACAGAGGCATACCAGACCTATCTTGCCAACCGTGGTGCAGACAACGATCTGCATTATGCCATCAAGCTGGATGCAACGAAGTTGCTGCAGGATCATATTAACGATACCTTTGTAACCCCTGTTTTCAACGGCTCTGCCAATCTGCGTGATGCGGCAGGACAGCTGATCGAGGACAGCAAAAAAGCCGTGCGTCAGGGCAGCGAACTGACCGATGCCTACTTAGAGGAGATGTTCCAGAACATCAGCGCCCAAAAGCATTTGGATCAGATTGGCGAACAATCCGGCGGTGCGGCTGTGAAAAAAGATCTGGGCGAACTGCCTACAGAATCGGTGATGCTGCTGTCCATTCTGGGGCTGGCCTGGGTACTCATGGGTATTTACATGGTGATTCAATGGATCAAGCAGAAAAAAATCTCGAATAACCATTGATTTTCCAGTATTTATATGTATAATGAGAAGCGTGAAACCGATCTGTCGGCACAGGGCTGACAGACGAAACACTACAAAAAAGGAGTAATGAAACATGAAGAAACTGATTGCATTGTTGCTGGTGCTGACCATGGCTGTTGCCCTGGTCGCCTGCGGCGAGGATAAGGCTGACCCCACTAAGGCTACCGATCCTTCTGTGGAGACTACCGAGCCCTCCGTGGACACCACCGAGCCCTCTGTGGACACTACCGAGCCCACCGCTGAGGTCATGACCTACGCTGACTTCATGGCTGCTGAGACCGATGCTCTGGTCTGCGTTGAGTCCTATGTTCAGGCTCATCAGGCTTGGTGGTTTGACGATGAAGCTGGTCACGGCAAGGTTACCATTTACCTGCAGGACGCTGAGGGCGCATACTTCGCATACGAAGTAAACTGCACCGAGGAAGTTGCTGCACAGCTGGTTGCCGGCACTAAGGTTCGCGTTTCCGGCGAGAAGGCTGTTTGGTCCGGCGAAGTGGAGATCATGAATGCCACTTTCGAAGTCATCGAAGGCGCTGACAGCTATGTAGCTGAGGCTAAGGATGTGACCGCTCTGCTGGGCACTGAGGAGCTGGAAGCCGAAATGAACAAGCTGGTCAGCTTCAAGGGCATGACCGTTTCCGGCATTTCCTTCAAGGACAGCCAGTGGGATCCCGACATCTATGTGGCTCTGACTAAGGACGGCGCTGAGTACAGCTTCTGCGTTGAGAACTACCTGTCCGGTCCTGACACCGAGCTGTATGAGACCGTTAAGGGTCTGACCGAGGGCGCTGTGATCGATCTGGAAGGCTTCCTGTATTGGTACGAAGGCCCCAACACCCACATCACTGCTGTGACCGTGGCTGAGTAATTTTACACAACAAAAAGATCCGACATCGAAAGATGCCGGATCTTTTTTGTGTAAAATTAACTGCGCGAAGCGTATCATAACTTGCGAAGCAATCATAACTACGCAAAGCGTATCATAACTTGCGAAGCAATCATAACTCATAACTTTTTCTTTAATGTAGTAACCGATGCAACCAACATGCGTCTTAGTTCAATACAATACTTCATAAACTCATCTGCATCTTCTTGGTTCAAGCCGCCCGTTTCTCTCAATAAATAAATCCAATATTCGCTTTCATTGCACTCTTTTAATGCAATCTCAAACTTAGATATAAAATCCTTTGTTCCTTGTGCATATTGTGCCTCATGCACATTTGCACCCACAGATGTTCCGCAGCGCAATAGCTGATTGATCATTACTCCCTCAACTCGCTCCTGCTTCATCTTTCTACAGAGAAAAACAATTTTTCTGGCAAACTCTCTGGATTTTTCTCTTAAAACACTTTCTGTCATATTACGCAACCATAATTGTACTAGTTTAGAATTTGGCTTTGCCAAATGTTATGAATTTACCCTTGGTAAATGTTATGAGAAAGCCTCAGGCTTTCGTTATGAGATGATTGCCCTAGGCAATCATAACTGCTTATTCGTAGCTCATGAGTTTATCAATTCTTCTCTGGTGGCGCTCCTGGTGAGAGAACTCTGTGCCTACCCAAGTATCCACGATCTCCAGCGCCAGCATAGTACCCACCACACCGGCACCTAAAGCCATCATGTTGGTGTCGTTATGCTCCCGAGTCATACGGGCAGACATCACATCGGACAGCAAAGCGCAACGAATGCCATCCACCTTGTTAGCGGTAATGGACACACCAATACCGGTGGTGCAAAGCACGATGCCACGTTCGCACTCTCCGGCTGCCACGGCCTTGGCTGCCGCACCGGCAAAGTCGGGATAGTCACAACTATCCAGGGTATGCGTACCAAAATCCTGCAGGACATGACCCTGCTTTTCCAAATGTGCCTTTACGGTGTTCTTCAGTTCCAGCGCACCGTGGTCACAAGCAATTGCAATTTTCATAATTCTCTCCTAAATGACATAACCACCGTTCACAGGCAGTACCTGTCCGGTGACGAAATCCGCTTCCAGTAAATATTCCATCGCCTTGGCCACATCCATGGGTGTGCCATTGCGACCCACCAGGGCATCCTGCGCCATTTGATCCAGGGTCTCCTGGGCCACATTGCCGCACATATCCGTCAGGATCACACCGGGGGCAACACAGTTGACCCGGACACCGCAAGGGCCTAACTCCTGGGCCAGAGCTTTGGTCAAGGCAATCACCGCACCCTTGGTGGCAGAATAGGCCACCTCACAGGATGCGCCCACCTGTCCCCACATGGAACTGACCGTGATCACACAGCCCGATTGCTTCTGCAAAAATCCGGGCATGGCCCCATTGACACAATGGTAAATGCCCTTCACATTCACATCGAAAATGCGATCCCATTGTTCCTCGGTGGTCTGGCTCATAAGGCCATACTGACAGATACCGGCATTGCAGATCAGCCCATCCACAGAGCCGATCTTCTCAAATGCCGCTTGCACAGCCTGTCCGTCTGCCACATCACAGCAAATGGCCTTTGCACCGGTTTTCTGGCTGACCGCCTGGGCGGCAGCGTGTTCCTTTTCATACAGGAACAACACCTCATGCCCCTTTGCCGTAAACAGTTCTACAGCAGCCGCGCCAATGCCACGGCTGCCGCCGGTAATCAATATTCTCATCTTCTTCTGCTCTTGGTACGGTGGTCAGCGTACTGACGCACAGAGGACAGCTTGCTGTCAGACTCAGACATGAACTGCTTCAATCTTTCCTCAAACAGCTGGTCTGCGGTCTTAGGCGCAGGAGGGGGTGTGGGATTACTGCGCTGGGGCGCAGGACGAGCAGGACGGTTCTCCCGCTGGGGCTTAGCCTCCAGACGCTTCATAGACAGATTGATCTTACCTGCCTCCATACTGATCACAACCACCTTTACGTCCTGACCCTCCGTCAAATGCTGACGGATATCGCTGACATAGGTGTTTGCTACCTCGGATATATGTACCAATCCGGACTTATTCTCGGGCAAAGAGATAAATGCGCCAAAATTGGTGATAGACTTGACTTTGCCTTCCAGTACAGTTCCAACAGTTAACTCCATATTGTATCTGTTTCCTCCAGTTTATTGTGCCTCGGTGGTTGCCACCGGTTCAAAGATAATTGCATCCGGATCTTCATAGCCCAACTCATCCCGGGCCACATTGATCACACCTTGGACAGTACCCAATTCGTCCAGGGACTGTTGCAGCTTGGCATTCTCATTTTCCAACGCTTCTGCCTGGTGACGGTTGTCCTCTTTCTCTCTTTCGGCTCTGTCGATGGCGGCGCCCAGAAAGATCAGCGCCACGACACAAAATACCACCATGGTGAGCACCACCCATTTCAGGATCGGTGCGCTGGGTCGGTACACCAGACGAAATTTGCTGAATATGCTTTTTTTCTTTGCCATGGCTTACTCCCCCACGTTCATACTTCTTCGAGTATATTGTACTCCATTTTTTCACAGATGCAAACATAATTTTTTGTATTTTCCAAATTTTTTTGAAAATTCCACCTATTTTCTCCCAAAACCAGGCAAAAATAGGTCGCAACCACTTGCCAATGGTCATTTCCCACAGGAATCCCCCCACCGCCAGGCCGCTGTAGTAGCCCATCCGCAGATCCCCACGACAAACGGCAAAGCTGAAATAGAGCCAGATCCAACCCAAAATGGGCAGAAAAATCAGATCCCCCAGAAACCGTGGTCTTATGGGGCGCAGAAAACCATAGCTAAGTCCCAGCACCGCCCCCAGCAGGCAGGCGATGATAAAATAGCGAAAACCGACACCGGGATCACTCATCCCAGTAACCGCCTAAAAAAGCCGCCTTCCGGTCGTGGTTCTTCATAGACCAGGGCTGTCACGTGCCCGTCCACCGCCACCTGACCACCTTCCACCGACAGGGTCTTCAATTGCAATTGCTTGCCATGCACCAACAGCGTACCCATCTGGGTTTTCAGCACCACCGTGCTATCGTCAAAGCTGATTACCTCTGTCACACCGGTCATGGCCAGGCTGCTTCGTTCGTTTAATGTTAATTTGTGGGGCAGTTTCCATTCCTCCGCCATACCCATCCCTCCCTTTCATAATAGGCTATGTGTGAGGAGGACAAAAGATGATAGAAGCGAATGGGAATTGAGAATTGAAAAGGCGTTGTCTCATAAAGAGCAAAGTGTGCAAATAAAAGAAAATGCTGTCATCCTGAGTGACCGAAGGGAGTCGAAGGATTTTGGCGCATAACGGCTGCTAAGCAGTCTTTGTATGCGTAGATCCCTCGATTCCGCTTCGCTCCACTTCGGAATGACAGCGTTCTTCGTTTTTTACAGATGCGCAAGCCACTTGGCAATTTACTCGCTAAAAATGGAAATCAAATGATCTGCCAGGAATCGTTGCGCATTGGTATCATAATATATGGCAAGATATTCTCCATCCGGAGATTGCCGCATTTTTGCAGAGATACCCAGGGTCATACCCTGCTGGGTGGGAACTTTTCGGGTTTTTCCATCGGGCAAAGTCTCCTTCATCAGGAAGCCTTTGGCCGTGAGCCAGCCGGTGATCTTGGTAACGCTGGGCTTCTTCATGTCTGGGTCTCCCAGAGCCTTTTGGACAAACTCGGTAAATTCTGTAATGCGAAGGGCATACTCCGGAAACTGGATGGCATTGAGTTGTTCTTGAGTAGCCTGGAATTTCTTTTCCCCTTGCCCAATTCTGCCATTATTCTGAATCAATTGTTCCAAAACACCGGAGACATAGAAAAAACATCTCGCCAGCCGCACATGATTCAGCACGGAATCCCCCGGCATTTCTTGATCCGTCACAGGATCAATGCCCTGTGCCAATTTATCCATGTAGATCTTTGCTCGCTGCATGATTTCCAATTCCGTCATAATTGCGCCGCCTTTCTCGATCGTTTGTTTGATTATAGCATAAATTCTCAGAAATTTCAAGGGGTTTTTTATAAAATCAACAGCACAAAATCAAATTGTATTTTATGCGGCAATGTGCTATGATGGTAGTGAGGTGATTCCATGGAATACGAAATGGTACGGGAGATTCAAAACCTGTGTCCCAACAATCAGATGCGTGACATCTTCTTTGACGAGGTAGAGACCGACGATCCGGTAGCCTACGTGCGGAATTTTCTCCAGGGAAAGGCTGTGGATGTTAGTAGTGAATCCGGGGCAAATGGCTCGGTGACGGTTTACGCTACCTGCGATGGTCTGACACAGAAATTCATTTTTACACCCATATAACTCCGCTTAGGACGATACAGTGCGGTTAACATCGTCAGTTTAGAGAGGGGCAAGCCCCCCGTGTTTTTGAGCTGTTGTTATATATTTACGTAGTTTACATAATCAGTTTACATACAGTTATGCACCAGCCACAAAAAACAGGAGTGTTGCGTTTGCAACACTCCCGAAATTCATCTGGCACGCAGTTCCCAGAAGGCCACTGCGCTGGCGGCAGCCACGTTCAGAGAATCCACCCCATGGTACATAGGGATCTTCACCGTATGGTCGCAGGCGGTGACCGTGGACTCTGCCAGACCGTCCCCCTCTGTGCCCAGCACAATGGCCAATTTCTCAATGGCCTTCAGCTTGGGATCTTCCACAGATACAGAGTCGTCGCTGAGCGCCATGGCGGCAGTTTCAAAGCCCTGTGCTTTCAGCACCTCCAGCCAGTTATGGGGCAGGAATGTCCAGGGAATTTGGAACACTGTACCCATGCTGACACGAGCAGAACGGCGGTAGAGCGGGTCGCTGGAACCCGGTGTGAGCAACACCGCATCCATACCCAAAGCCGCTGCGCTACGGAAGATAGCGCCCACATTGGTGGGGTTCATGACCTCCTCCAGAATGGCCACACGACGGGCATTTTTCAGCACCTGCTCCGGTGTAGGCAAAGGAGGACGGCGCATGGCGCATAGAAGGCCACGGGTCAGCTTATAGCCGGTGATCTGGGTCAAAATATCCATAGGGGCAGTATACACCGGCACATCTCCACAGCGTTCAATGGCCTCCAAGCCCTCTCCGGCAATCAGCTTCCGCTCTGCCAGAATGGACACAGGCACACAACCGGCATCCAGGGCTCTGCAAATCACCTTGGGGCTTTCCGCAATGAACATGGCATTGGCCGGGTCGAAACGGTTCATCAGTTGCGCCTCGGTGAGCCGTGCAAAGGGATCTAACTCCGGGGCATGAAAATCTGCAATTTCAATGATATTGGGCATAGGTATCTCCTGGTATTTTTTTTACCATTATAGTAACCTCATGTCTAAATGTCAAATTCCAATTTCTCGCACACAAGGCTCCCCTCGTAGGGGAGCTGTCGCGAAGCGACTGAGGGGTGTAATTGCCAATATTTATGCGGATTTAACAACACCCCTCCGCCCCTTCGGGGCACCTCCCCTACAGGGGAGGCAAAGCGGAAAATTTGAATTAGGCTTCTTGCTTTTCCGGAGGGACTATGATAGAATATTGGGGTGTTCAAATTTCAACAGAAAGCGGGTGATAGTATGCGAAGGATTCTAACCATATTCTTATGTTTTGTTGCAATTTTTACGCTTACTGTTACCGTTTCTGCCACCTCTGCCACCAATGTAACTTCCTATACGGTGGTGGATAACAAGGGCAACTGTCAGGTGACGATCCATGCTCAGCTGCAACTGGATCAAAATGTCAAGGATTTGAACTTCCCTGTTCCCAATGACGCCACCGATATTACCCTCAACGGTGGGCAAGCCCGAACCCGTATCTACAGCGATGCCCAGCATGTGGATCTATCCTCCATGACCGGTGGCATCGAGGAATCGGTCAGCTTCACCATCGTATACACCCTTAAAAACGTAGTCTCCAAATCAGAGACCGGCGCACCCCAGATCCAGATCCCTCTGCTTTCCGGTTTCGATTATCCCATTGAAAGTTTGGAATTTTCCGTGAGCATTCCCGGACAGATCACCGCCAAGCCTGCCTTCTTCAGCGGATACCACCAGGCCAGCATTGAGCAGTCCCTGTCCACCACCGTCTCCGGCAATATGGTCTCCGGTCGTTCCTTAAAGAATCTGAAAGACCACGAGACGTTGACTATGACCCTGGCCGTCAGCGACGGTATGTTTCCCGCGCCTCCTGTGCCTCTGGAATCTGCGTTATTTGATGATATTGGCATGATCACCTGCGCTGTGCTGGCACTGGTTTACTGGTTGTTAACCATGCGGTGCAAGCCCCTTGGCGGTGAAAAGACCGACCTGCCTCCTGCCGGATTTACCGCCGGTGAACTGGGTAGTCTGCTGACGCTGCAAGGCGCCAATCTGACCATGATGGTTCTCAGCTGGGCGCAGTTGGGTTATATTCTGATCCAGATGGATCGAAACAAGCGTGTATTCCTCCATAAGCGCATGGAAATGGGTAACGAACGTTCCGCTTTTGAGCAGAAATGCTTCAAGAATTTGTTCGCAGGCAAGGAAATGGTGGACACCTCCGGTTACCGCTACGCTATACTGTGCAAAAAAATGGAGGTTCTCTCCCCCAATGTGCGGCCTTTGATCCATCGCAAAACAGGCTCTGCTCGGGTGTTCCGTATCCTGTGTACCGGTGTCGGTTTGTTTGGCGGTATGTCCGTTGGCTTCTCTTTGGTCAGCTCCATCGGCTGGCAATGGTTTTGGGCCATCGTTCTGGCTCTGCTGGGCTGTCTGTCCGCATGGCAGATCCAAAATTGGGCAAGCTATCTGATCCATTCTCATAAGCAAGCCATAAAAACGGCTATGTATTTCTGCCTCCCTTGGGTGGTACTCTCTGCACTGGGCAGTAACCTGCTGGTGGGCATTCTGGTGCCTTTGTGTCAGCTGATGGGTGGCCTCATGGCAACCTTTGGCGGTCGCAGAAAGGAAGAGGGCTACCAAGCCGCAAGACAGGTTCTGGGTCTGCGCAAATACCTCAAATCCCCCAAAGCCGAAGATCTGGAGCGCATCATGGCATCCGATCCGGATTACTTCCACACATTAGCTCCCTATGCCATGGCATTGGGTGTGGACAGACCCTTTGCGCTGTCCTTTGGCAAACAAGGCATTGCCGCCTGTCCCTATTTGACCACCGGCATGGACGGTCACCGTCCTGCTGTTGAGTGGAACAACCTGATGAACGATGTGGTCGCCTCCATGGATCGCCGCAGAAAGCAAATGACCATGGAAAAAGTGCAGAAACTCATATCCACAATGCGTAAATGAAAAAGCTCAAAAATATTCCCCGTAAAAAGCAAGGGTTAACCTTGCTTTTTACGGGGAATTTCTAACTTTTGATAAGGGATATTTTTGGGGGGAAGTAGTTTTTTACAGTCCTTTTTTATCTTATTGCAGATGAGACTCGTTGATGAGAATATGCACATCATCCAGTTGCTTCTGGGAAACAGTGGTGGGTGCGTCCATCATCAGATCCTGTGCGGTCTTGTTCATGGGGAAGGTAATGACCTCACGGATAGACTCCTCGCCACACAGCAGCATGACGATACGGTCAATACCAGGCGCTGCACCGGCATGGGGAGGTGCGCCATAGGTGAAGGCATTGTACATAGCCGGGAACTTGGCCTTTACATCCTCTTCGCCCAGACCAACCATCTGGAAGGCCTTGACCATGATCTCGGGATCGTG
>JAFYVL010000067.1 GCA_017549125.1 Oscillospiraceae bacterium | reverse complement strand
TCACCACCGTAGAAGAGATCGGTCAGGGTCTGCCCATTCTGCTGCCCAAGGGCGCACGAGTGATCCAGACGCTGCAGCGTTGGATCGAGGACGAGGAGCAGAAGCGTGGCTATCTGCTGACCAAG
This sequence comes from Oscillospiraceae bacterium, assembly GCA_017549125.1. Taxonomy (GTDB): domain Bacteria; phylum Bacillota; class Clostridia; order Oscillospirales; family Oscillospiraceae; genus Faecousia. Next base: position 62,456 of record JAFYVL010000067.1, on the reverse strand, counting down.
ACCCCCTTGATGGCTAAGAGCGACCTGTACAAGATCTCCGGACACTGGGATCACTACCGTGACGGTATGTTCGTGCTGGGCGATCCCGACGACGAGAGCAAGGAATGCTTCGCTCTGCGTCCCATGACCTGCCCCTTCCAGTATCAGGTTTATCTGAACCGCGCTCGTTCCTACCGTGATCTGCCCATGCGTTTGGGTGAGACCTCTACCCTGTTCCGTAACGAGGAATCCGGCGAAATGCACGGCTTGATCCGTGTCCGTCAGTTCACCATTTCCGAGGGTCACCTGGTTCTGCGTCCCGATCAGCTGGAAGAGGAATTCAAGGGCTGTCTGGAGCTGGCTAAGTATGTTCTGGAAACTGTGGGCATGCTGGAAAACTGCACCTTCCGTTTCAGCCAGTGGGATCCTGCCCGTGCCGGCATTAAGTACGAAGGTACTGCCGAGCAGTGGGAGAACGCACAGGCTGTCATGAAGGACATTCTGGATCGTCTGGGTGTGGAGTATGAGGTTGGTATCGACGAGGCAGCCTTCTACGGTCCTAAGCTGGATATCCAGTACAAGAACGTATTCGGCAAGGAAGATACCATTGTTACCATCCAGATCGACATGCTGCTGGCTCAGAAGTTTGGCATGGAGTACACCGATGCTGACGGTCAGAAGAAGACTCCTTATATTATCCACCGTACCAGCCTGGGCTGCTACGAGCGCACCCTGGCTTACCTGATCGAGCGTTATGCCGGTGCACTGCCTCTGTGGATGATGCCCACCCAGGTTAAGGTTCTGCCCATCACCGACCGTACCCACGAGTATGCAAAGGATCTGGTAGAAAAGCTGGAGGCTGTGAATATTCATGCCGAGTCCGATTGCCGCAGCGAAAAACTGGGCTACAAGATCCGTGAAGCACAGCTGCAGAAGATCCCCTACATGCTGGTGGTTGGCGACCGTGACATGGAAAATGGCACTGTTTCCGTCCGTACCCGTACCGGTGAGGATCTGGGCGCAATGACCCCCGACGAGTTCATCGCCAAGTGTCTCATGCAGATCGCTACCAAGTCCAGAGAAGTCTAATAGATACTAAAAGCGTGTTGTGCGATTTCGCACAACACGCTTTGTTGTTGTAGCGGGCGGTTAATAACCGCCCCTACTTTTTAGTTTTTAATTTTGTCCAGATTCCAGCCTTCCAGCTTGGTGATAAACTTCTCAACCAGAGCCTTCACAGCTGCCTGCTGAGACTGGGTATAACCGTCAAAGTTTTCGTTGACAGTTTCCAGAGTTTCCCGCATGGTGGTCTGTGCCACAGCGGACTCAGCGATCACATTGCCATCGGCATCCACGATGGTTGCCTTGGCATAGATGGTAATCTCGCCGCCGTTGTTAGCCAAAATATTGACCAGACGCAGTGTGTTGGCAACCTTGGTGACAACCTTGTTCTCATTGACCCACAGGCTGATTTCCACATGTGCGCCCTCGGGCAAGTTGGAAGCAGCGGCCTTGTAGCCCAGAGCATCCTTGCTGGGATCCAGAGAAATGTGTGTCAGCACAACGGAGGGTGTCAACCGACCGGCGCAAAGATCACAAACGAGGTCCTTGTCGCTATCGACGCAAGCTTCGGTGGTCTGGCTCATCTGCTCACCGCACTCACAGGTAACGGTGATGGTGTGGGTCTCAGTACCCTCGATCTGTGCATAGGTAGTGGTGGTATTCTCATGCTTGCAAGGAACTGCGCCGCCACAAACATCACACAGGTAGTTCTTGTCGGTATCTGCGCAAGCCTCGGTGGTCTGGCTCATAACCTCACCGCACTCACAGGTAACGGTGATGGTATGGGTCTCAGTACCTTCGATCTGTGCATAAGTAGTGGTAGTAGTCTCATGCTTGCAGATTTCCTCGATCACAAAGCTGACGCTTGCAGTTGCACCCTCATAAGTGATGGATGCGGTAGCAGTACCGGCCTTGTCATTGTTGGCATAAGTAATTGCCAGGTCACCGTAAGTCCAGTTTTCGCTATAGGTTACGGTTGCAGGTGTCAGAGCTGCGCCCTCGTAGGGATAGGATGCCTCAGCCACAGTAATGGTTGCGGTAGCTGCAGGCAGATCCAATGCGTTATTGACATTGTCCTCTACCTCGGTAGCGCCTACAGTGATCACATTGCCGCTGGCATTGGTGCCCAGGTAGCAGATATAGTCTGCTGCGGTCACACCACGCATAATGCTCTGCATGATGGTATCCTGTGCCTTCAGTTTGCCCTTATGCTTGGTATAGGCTGCCTGATCCAGGAAGATGATCCGGGCATTTTCTGCATCGCTGGCATTGGGATTTCCACGACGGCTGTGGCCGTAGATACCACGGTCAGCGTACTTGCCGCCGGTAAGGAGGCTTTCCCAACCTGCATCGGGATCTTTCAGATCGCAGGAAATGGTTGCGCCGCTGCCGATGTACAGGTTCACATCGCCGGTCACAAAGTTATCTGCTGTCCAGTTGCCGGAGGATTCGTCACAGTTGCTGTAGCAGCCGCCGTACAGACGACGGGTGATCTTACCGCCGGTTACATAGATATTGACGTTACCTACCAAGCTGCTGCTCAGGTTGCCGCCAAATACCTGCTCCCATTCGCCGCCTTCCAGATAGAAGTTGATCTCACCGGTAACGGTTGTACCGTTGCTTCTGCCGCCGCCGTACAAAGCCATGCCACGACCACCGGTGACACGCATAACGATGTTACCAACTGTACCACCGTTGTTGCCGCCATGGGTGGAGGTATGATGCATACCGCCGGTCACATTCATATAGATAGTGCCGGAAATATCACCGCCGCGAGAACCGCCGCAAATAATATGCCAACTGGAGTGAGTATGGCTTACATAGTCAACGCCTTCGTTGATCTTGCCGCCAACGGTCAGGTGAACATCACCATCGATGCGCTTACCGTTGCTGCCGCCATAGACATTGCCCCAGTGACCGGCCAGAATGGTCAGATCGGTATTGGTCAAGCCATCAACGTTAGCACCACCATAGATGGTGGAGGTAGCAGTTGCGGTGACGGGGGTTCCGTCGGCCTTCGTGTAGGTGACCTCGTGGTAGGGATCATCCATATACTGGCCCTCGAAGTAGTAACGCACGGTGACGGTTTCTTCGATGACAGTGGTATAGCCATTACAATAGAAGAAATAGCTGCCGTAGTTGGAAGATGTGCTGGTTTCGCACAGCTGGATAGTCATGGTCAGATCGCGGAAGGTCACATTGTCATTGAGTGTCACACGAGTGATGGGCATGACCAGCTCGCCACCGGTGATGACGAAGGTCTTGCCATGAGCGTCCCAAGTGCCCACTTCCACAGTACCAACCAGATGGATGGTGCCGTTATTCTTTACCAGGTTCATAGCCTGCGCAAAGGTCTTTACAGGCGCATCCTGGGCGCCGCTGTTATCATCGTTACCGTTGGTTGCGTCCACATAGACATTTTCCATTTCACGATAACCAGCAATCAGCTGACCATTTTCGCTGTCGAAGTACAGAGCCATATTGGCCTTTACCATGGTAAACATGTCGCTGTTATCGGATGCAGAGGTTGCAATAACACCCAACTTATTGACACCCAAATGAATGGGTGTGGTCACATTCAGCTCGGACACATCCATGCCGTATGCGCTGCCGCCATTGTTGGCGAAGATGCCTGTGATCACAGGTGCGCCCTTCAGCTTCAGCACGCCGCCATCTGAGAAGATGCAATCGCCCAAGCCGTCTGCAGCGCCGCCGATGACCTGCACACCATCTTCGATGGTATTGGTCTTGGATGCAGAAGAGGTTGTGGCAATATTACCACCGTTGCCGATCGAAGTACCACCGGAGATCACGGTGTTGCCCTGCAGGGTGATATAGCCATTGTTGTAGGTCATGATGTTACCACCGTTGACATTGGCATGACCGCCGGTCACACTGGTATCAATGATGGTCACCGGGCCCCATGCGCCGATGGAACCGCCACGTTGTGCCTCACCGCCAATGATGGTACAACCATTGATGGTGGTAGTGGCAGTGCCGGTAGAATATACATTACCGCCATTGCCGTTGGTAGTGCCGTCGCACTTCAAGGTTGCCTTACCACCGGAAATGGTACAATTGGTCAAAGTAACAGTCGACTTCTCCAGACGCATATTACCGCCGTGGGTAGCCTCACCATCAGAAATGGTACAACCAATCATGGTCAGATCTCCCAAGGACATGATATTACCGCCGCTGGATACGCCGCCGGCAACAAACTTACCCTCAGCATCCACAGTACCGGAGGTCGCCTTACCACCGAAGATCACACAGTTTTCCAGGGTAATATCTGCTTCGGAATAGATGTTACCACCCTGGGATACATCGGTATCATGGTGGGCAATACCATTTGTGATCCGACCACCATGGGTAGCAAGCACTTTGCCTGCGGGAATATAGAAGTTACCGCCGTATTGTGCCTGGCCGCCGGTAACCTCACCGTCATACAGACCAAAACCACCGGTGTTGATATACACAGAACCGCCCTTGGTTGCCGTGCCGCCAATCAGCTGACCACCGTACATTCTGACAGTACCTGCGTTGACATAGATCACACCGCCGCATACTGCGTTGCCGCCGTGGATCTCGCCGCCATAAATGTTCAGATTACTGCTGGCGATCATATAGAATACGCCGCCACGGGCTTCTCTGTCTTCCATTTCTTTATTCAGATTCGTTCCATGGAATGTACCACCGTAAATATTCATGGTCGCTGCAGCAGAGTTACCGATAATGGCAATACCGCCCTGGGTAGCGTTACCCTGGGAAGCATCCCAGTTACCACCATAAATATCTACGATAGCATTCTGATAAACAAAGAAGATACCGCCATAGTTGCCGGAATAGGTTGCGCTGACAGTACCGGGATTTTCAGAACAATCGGTAACGGCCAAATGATTTCTCACAGCCCAAACACGATTGGTGCCCGTGCCGGTAATATCGTGTCCATTCAGACAGATGCTGACATCCGCAGTAGCAGGTACTTCCACCTGTGCAGCCAGAGTCACATCCGCTACCAGATAGTAGTTACCGCTGTCCTTGGGCAAGGAGGTCTTTTCTGCCTCCAAATAGCCCCATGCCTGCCATGTGGCATCTGCACAGGTATGCTCGCCCTTATCTGCACCGTGACCGCCGCAAATGCAATGGGTTGCGTGAACAGGATCATCATTGACCAGAACACCCAAAGAGCCAGTAGCCTTGGTGCTGAAGCCTTCCTCGTTGGAATAGAAGCAGGCAGCCTGCTGGGCATTCTTCAAGATAACCACTTCATGGTTCTTGGTGGCAACCGTCAAGCCCACAGAGCCTGCAAAGTCATCGCTGATGGTAAATTTCTTTTCGCCATCCACATACAGATCATCGATAACGGCATTACCATACAAATTCAGATGAGAGCCGCCATAGTTGCGCAAATACACGCTGTTGGCCTTGCCCTCTGTAATCGAGCCGCCATACATATTCAGATAACCGGAGTAAATGGCCACACAACCGCCAATGGGTGTGCCGGCGGTAGCAGCGGTGGCTTCGCCGCCGATGATCTGTCCACCATACATATTCAACTCAGAGGTTGCGGTGATGTTGAACGCACCGCCACGGCTCTGGGTCAGGGTGGAGTTCTCCATGGTCAGAGTTGCGCCGTAATAAGTACCGTTATAAATATTGGTGTATGCCTTGGCATCATTACCAATATGGGCAATAGCACCGTCAGATACCTTGGACTCTCTAGCATCAAAGATACCGTTATACAGATTCAAGGTAGCGCCATTATAAACATAGAACATAGTTCTGTATGTTGCACTGCTAGTCAGTGCCACAGAGGACAGGATCTGTCCGCCGTTACCGCAATCGGTAACAGATACTTCATTACGAACATTGATACGGGCAATTTTGCTCATTTTAATGGTATGACCATTTAAGCAAATGTGTACCTGCTCTGTATCTGGTATATTCTGGAGGCTAGAGAAGGAAATGTCAGACACCAGATAGTAGTTACCGCTGGTCTTGGGGAAGGAGGTCTTTTCTGCATCCAGATAGCCCCATGCCTGCCATGTGGCATCCGCACAGGTATGCTCACCCTTGCCCTGGGCGTGACCGCCGCAGACGCAATGGTTTGCATGGACAGGATCATCGTTGACCAAGATACCCAGAGAACCGGTGGTCTTGGTGCTGAAGCCTTCCTGGTTGGTGCTAAAGCATGCAGCCTGCTGGGTATCCTTGACCGTAGTCACCACATAACCCTTGTTCACAATGGTCAGACCCACAGAACCGGTAAAGTCCTCAGCAGTAATGAAGGTATTGGAACCATTGATCTTCAGATCCTCGATCTGAGCTTTGCCGCCAATGGTCAACACCGCAGGAGAATCCTTGGAGATATAGATGCCGTCATGGGTACTCTTGCCAATGGTGCCGCCGGTGATGGTGCAAGTACCATTTTGCAGGTTCAGCAGATCACCATAGCCACTGTTAGCAGTACCGCCGGAAATGCTGCCGCCATAGATGTAAATGGTACCGTTAGAGTGAATACAGCCGCCGTTGCCGGAAGATTTACCACCGGTAACGCTACCGCTGTACATATTAAATGTTGCATTGGTACCAACATACAATGCGCCGCCGTTCTTACCTTCGCCGCCGATCACATTACCGTCGTACAGGTTATAGACACCGTTGCCCATCATAAAGCCGCCGCGACCGGCAGGACCATTACCGGAAATAATGGTGCCGCCAAACTGAGAGACCTTGTTACCGGTGAGGCTGTCACCGGCATAAATAGCAGCACCACCAACAGAAGAGGTGGGATTTTCCTGGCTGCCATCAATGGTACCGGCAAACAAAGTAACGGAGGAGTTTCCGTAACGGAACCAGATGGTACAACCCTGGCCTGTCATGTCCGTGTCATTGGTATCTACACAAGCAATATAGCCATCCTTTTCTGCGCTGGTATCCGTAATGTACAGGTGAACATTCTCCTGGGGAGTGATCACACGGGCATCGTTACGGGTAAAGGCAAAGCCGTTCAGATCCAGATAATACTTACCTGCATCCGTACCGAATTGCTGGGTGTTGGATTTGGTATTTTGCGTCAGGTAGTACGCCATACCACTAACCGTGCCATCCTCAGCAACTGTGTAGGGCAGCTGCTCTGAGCCCTTAATGAATGTTGCATTCACAGGACTCCATGTGATCAATGTGCCGTCACAGCCGTCAACGATCACACCGTTTTCGTCCTTGTGGTTTTTACAGCCATCCTCGCCGTTCACATAGGCGATGGTGCCGTTTTCGTCTGCGACAAACTTATTGCCGCAAGCACAGTACTGCCGAAGGCCATCTGCATCTGTATAGGGTGCAAAGGGTGTCTTGGCAGTTTCTTCTGTTGCAAATGCCTGGATCGCAAACACGCTTGCAACCAATGCCACAACCAGAAGAAGGGTCAAGAGAGATTTCTTCATTGCGTTTTCCTCCTAGTTTTTTTGAATAAAATATGCACAAAGGCAGATCGCCTCCATGCATTTTTGTTCATCATCACCATTATAGCACAATTTTACAATTTGTCCATGGCGAAAAGATTGCGAATTGTATCATCTTTTCTGTATTTTATAATTCATTAACCGGCACTGGGAACGGATTGCCATGCCCTGTAGGGGTCGATGCCCACATCGACCCTTTCTACATATCCCCTGTCAGTGGGCCGATGTGGGCATCGGCCCCTACAACGAAAGCATGATGCCTGTTCTATTTGTCCACAGGGCGACATAGGATTGGGTAGCATGATAAAGGAGGCTGGCTATGGAAACTATTTATCAAGATATTGCCCAGCGGACAGGCGGCAATATTTATATGGGTGTGGTAGGCCCTGTTCGCACAGGAAAGTCTACCCTTATCAAACGAATCATGGAGCAGTTGGTGATCCCCAACATTGGGGATATCTATCGCAAGGAGCGAGCCCGGGACGAGCTGCCCCAAAGCGGCTCGGGCAAAACCATTATGACCTCAGAGCCGAAATTTGTGCCGGAGGAAGCGGTAGAAATCTCACCGGATGGCACAGCCAAGCTACGGGTACGAATGATCGATTCCGTGGGGTATATGGTAGAGGGCGCAGTTGGCGCAGAGGAAGAAGGGCAGCCACGGATGGTGACCACCCCCTGGTATGATTACGAGATCCCCATGACGGAAGCTGCAGAATTGGGCACAAAAAAGGTCATGCAGGAGCATTGCTCCATGGGACTGGTGGTAACCACCGATGGCACGGTCACGGATATTGACCGGGCGGATTATGTGGATGCGGAGCGCAGAGCCATTTCGGATATGCAGCAAACCGGCAAGCCCTTCCTGGTGATCATCAACAGCCGTGACCCCAATGGGCAGGCCGCCAAGGATGTAAAGGATGCCATCGGGAAGGAATTTGGTTTGGACGCCACCATTGCGGATTGTCAAAGTCTGGACGAGAATCAGATCAAGCAATTATTAGGCGGCATTCTGTACGCATTCCCCATGCAGGAGTTACAGGTACATCTGCCCCGGTGGATGGATGCATTGGAAGCGGATCACCCGGTGAAGGCCGCATTATATACTGCCCTCTTGGAAAAGGCGCAAAAAATCGCCACCCTGGCACAGGCTGAGCCGATTCTGTCCGGGCTGAAGGAACTGGAGCATGTATTGGATTTCTCCGTGCGCCATATTGATCTGGCCACAGGAACGGTATCCTGCGCCCTGGGATTCCCGGAAAGTCTGTTCTATGAGATCCTCAGTAACCGAGCCGGTATGCCCATTGAAAACCAGGGCCAGCTGCTATCTCTACTCACGGAACTCTCCGGGGCTAAAAAGGAATACGACAAAATCTCAGAAGCCCTCTCCTCTGCCCGTGCTACCGGCTATGGGGTAGTGATGCCTGATGCGGAGGAAATGCATTTGGAGAGTCCGGAGATTTTGAAAAAAGGCGGTGCTTTTGGGGTAAAACTGAAGGCAGGTGCGCCATCCATTCACATGATCCGGGTGGATATTGACACCCAGATCAGCCCCACGGTGGGCAGTGAAGAGCAATCCCAGGAACTGATCAATTATCTATGCGCCCAAGAGCCGGAACAGCTTTGGCAGAGCAATATTTTCGGCAAATCCGTTTATGACATGATTCGGGAAAGCCTCACCGGCAAGCTGGTGCGGACACCGGAGGATGTGCGGAATAAATTCCGGGGTACGCTGACTCGGATCGTCAACGACGGTGCAAATGGGCTCATTTGTTTAATTCTGTAATTTCCAATTTATCGTTCCACTTCGTAGGGGCGGATATTATCCGCCCGGTGATTTTGTCATAACAAAATCACATCGCCGCAAGGTGATAATCCAATTTATTTCTGCGAAATCCCAATCATTTGTATGCAAATGATTGGGCGGGCGGTTAATAACCGCCCCTACAGCGCATCGAAATGACAGTGCGATAAATTGAAATTTTTTGAGTAGAATCGTTACCGGGCGGGTTTGGGCAAAAACGACTACCGCCCAGGGGTAACGCGTATTGGGATGAAACGCCCATGCGTTTCAAATTGAAATTTGCATTTACTGGGAAGCTGTGGTATAATCGGTTTATATTCTAAATCGAGGTAGAGAAAGTGAAATACTTAAAGCAGCTTTTAATCATTCTGGCCTTTTCATTGGCCGGTGAGGCTTTGCAAGCCCTCATTCCCCTGCCCATTCCCGCAGCAATCTACGGCATCGTCTTATTGCTCATCGCCCTTTGCACCGGTGTGCTGAAGGCGCAGGCTATCAGCGATACCGCCCATTTCCTCATTGGCATCATGCCCTTGTTGTTCGTAGCGCCTGCGGTGAATATTCTGAAAAACTGGGGTGTGATCGCACCCAATTTAGTGCCCATTTGTGTGGTCATGGTGGTTTCCACTTTTGTGGTTTTCCTGGTCAGCGGCATCGTCACACAGCTTCTCGTGAAGAAGGAGGGCGACCGGAATGCTTGAGTATTTGTATGAATTGAGTTTGTTCCCTCTGGTACTGACCATTGGCACATTCATGCTGGGTGTATGGGTGCAGAAGAAAGTCAAGAGTCCCCTGTGCAATCCCATTCTGGTGTCCGTGATCCTGGTAGTCAGCTTTATGGCAATTACGGATTTCTCTGTGGATGTGTACCAAACCGGCACAAAGGGGCTCAGCTGGCTGTTGACTCCGGCTACGGTATGTCTGGCACTGCCCCTGTATGAACAGCTGAAAACCTTGAAGAAAAATCTGCCTGCCATCCTAATTGGTGTACTGGCCGGCACCATCACCAGCCTGGCTGTACTTCTGGGTCTGTGCTATCTGTTCCGTATGGATCGGCAAATGACCGTTTCCCTGTTACCCAAGAGCATCACCACCGCCATGGGCAGCGTATTGTCCAGAGAAAACGGCGGCATCGAAGCTTTGACGACCACGGTGATCATCGTCACCGGTATCGTCGGCGCGCTGGTAGGCTCGATCCTGTGCAAGGTATTCCGGATCAAGCATCCCATTGCTCAGGGTGTCGCATTTGGCACAGCATCCCACGTGGTGGGCACTTCCCGTGCCAACGAACTAGATCCCCTGACCGGTGCGGTCAGCAGTCTGTCCCTGGCCTGTGCCGGTATTATGACCGCTGTGCTGTTCCCGGTGGCTTGCTTATTCTTACCGAAATAACCTCATCCGTCAAAAAAAGCCGGCATAATGCCGGCTTTTTGCCACCTTCCCCAGAGGGGAAGGTGAAAAATTACCGCAGAGGGAATTCCCTCTGCGGTGTAATTTTTTCATTAGATCAGGCACAGACCCAAAGTAACCAGGATCCAAACCAGAGCGATCCACTTAGTTGCGGAAGCCAGCTTGGCGTCCAGGGTGCTTCTGCTACCACTGTTCATATAGGAATTTGCATTGCCGGCAATTGCACCGGACAGACCATCTTCCTTGCCGGACTGGAACAGAACAACCAGAATCAGAGCGATGCTGGTAATTACCTCCATAACGATCAGAGCGATTTGCATTGAGTTAACCTCCCTCCGTTTTCCGCATAAAAACCGCTTTCGCGGACAGCGTTTTACAAATTGTCCCTCTTTCGAGACGATACATCCGGGCTATTGTAGCACACAGATTTAAAAAATGCAATAGTTTCGAGCATTTTATTTTGAAAACAATAGAATAATTGGTCGATATGCTTGCTAAGGCAAGCTCGATATATTTGCCAGAAGGCAAATTCGATATACGGCTTCGCCATTCGATATTATAAATCCTCTCCCGCGTCGCAACGCATATCGAGTGCAAAGCACATATCGAGTGTGCAACACATATCGAAAATCCCGCCAGGGATTTATATCGACGGCAATCTATGATTGCCTTATTTTGTGACCCAGTTGCCGGTGGCAGCGCAGGTCAGATAAGCATTGATAAAGGGATCCAGCGCACCGTCCATAACCGCATTGACATTGGACGTCTCGCAGCCGGTACGGGTATCCTTGACCAAGGTGTAGGGCATGAACACATAGTTACGGATCTGGCTGCCCCACTCGATCTTCTTCTGCACGCCCTTGATGTCAGAGATCTTGTCCAGATGCTCTCTTTCCTTGATCTCCACCAGCTTACTACGGAGCATACGCAAGCAGTTTTCCTTATTCTGGAACTGGCTACGCTCGGTCTGGCAAGCAACCACGATACCGGTCGCCTTATGGATCAAACGAACTGCAGAGGAGGTCTTGTTGATGTGCTGACCACCTGCACCGGAGGAACGGAACACCTGCATTTCGTAGTCTTCTGCACGAATCTCCACATCCTGGCTGTCATCCTGGATGTCCGGAATGACCTCGATAGCCGCAAAGGATGTCTGGCGGCGAGCGTTGGCATCAAAGGGAGAAACACGCACCAAACGGTGAACACCGTTCTCACCCTTCAGGAAGCCATAGGCATTGTCGCCTTCGATCATAATATCCGCGGACTTCAGACCGGCTTCGTCGCCTTCCTGGTAGTCCATGATCTTATAGGTGAAGCCATGCGCTTCTGCCCAACGGGTGTACATACGGTAGAGCATCTGACACCAGTCCTGTGCCTCCGTACCACCAGCACCTGCCTGGAAGGAAACCAGGGCATTATTCTTATCATAATTGCCGGTGAGCAAGGTCTCCAAACGGCAACGCTCCATATTCTCAGACAGCGCCTGGAAGCCTTCCTTCAGCTCATCCAGCATGGAATCATCGTCTTCCTCAGCAGCCATTTCACAAATGGTGATCATATCCTCCCAAGAGGACACCATGGCAGCATAGCGGTTTAACTTATTCTCCGCAGTTTTGGATTTCATAACGATCTGCTGACTCTTCTCAGGATCATCCCAGAAGCCGGGGGCTTCCTGCATAGCCTGGTAACGCTCCAATTCGCTCTTCAAACCCTCTAAATTCAGAGAATCTGCCAGACCATCCAGCGTAGGCTTGATCTCATTTAATTTTTGCTTGTAAGAATCAAATTCGATATTCATGGGCTTTTACCCTCTTTTCCTATATTTAGCTGAAATATTATAGCCGAAAATCCTGTATCTGTAAAGTATTTTTTCATTATTTTGCAGGGCGCAAATGCAATTTCCGTGCCAAAGCTCCCAATTTTCCTTTCACCTTTCCGGCAAATCTTTTCATTCTGCTGATCCGGGCGATTGGATACCGGGGTTGGGGCTTTTCCAAAAAGCGTTCCAGAGCCTCATAATTTTGCAGCCACTGGTCACAATCCAGGGTTTCTGTGGGTCTGTGGCAATGATTCCAGCCGGTACTCACATTCACACCGCAAACCTTGTGGCACAAGATCTGCAGATCACAGCCGCCCTTGGCCTGGCTATCTGTAAATCCCAGAGTTTCTGTAATATATGCCTTGAAAGCCGGGGTGTTATCCACCTGGTTATACAAGCAGCCTCCTAAACCAGCCCAATCCATTTCCATCATATATTGGTGGCGATTCAGTTCCCGGTAAAGCTTGGCATAGGCCTTCCGCAGAAATCTTGCGCCGTGCTTGCCCTTTTCCTCACCATGGACGATCAGTAAGCTATGTCCGCTATTGCGCAAAGCCCAGACCATGGCACAGCCGGCACGGTCATCTGCGCCAATGCCGCAAGTCGGGTTGCTGCTCCGGAAAATATGACCATCCAGGATCGGCGTGGTTTCCTGGGGATTGCCATAGGCTGCATCCCACACCGTATCGGCATGGGCTACCAGCAGCACCCGATCCTTCCGTGTGCCGGGAATGTAGACAAACCGTTCCAGAGGATTCTGCCCTTGGGCGATCACAGCACGCTCCAAAGATGCAAATTTTGTAAAAATGCCATCTGCATTGTCCAGAGGAAATTGCAGAAATTCACGCAACAATGTCATATGATCCATAATATCCTCACCTCGTGTGTTTATCATACCAGAGAAACGGCAATTTCTCAACTGATTTATTTAGTGGACAAACGGGATTTTTTATGTTATATTGTATGGTGATAATTTGTGTTTGGGAGGCTTGTGAAAAAATGGGCAAGCTAATTGTAATAGAAGGCACCGACGGTTCCGGAAAGTCCACCCAGTTCCGGCTGATGACGGAGCATTTGGATCAGGAAAATATTTCTTTTAAACGGCTGGTATTTCCCCGCTATAAAGAGGAAAGTTCTGCGCTGATCCGGATGTATCTGGGCGGTGAGTTTGGCAACAAGCCCTCTGATGTGAATGCTTATGCCGCATCTTCTTTCTATGCGGTCGATCGCTATGCATCTTACAAGCAGGATTGGGGTCAGTGGTACGAGGAAGGCGGCTTGATCGTCTCCGATCGTTACACCACCTCCAACGCTGTGCATCAGGCATCCAAGGAAACCGGCGAGGCTCGTGCCAAGTTCCTAGACTGGCTTTATGAGTTTGAGTATGAAAAGCTGGGTCTTCCCCGCCCCGATCTGGTGATCTATCTGGATGTACCCACAGACTTTACGGAGAAAATGCTCCGTGGTCGTGAGCAGGCCACCAATACCACCGCCGATATCCACGAGCAGGATATGTCCTATCTGGCTACCTGTCGGGAAACCGGTCGTGCCGCCGCTGCCCACTACGGCTGGACCATGATCCAGTGCGTTAAGGATGGCGCAATGCGTTCTATGGAAGATATTCACCAAGAAATTTATGCACACGTCAAAAAGTGCATGGAGGGGTAAATCATGGTATACATGCTTTTAGGTACGGGTTTTGAAGAAACCGAAGCCATTGCGCCTTTGGATCTTCTCCGTCGTGCCGGTATCCCCACCGCCACCGTAGGTGTCAACGGCAAGATCGTTTACGGTGGACACGGCATTGGTGTGGAAGCCGATATTCAGCTGGGCGATATGGATCTGACCCAACTGGAAATGATTATTCTGCCCGGTGGTCTGGGCGGTGTCCAATCTGTGCGTGCCAGTCAGGCCGCTATGGATGCGCTGAAATTCGCCTGGGAAAACCGGAAGTTTGTGGCTGCGATCTGCGCAGGCCCTACGGTTCTGGCAGATTTGGGCATTACCGATGGTAAAAACGCTACCTGCTATCCCGGTTGCGAAACCGGCATGGGCAATGCCAATGTACAGGCTAATGCAGCCTGTGTGCGGGACGGCAATCTGATTACCGGCACATCCGCCGGTTGCGCCATTCCCTTCGGCTTAGCCTTGATTGAGGCTTTGAAGGGAACAGAAGCCGCCGATGCCATTGCCCAACAGATCGTGATCCGCTAACAGGAGGTTACTATGGATAAAGAAAATTTGAACCCCATAAATGGGGATCAGACCAAAAAACTGGACATCCCTGTGGATGATCTGACGGAGACTTCTCCGGTCTCCAACAATGAAAGCCAGTTGGTCGATGACTTTTTTAAGGATTTCTCCCTGCCGGAGGATGTGATGCCCTCCCAGGAGGACGATACCAAAGAGCCGATTTTAAAGGAGCATTGGGAATCCCCCAGTGATGTGGCCGAACCTGCTCCGGAAGAGGATTTCTTTGACGAAGAGGCAGAGGAGGACACCGTTCCGGTAGATCCCGACAAGCGCCCTGCTCCCGACAAAAACCGTGGTCTTTGGGGCATGCTCCACAGCATCCCTCATTTGCTGGTTTCCTGTATCTGGCTGGCACTGGTGGTGATCATCGGTGTTTCTCTGGGTCGCATCGTATGGGACAGCTGTGCTGACCTGATGGCCTTCGGCAAAGAGGACAAGACCATTACCATCACCATCACTGAGGAAGAAGCTAAGCGCGCCCCCAATGGTACCTTGATCAAGGTGGATATTGAAGCCATTGCCCAAAAGCTGGCAGATGCAGGCATGATCGACAATCCGGATCTGTTTGTACAATTCGCCACTTTGACCCACAAGGATCAAGACATTGCCGCCGGCACTTACACCCTCAACAGCTATTACGATTACAACGCAATCATCAACAGCATTTCCTATAATGCTTCCGGCCGATCCGTCGTTACGGTTATGATCCCGGAAGGCTACACCTGCGCCCAGGTCTTTGCTCTATTGGAGGAAAAGGGTGTGTGCGAGGCCAAGGAACTGGAAAAGTACGCTGCTGAAGGCGAACTGGAAGACTATTGGTTCTTAGAAGGTGTTACCCGTGGTGACAAGTATTGTCTGGAAGGCTATCTATTCCCGGATACCTACGAATTCTATCAGAAGGAAGATGCCGGTCGTGTCATCAATAAGCTGCTGGCCACCTTCGATTATCGTTTCAGCGATCTGATGAAGGAGGACTTTAAGGAGATGCAGGATCGCTATGCCAAGATGATGGCCTCCAACGGCTATGGCAGCGATTATATTACCCAGCATCCTCTGACCATCCATCAGCTGGTGACCCTGGCTTCCATTGTAGAAAAGGAATCCGGCGAAGCTGCTGAAAGCTTCGATATTGCTTCCGTATTCTACAACCGTTTGAGTAACCAGAAGACCTATCCCTACCTGGATGCGGACGCCACCGTGCATTACGCTATCGGCGACTACTACGGTGAGATCAAGGTACTGACCCAGGCACATCTGAACACCAACAGCCCCTATAACACCCGTGGTGTACAGAAGGGTCTGCCTCCCGGACCCATCGCCAACCCCGGCATCTACTCACTGTATGCGGTGTTGGACCCCAACGAAACCAACTACTATTACTATGTATTGGATCCCAGCGTAGCAACACACAGATTTGCTACCACCTATAACGAATTCCTGCAGATCAAGAAGGAATTGGGCTATAACTCATGAGTAAAATCGAATTATTAAGTCCTGCCGGTGACATGGAACGGCTGAAAATGGCCGTAGCCTACGGCGCAGATGCGGTATATCTGGCAGGCACCGATTTTGGAATGCGCTCCTTCGCCGGTAATTTCACCCCGGAGGAGTTGCCCCGGGCTGTAGAACATGCCCACAAGCATGGTGTGAAAGTCCACGTGACCGTAAACACCATGCCCCGTAATGACGAGGTAGTTTCCCTGCCTGCTTATTTAGAGCAGCTACAGGATGCCGGTGTGGATGCGCTGATCCTTGCAGATCTGGGCGCTTTCACCCTGGCAGGCAAATATGCCCCCAAGTGCCAGCGGCACGTGTCCACCCAGCAATCCATCGCCAACTACGAATGCGCCAAGGCCTGGTACGACCTGGGTGCGACCCGTGTGGTACTGGCCAGAGAGTGTTCTCTGGAAGAGATCCGCACCATCCGGGAAAAGACCCCCAAGGAATTGGAGATCGAAACCTTTGGTCATGGTGCTATGTGCGTCAGCTATTCCGGTCGTTGCCTGCTGAGCAATTACATGACCGGCCGTGATTCCAACCGTGGTGCTTGCGCTCAGCCCTGTCGTTATCAGTATGCGCTGATGGAAGAAAAACGTCCCGGCGAATACTTCCCGGTGTTTGAGGACGAGAAGGGTACTTATATTCTCAACTCCCGGGATATGTGCATGATCGACCATCTGCAGGATCTGCAGGATGTGGGTGTGGATTGCATTAAGATCGAAGGCCGTGCTAAATCCTCTTATTATGCGGCCGTAGTCACCGGCGCTTACCGCCATGCCATTGATGATATTGCCGCCGGTCGTCCCGTAGACCCTGTATGGCGAGACGAGGTGGATCATGTGTCCCACCGAATCTACTCCACCGGCTTCTATTACGGCTTCCCCGGTCAGTATACGGAAAATTCCCGGTATATTCGGGAGTGGCAGGTGTGCGCCATTGTAGAAAGTTGCGACGAGAACGGCTTGGCCCGGTGTAGCTTGCGTAATAAGTTCAAGGCCGGTGACGTAATCGAGGCCGTAGGCCCGGACACCCGTCCCTTCCAGCTGACCGTTCCCATGATGCGGGATCTGGATGGCAATGATTTGGAAGAGCCCAGAACACCCCAAATGCTCTTCGATCTGCAGCTTCCCTGCCCTGTACCCCCCTTGACCATTTTAAGAAGAAGCGTAGATCTATCTGCCAAATAAATGTTTTGCCCCGGCTCTCACGAGCCGGGGCTTAGTCTATCATTACGGACCATCAATCACCAGTCGATCGATGCCATTGTCCCCGGGTACAAACCGGGCGGTATTCAAACAGAATCTTCTGGGCTTGAAATTCTCCAGGCTATCATGGCAATGGTAGGCGCAGATCAAAGTCTTGCCATCCTTAGAGGTAGTGAAGCTATGGTGTCCCACGCCACAGAATTTTTCATTGCGGTGCAAAATAGGATTGCCCTGGAATTTCTGAAAAGGCCCTAAGGGACTGTCAGAGATGGCAACACCCACCGCATAATCCTGGCATCGGGTATGGTTGCAGGAATAGGTCAGGTAATATAAACCCTTATGCTTCAGCACAAATGGGCCTTCTGCCACCAGACAATCCACCGTCTCCCAAGGTTCTTCCGCCTGGATCAGACAATGCTCATAGAGCGTGTCAATGGACAGCAGATCCTCTGCCATTTTCGCCACAAAGATCCGGTTTCCGGCATCCAGACGCACATAGTACAAATACACCGTGCCGTCTTCATCCCGGAACAGATGGCCGTCAATGGCCTTTTCTTCGTAGAGCCAGCGTTTTTCCGCCTGCTTGAATGGCCCTAAGGGGCTGTCCGCCACCGCCATGCCAATATGCTCCTCCGAGGAGTATACCATGTAGAACTTGCCGTTTTTATACATGATCTCCGGAGCCCAGAACCATTTATCGCCCTGAACATCCTCAGCGGTCAAGCAAAAGCCCTTGTTTTCCCAAGTCTGCAAGTCCTCAGACACATAGACCATGTAGCCATCCTGCTTGCCAACTGCGGTATGAAAATCGTTATGCCCCATGAGCTTTTCATCGTTTTCCATGGTGCAGTACATATAATATACACCTTTATGGAGCAGCACAAAGGGATCTGCACCGGGCATAATGGGATTGTGAAATTGGTTTTCCATAGGCTTCCCTCCCCTGTTAATCCTCAATGGCCGCTTTCCGGGCTACGATCTTGCGGATCTCTGCCGGATCAAATTTAGGGGTACGGTCATAGGTGTACAGACCGTTCTGTTCCTGCTCCACATCGGTCAGCTGGGTGTAGCAGAAGCCAAACATATAGGGATGATCCAGAAGCACATCGGTCAAGCCCTGGAAGCGGCTCATAAACTCCTCACGGCTGGCAGGCGCATTGCCATAGCCCCAGCCCGCAGGATCATCACTCCATGCAATACCACCGTATTCGCTGACAAAAATGGGCTGACCCTTTTGGTATTTCTGGCGACAGGCATGGCGGTCTTCCAGGGATTCTGGCAGGTTCTCATAAGTCTTTTGCAACACCGCAGGATCTTGGGTGTAATTATGGACATCGAAAATATCTGTGAGTACGTGGAAATTGCCACTGGTATCAATACAGGGACGGGTGGGATCCACCGCTTTGGTGGCTTTATACACCAGAGACAGCATGGGGTCGTACTGCTTTCTGCCCTGGCAATCCCAGGTTTCATTGAAGGGACACCAACCCACAATGGAAGGATGGTTATAATCCCGTTCCAATTCCTCCAGCCACTCCGGAAGCACATGATACACCGCCCGGGGATCTGAATGATCCAAGCCCCAGTTAGGATATTCGCCCCAGACAATATAGCCCATGCGGTCACAATGGTACAAAAACCGCTTTTCAAAGATTTTTTCATGCAATCTGGCGCCATTGAAGCCCATATCCAAAGAACGCTGAATATCTCCCACCAGCTCCCGATCATCCGGTGCGGTATAAATGCCATCAGGGTAGAAGCCTTGATCCAGGATCAGCCGCTGGAACACGGACTTTTCGTTGATTAGGAAGCGGTAGCCATCCAGCCGGACAGAACGCATACCGAAATAGCTATGTACCAGATCCTCTCCGTAGGTCAGCTCCAGATCGTACAATCTACCGTTGCCGACCTCCCACAGATGGAGCTCTTCCAAAGGCAAAGAGATTTGAACTGTGCCGCCCTGGGCTTGGATCTGGGCGCTTCCCATGGGTTTTCCCTCATAGGATGCGCTGGCTTGGAGCGTGCCGCTGCCGGAAACCACAGCGGTGATATGCAAGACACCCTTTTCGATATCCGTTACATATTTCACACTCCGGATATGGATCTGGGGTACAAATTCCAGCCAAACGGTCTGCCAAATGCCGGTAGTGCGGGTATAGAAGCAGCCGTAGGATTCATAGCGGTCACTTTGCTTGCCGGAGGGGATCAGCAGATCCCGGCTGTCATCCGTGGCATGAACCACCAGGGTGTTCTCACCGGCGGTCAAATACTCCGTAATGTCCATAGCAAAGGACACGAAGCCGCCTCGATGGCTGCCGCAGCGGTTGCCATTGACATAGACCGTGGCTTCATAATCCACCGCACCGAAATGCAACAACACCCGACCCTCCAGTTGGGCTTCCGTAACGGCGATGCTGCGGCGATACCACACAGAACCCATGAAATCGGTGTAGCCAATGCCGGACAGCTTACTCTCCGGGCAGAAGGGCACCTGGATCTCCATAGAGAAAGCCTTCTCAGATTCATAGAGTTTTCTTGCCTCACCGCTGTTACCGTGGTCTATTTCAAACTGCCACAGGCCATTGAGGTTCGTCCAGTTATCACGCATGAATTGGGGATTGGGATGTTCCTGTCGATAGATCATAAAGCATGCAAACCTTTCTAATTTTGGTTAATCCTATCATACGCTTTTCTGCAGGATTTTGCAACTAAAAAAAGGGCGCTGTCTCATGAATTTGAGACAGCGTCCGATTTATTAGAATTCCAATTCTTCCTCGTCGTCATCTTCCAGAGAGAACTCCAGCAGCTCGCCGCAGTTGGGGCAAGTCATAGAACCCTTCTCCAGAGTCTCCTCGTCGAAGTTGATGATTTCGCCACAAGCACACTCTACCTCATAAATGGTGGTGTCCTCGTCGCCATAGTCAAAGCCTTCCTCGAAGTCCTCGTCCTCAAAGTCGTCCTCATCGAACAGATCGTCCTCGAAATCGTCCTCATCCTCGTCCTCTTCGTCCAGGATGTAGTCCTCGATAGCGTCCAGATCTTCTTCGATCTCGTCCAACTCGTCGGAGATCGCAATGGTGGTCTCCTCAATGTCGGTGATGCGCTTAGCCATATCGCCAACCAGCTCCACCAGAGCGGAGATCATCTTGCCTTCAGCCTTCTCGGTGTCCAGCTCCAGACCGTCCATCAAGCCCTTCAAATAGGCTGCCTTTTCAGAAATAGTCATAGACTGCTCCTTACTTTGCACGACCCAGGTACTCGCCGGTACGGGTGTCGATCTGAATGCGGTCACCCTCGTTGATGAACAGAGGCACCTTAACCTCAGCGCCGGTCTCAACGGTAGCGGGCTTCAGGGTGTTGGTAGCAGTGTTGCCAGCGAAGCCAGGCTCGGTAGCAGTAACTTCCAGATCTACAAAGTTGGGAACTTCAACACCGAAGACCTTGCCCTTGTAGCTCATGATGGTGCAAACGTCGTTCTCCTTGACGAAGCGGAAGCTGTCGTCAAGAGCGGAAGCGTCGATGGGCTCCAGCTCATAGGTCTCGCCGTCCATGAAGTAGTACAGATCGCCATCCTGGTAGGAGTACTCCATCTTCTTTCTCTCAACGAAAGCAGTGGGGAACTTAG
This sequence comes from Oscillospiraceae bacterium, assembly GCA_017549125.1. Classification (GTDB taxonomy): domain Bacteria; phylum Bacillota; class Clostridia; order Oscillospirales; family Oscillospiraceae; genus Faecousia. Next base: position 41,344 of record JAFYVL010000067.1, on the reverse strand, counting down.
CGGTGGGGTTGAAGCTGGTTTCGGTCACGCCGCCGTTGATAACGTCTCTCATCTTAACACGAACGAAAGCCGCACCCTTACCGGGCTTAACATGCTGGAACTCCACGACCTGCATAACCTTGCCGTCCATGTCGAAAGTAATGCCGTTTCTGAATTCACCTGCAGAAATCATATTGATATCCTCCTGTTGTATTGCCCATATAAGGGCAAATTTTTACATATTTTTTGACCTTATTATTGTACTGCATCTATTGTCATAATGCAAGTATTTTTTTCATACCATGAAAATTAAACAATTATCAAATTCTTGGGGCTATGAGTAAGGTTTACATAACCTTCCTCTTTAAAGATCACCACATCCTCGATACGGACACCAAACTGGCCGGGCAGATAAATACCGGGCTCTGCAGAGCAGATGGTATTTTCCAGAATGGGGGTCTGACCGCCGGGGCTGACACCAGGCATTTCGTGGCACTCCATGCCGATGCCGTGGCCGTAGCCGTGGCCGAAATAAGGGCCATAGCCCGCCTCGGTGATGATGTCTCTGGCAACCGTATCCACCTCTGCACCGGTCAAGCCAGCATGGGTAGCGGCAATGGCTGCGGTCTGCGCCTGCAAAACCGTGTTATATACCTTTTCCATTTCCTCGGTCACGAAGCCAACCGCCACCGTACGGGTCATATCCGCACAGTAGCCCCGGTACACAGCGCCAAAATCCATGGTGATAAAATCACCGGGCTGGATCTTCCGCTCCCCTGCTACGCCATGGGGCATGCTGGTGTTAGGTCCGGAGACCACGATGGGATCAAAAGACAGGCCGTCTGCGCCGTTCTTATACAGGCAATAGATCAGTTCTGCCTGCAATTCCTTCTCGGTCATACCCACCTGGATTCGGGGCAGCACCTGAGAAAAGGCCAGGTCGGTAATATCCTGGGCTTTCTGCATCAGTTCCATTTCCCAGGGTTCTTTACAGGTACGCAGGCTGTTCAGCTTGTCGCCCATGGGGATCAACTGGGCATCCAGCTTCTCGGTATAGGACATATGCTCTGCGGCAGTCATGTAGCCTTCCTCAATACCCAGACAGGAGATACCAAACTCTGCACAAGCTTCGTTGATCAGCTTCACAAAGGGATTGGCACGGCTCATTTCCACTACTTCAAAGCCTTGAATGCCGTTCTGTGCCGCCTCGATATAGCGGCTATCGGTGAAATAGCGGCAACCATTTTTGCTGACCACCGCAACACCCTCTGAAATTTGGCAGCAGGATGCATAGTAACGGCTATACTGACTTGTCAACAGCAAACCATGCCCATCTTCCAACAGGGCTAGGTATTTATCTAAATTATTCATAGAATCCTCCATTTCAAATTCAAATTTTCCGCTTTGCCTCCCCTGTAGGGGAGGTGCCCCGAAGGGGCGGAGGGGTGTTGTTAAAATCCGCATAAATGTTGGCATTTACACCCCTCAGTCGCTTCGCGACAGCTCCCCTGCAGGGGAGCCTTTTTATCTTCTCAAAAGTTTAGCAATGCCGATGAAGGGCAGTTCTGCCACATGGCGCAGTTTGAGCCAAATATTATGGTTATGGATGGCCTTTACCAGCACGGAACGGACACCGGCACAGTTTGCACCCAGCACATCCGTAAAGATCTGGTCGCCGGCCAGAGCGCATGACTTGGCAGGCAGGTCAAACTTTGCCAAACATTGGCTGATGCCCTTGCTGAAGGGCTTCTTGGAGTGGGTAATACAGGGGATACCCCACTTTTCGCAGAAGATCTTTACCCGATCACGCTTACTGTTGGACACCACACAAATGGGCAGATCCGATTGCACCATCATGGTCAGCCATGCGGCCATTTCCTCTGTGGGATCGTTGGTGGTATAGGGTACAATTGTATTATCAAAATCCAGCATCAGCAAGCGGATGCCTTTTTCTTTTAAAGATTCGGGCGTCAGCTGGGTCACGGATTTTACCATCACCCGGGGCAGAAAAGAAAATTTCATAAGGCTATTCCTTTCAACATAGAATGATTTACAAAGATACATTGGCGGGGCGACAACCCCTCAGTCAAAAATCGGTTCCGAAGTGCCGATTTTTGCCAGCTCCCCTATGAGGGGAGCCAAGGGCGCACATTTTTTCTATTCTAACACAAAAAGGGGGTTTTGTCCATGGGTTGCCGCTGGTATCTTGCCATGACAGGGGCAGAATATGCCGTTTTTTCCGGGGAAGGGTCGGCAGCATGGATGTCCTGTCGGTTTTCCACCGTCCACCCGGGGCTGGTGAATCTGCCAAAGGACAGCCCTGCCCTGCTGATCCTGGATGATCTGATTCCCTTTGACCACCATGACCCCCAGCGGATCGCCCGGGAACTGAATGCCGTTTCCCCAGAGGGGATCTTGCTGGATTTTCAAAGAGAGTGGGATGCCAGACCGGTCATCGAAGCCATTTTAAATACCGCCCCATGTCCGGTGGCGGTTACCCAGCAGCATAGTGATGGCTGGGATTGTCCGGTGCTGATCAGCCCACCGCTAAACATTCCCATTGCCCAGGCCGTACCGAAGAATCGGGAGTGCTGGCTGGATGTGGCAGTGGGAATGCAGACCTTCACCATTACGGAGGCAGGCTGCGCCATGTCCGGTATTTTAGAGCCATCCGGAGAATTTCCCTTCACAGACCACGGCTGTCATTGCCGTTATCGCAGAGAGGATAGGCAAAAAGAAATCCGGTTCTGCCTGTATCGGCCACCGGAGATGTTGGGGGATATTTTAAAGGCCGCAGAGGATGCAGGCATCCAAAAGGCCATTGGTTTGTATCGAGATTTCGTTCGATAAATTCAAATTTTCCGCTTTGCCTCCCCTGTAGGGGAGGTGCCCCGAAGGGGCGGAGGGGTGTTGTTAAAATCCGCATAAATGTTGGCATTTACACCCCTCAGTCGCTTCGCGACAGCTCCCCTACAAGGGGAGCCTTAGTGCGAAATTTAGAAAAAATGCAGGGCGCTGTTGCGCCCCACAAGATTCACTATAGCACGTCCATGAATCAATGTCAAATGTTTTTCATTTGGAGACAGAATTTTCTGCTTTTTGCATGATTTGACCTTGGGTTTTTTATGGAATATTCCATCTTGAAAATGCAGTTTTTTCGGGTTATTATATAGACACAAAGAGAAACACTCTTTGAGACGCAGCTTCCAAAATATCTTCCGTTTTATATAATGTTTTTATCCTGTTAGATGAACGAAAATGATTGTCCGGAAGCACTCACAATTTTGTCATGGAACGTATGCGTCGAAAACTGTAGAAAGCGAGGTTAACCATATATGGAACCCAACAGCGAAATGAAATAACCCTTGACGGTAAAGTGGTCAGTTACCAGTCAAGGGTTATTTCTTTTTATGCCGCCAAAAGGGCGGTATTTTTCATGCCCATTTGACAGAAGCACGCCCCTATCCTGCCGAATCGTGTCATAATAGAATTTTCTTGTCAAATGGCTTTGGGTTTGTTATAATGGCATTGCTATGAAGAAGAGAAAACATTATTCCATCAGCTTTAAGAACCCGCTGACATGGCTGATGATGCTTAGCTTGGTCGGTTCGGCAGTGACCCGCATTTTGTTCGGCATGGAAGGAGTCGGATTGTGGAGTCAAATCGTTCTGCCTATTACAGCCGCCCTGCTGTTTGCACTCATCGCCCTCATTTCCGGAAAGGATCGGTTCTATAAATCCGCAAAGGCCGTGTGGTTCATGGCGATTTATTTCTGTTTCCGGTTTGAATCCTATCAGTTCGTACATTATGATACCATGATCACCGCCCTGTACGGCATCACCATGCTGTTCATGGCCATCAGCTATACCCAGATCATCGGCGGCAAGAGCCACCCCATCTGGTTGCTGCCCATCATCGCATTCCCCGGTGCAGCTGTTTGGTATTTAGACCGCGGCCATCCCATGTATGCGTTGCCGGATCTGTTGATGGTTCTGGGTGTGATCCTGGCGATCCTGTCTTTGAAGCGCAGCACCGACGGATTATATCATCCCACCTGGGGTGACCGTGTGGATGGCCGCCGTATTCGCAGCCAATCCCCCATGGAGCAGATCTCCCCCTATTTCATGGTGCATCGCAATGAGTCCTGCAACCTGATCCACATGCCTGTGGAGATCTCCGCTGTGGAGCGTTACATCCGGCAGAAGCGTAAGGCTGGTCTGACCAACTTCGGTCTGACCCATGTGTTGCTGGCATGCTACTGCCGTGCCATTGCCGCCTATCCCGGTGTAAACCGTTTCCTGTCCGGTCAGAAGGTATACACCCACGGCGAGGATATTATCTTCTGCATGACCGTGAAGAAGGAAATGTCCACCGACGCTCCGGATTCCGTGATCAAGGTGCATCTGAGCCCCAGAGATACCGCTGAGGATGTGTATCACAAGGTTCTCAAAGAAGTGGAGTCCGTGAAGAAATCTACGGACGAGTCCGAGTTAGACAGCGCCACTTTCCTGTTCTCCATGATCCCCGGCCTGGTTCTGAAATTCGCCATCTGGCTGCTGAAGCTGTTGGATTATTTCGGCTGTATGCCCCGCTTCCTGCTGGAGCTGAGCCCCTTCCACGCTTCTGTATATTTCACCTCCATGGGTTCTTTGGGTATTCCCCCCATCTTCCACCACCTGTACGATTTTGGTAACATCCCCGTATTTGTGGCTTTTGGCGCAAAGCGGAAAGAAAATCATGTACTGGAAGACGGCACCATTGTGGAGCGTAAATTCGTAGATCTGAATATCACCACCGACGAGCGTATCGTGGACGGTTTCTACTATGCCGCCTTCGTGAAGCATTATACCCGATTGCTGCGCCGTCCCGAGCAGTTCGACGAACCCCCTGTTCAGATAGAGCCGGATATTGATTGATATGAAACAACTGATTTTATCCTATTTTGACGCAAGCTGTCCTTCCCGGGACAGCTTGCATTACTACCCTGCCCTGGACTCCACCAACCGTAAAGCCAAGGAACTGGCATTACAAGGTGCGCCCCATGGCAGCCTGGTCATTGCCGGCAGCCAAAGCCAGGGTCGTGGTCGGCTGGGCAGAGAATTCTGTTCCCCGGAGGGCAATCTGTACTTTTCCGTGATCCTCCGTCCGGAATGCGACCCCACGGAGCTGATGCACCTGACCTGCTGGGCTGCAGTGGCGGCCTGCAACGCTGTGGAGGCGGTGATCGGCATCCGTCCCCGGGTCAAATGGATCAACGATCTGGTGCATGAGGGCAAAAAGCTGGGCGGTATTCTCACGGAACTAGTATTTGAAAACGGCATTGCCAAATATGCCATTGTGGGTGTGGGTATCAACTGTTTGCACATTCCCCAACCGGTAGCGGATATGGCCACTTCCTTAAGCGCCATGACCGGCAAAGCCGTATCCCCTGCCCCGGTTTCCGCCGCCCTTGCCAAAGCCATGATGGATTTGGACTACCGCACCATGCCGGAAGCCTACAAACAGGATTGTCTGACCATCGGTCAAAGGGTTAAACGCATGGATACCGGTGATACCGGCACAGCGCTGGATGTGACCGACCAGGGAGCGCTGGTGGTGGATATGGACGACGGTTCCCGGCAGACCATTGCCAGCGGCGAAGTCTCTGTCCGTGGCCTGTATGGTTACATTTAATTTTTAATCTTGTTACAAATTTTTATTGCTTTTTTCCCCGGGATTGGTTATACTTGGCTTAGAAATATATGAAACGGAGGATTTCTATTATGAAAGCTGTATTGAAGATTCTGGCCGCCATTGCTACTGTGGCCGGTGTAGTTTACCTGATCGCCACCTACGGTGACAAGATCGTTGCCAAGGCAAAGGCTCTGCTGGGTCGTGAGGATTGCGATTGCGAGTGTGAGACCTGCGATTGCGGTTGCGCAGATGATTGCGACGATTGCCAGTGCCAGTTCGATTGCGAGACCGAGTGCCCCTGTGAGTGCTCCTGCGAGACCGTAGTTGAGGACATCACTGAGGAAGTGGCTGCTGAAGAAGTAGCTGCCGAAGAGGATTTCGAAGCTTAATGAAGCATAAAAGATTGCCCCGAACCAAAGTTCGGGGCAATTTGTTTTAGCCGTTCTTCTCGTGCTGGGTACCAAAGTAGAAGGACACCACCATGGAGATGATGAGCATCACCTGGTCAGGGCTGATACTGCCCTTTAGGGACAGGATCAGAAATACCAGCATCACCGTCATGGTCACCAGCGATTTCACCTTTAAAAGCTCGGCCAGTTTATTTTTGATCATGTTTCCTCCTTATCACTTATGGTAGCCTTTCAGTTCCTTCAAGGTTTCCTGGATATTGTCGATCTGGTTCTCCACCACAGGCATACGGCGAGCAAAATTATTATGCTCCCGAACCTCCCGGGTCAGTTCCTCGATCTTGGTATCCGTCACCGCCTGGGATAAACGAAGGGCATTTTCGCTTTTTCGGGCTGTGGCCAAGCAAGTGACGATCACACCGGCCAGGGACAGACCACCGGTAATGGCGGCCGACAGGATCGCTTCACTCATTCCCTCACCTCCCGGAGGTAGCTTTTATGGCAAAAGCCCTCCTGGCCTGTGGCGCTGACCACAAAGTACCAATCTCCTGTATGATAGCCATAGGAACGAACCTTGGTGTTGTTGCCCATAGTCTCCAGAATGGGATAGGTAGTGGCAGGGCCTGTCCGCAGTTTCAGACCGAGCTGAGAATCCACCCGGTATGCACCGGCTATGCCAGGTGTCCGGGTTTGGGCAGGCATCAATTTTGCTTTGCCGTAAGTTACCCAGGGTAGCATACCGTGCTTGACCCAGCTGCGGCCGTTATAACCTGCCTTCTTGCCAATATTATGCACCGCGGTCACCTGCACACCGTCTTTCCATTTCGGCGTACACTCCACCGCAAGACCGTTGCCGATGTACACACCGATATGACCCTTCATCCACACTGCCTCACCTATTTGAATGGTGGAAAAATCCTTGGAGACATTTTTACACAGGGCAATCATGCCATCGGCATTCACATCGGGCACACCGTTGCTCTTATATACTGCGCCGCCATAGGATTTCTGGGAATCGCCCTTCCATCCCCACAGAATGGATTTAATCATGCACACGCAGTCAAAACCAAAGGTGTTGCCATCTGCGGCCTGAATCTTTTTCTTACGGGCGGCTTGACGGTTATAGCTTTGGGCATCCAATGCCCGATTCTGATTGCCCACGGTCATAGGTGCGCCAATGCAGCCCAGCACATAAAGCGTCTTATAATTCTGCGCCACCTCCCGTGCGGCATTGGCCAATTCTTTTGCTGTCAACATACATACCTCCTTAACCGTAAATACGGACACCCCAGCCCAAGGCACCGGCAAATGCTTCGACCTCTCTGCCAAAGGAGATGCCCGATTCGCTAATTTCCACCATATCCAGTCCCGTAGGATAGGTAGAAATGATACCCATTTTACCGCTGATTATGGTCAATTTCCAATAGGTCATACCCTCATTTTCCATAAAAGTCATCACAACCTGTCCCCGTGCGAAAAACAAGCCATTGATTTCGATTTCTATGGTTGCCGGTTTCTTATCCGCAATCAATTCGCAGAGTCGATTCGCCTTTTCACGCATGGTCGTATCCGCAGGTAATTGACCATCCTCCACCCAGCGATCATTCCAAGGTCTATCCTCTCCCGATCCCCCCACAAAGGGGAACGTATAGTTATCCATCCAGCTCAGATCATGGGGTGTACTGCCCCGTCCGGGTACAGCAAACTCCCAGAGCAATTTTTGTTTCTGTTGCTCCATAGCTTCTATACGATGCAGAAGCTGCTGCCAAATCGGCAGTGCAGGGTCAGTCCCGGGATCTGCCACAGGATTGACACCCTCCCGGATCTGCCCTACCTGCACCCACACCGTCGGGATCACCACACTGCCGTCCCGGGCTGTGCCATAAACACCGATCTGCAGAGTTCTATAGGGAATTTGCAGTAATTCCCCGGGTACAACAGCGCCACCTGCCTCCAGGATCTGATCCCGAATGATATCGCCGGCCTTATAGATCAAGGTTTTATGCAAGCCATCCCAGCTTTCATCCCAATGCAGTTCCACAGGTAAGCCCACCATACCGCTGGTGATGACCGGGGCATTTTCCACCACTCCATGCGCTCCGGTTACCAAAATTTTAATTGCTTCCATTGATGATTTCCTCCAAATTCTTTATTCTCGTCATCATTTCCCTAATCTCCGGGCTGTTCAAACATGGGGCAGACACCGGCACATTGAAACAAAAATCCTCTTTTCCCCAATCGAACACCGGAATACCTCGCTGAACGGTCAGCAGCTTATCCGCCTGAGACAGTACATCCTTGACGCGTATCTGCACCGCATGAGACAGGGTGTAGTCCAAACCCGTCAGCACGAAAGCACCTTCATAGCGCCCATCTGCCAAGGTCCATTCCACCGCCGCATCCTGCCAATCCTCCTGTCCCAAACGGTATTGCAGGGATAACTGATTATCCGCATTGCCGAAATTCTCATTCCAAAAGTTGCCCGTAAGGGTGACGGTCGCAGAATCGGATGTAGGGGCATCCCGTCGCACAGAAGCCAGATTAGTAACTCGCTGGTATTCCACCCAACCCTCCGGTTTGGCCACATACCGGGTCACAAACCCTCGGCTATCGGTGGCTTCCAGAACAATATCGCCGTAACCGGGCGCACCCAACATGACCTCCTGACTATTCAAGGTCACTCCGTTGAGCTTAATTCCGGTCAGATAGGCTTCTGCCCTGGGTGTGGCAGACACTGTACATTTCACCAGAGATTCATTGCGCACCAGTCGTTTGGGATTACCTGTCAAGGCAATGGTGTATTCAGAGGTATCTTCCAACACCGCACTCAGAATAGGTTTACATAATTCCGGATGCACGGAAGCGGTAAAGGTGGTTTCTTGGGGCTGACCCACCAATTCGCCGTCCAGATAGGTACGGCAGGTCAGGGTACACACACCCGATTGGGCTCGGGGGATCTGTCGGTAGAAGGTCGTAGGCACCTGAAAGAAAAAGCTTTGCCCTGTCAGAATGGTCTCCTCCTCCACAAATTGACCCTGCTGGTCTATATAGCCCTGCAATCTGCCAAAGGTACAGGCGATGCTGTGGGTATAAGCCGGATTGGGAACCGACAGAGCAATCACAGAAACTTGTCCGATCAATGCATCGGTCGCTCCCAGAGAGGATTGTCTGGCAATGGGCGGCAAGGTCAACGTGGCCTGTATGGAACCACCGGAAATGTAAGAGGATACCGTTGTAAAGCTGCCGCTGATGACAGCCGTGCCTGTGCCATCCGATCCGTAGGAAATATCATGGTTGTAGCTACCCAGCAGGTGCAGATTGGATGCAGAACTAAAATCGTATGCACCGTTTTTCACACTGTCAACTTGGGTAGCACCCACCTTCAGAGAGGAATCCAGACCTGTACCTCGGGTAGAAGAAGTATAGGCAGGATCCAAGGCTGTATAAAAATACAGAGAAAGCGGAACCGTATTATTCTGCAGATCCGGCTCGCCAAAGGCATACTCCGCCCAAACCTGGATGCGGTAACCGTTGATGCCCGTACCGCTGCCGTTTATAATGGTATAACCTGTATGTACAGGGGTTGTTCTTGCCATATCAGCCTCCTATATAGTAACAGGCGGTTCGTCCGCCCGGATAGTTTTCAAAACGGGCATAATTGCCCATATTCAAATAATTGTCCACGGTCACATCTGCCGCCAACACACCTTCAATGTCCGCACGAAGCAGCACCTGCTGACCGCCACGGATCACCTGCATACCCGACGGATCGATGTGATTTTTCAGGTCAGAACCGTCCTTTTCCACGGTCAGACCATTTTCATCAAATACAAAGCCTGTGGACGTGACCACCCGGGAAACACCTTCTTCCTGGATGGTCTGCACCGACAGCTGCAACTGCTCAGCGGTTTGTTCCAGCCCGGTGAGTCGCTGGATATTTTGCTCCTGCTGCTGCACTTGGGTGCGGATGCCTTCCACGGTCAACTGCATATTGGCCGCATTCCGCTGGGCATCCCGGTTTTCAATGGTCAAACCACTGACCTGGGTCTGCAATTCCAGCACCCTACCGGACAAAGCCTCATAGGTCTGCTGATTCACAGCACTGACACTCTGGCGATTGGGTGAACCGGTACATTCCAAAGTTTCCTTATCTCCGGATTGGACACGGCTCATCACCAGCATATTGATCGTTCCCCCATGGCGATCACTAAGCTGCAGAATCTGTCCAGGCCGCGCCTCGGTACTGGCCGGTACGGTCACTCGACAAGGGGTATATTCCAGAGTTTGCAGTTGGGCAAGCAGTGTCTGTGCCACCGTTTCCAGCCCGGTTTGTCCTGTGAGCAAATAATTGCCTTGGATGCGATAGGTATTGCCCTGTATATCCGGCGGGTAGATCACACCCACATCCTGTCCGGTTAGGGAAATCTGCACACGATCAATGGGCGCAACGCTGTAATCCTCATAATGGAGGGTATGTTCATAGACGAAGCCGCCCTCTATAGTTCCGGGCGTGTACCAGCAGAAGGCGATTTTGCCTTCCGGAGTAGCAATGCAGTAGCGACCTGCAATTTCACCTACCCAACTGAGCAGCTGACGACCGGTGATGCCCTGGGCAGAAAACTGCTCAATGGCATATTCACCATTGGGCAGGCTCTCTGTTTCCAGTTCCAGGCCACATTGCGCGCAAACCATCCAGGCAAATTTATACAGGCTATAGGGCCAGCCTGCCAGATCTGTCAACCAGTTTGTCAAATCCTGATCCAATAGACTTACCCGATCATAGGCGGTCAGCCGCACCCCATTGACCGACGAACGGGTGGGCTTCTCCAAAATAAACACACCCATCTGCACATCATTGCGATACAAGGTCACCTGAGAACCGGCTGCAGGAATCCCGCCATTGCCGGTGCAGATCAGTTCCGCCTCCAACATAGCACTGCATACGCTGCCCAGGGTCAGTTCCTGTCCGGCATTGACCTTTTGGGTCAATGTGATCTTCCGTATGGCAGGATTCGCCTGCACACCGGAGGAAATCTGGGTGCCATCTTCAAATACCAAACATGTTTTCAGCATCATGCACCTCAACACTCGATCACATTGAAGCTATAATTGCTCCATAGACCGGTCTTACTATTGCGCCAGGACAGGTTATATTTACTGCGGTAACATTGGGTGGTGACCATTCGGTCGGAGGCGATACGATCCGGGTGGGTGAACTGAAAGACAGAAGCAGAACCAAACAGATTTTCCATATAATTCTTCTCCGCCTCGGTCAGATTATGATAGGTAAATGACCAGACACCTACCTTATTGCGCACCATCACACGGTGCATATAGCCGCTCTCGTCACGACCGGCATCGCTGCTATCCACATCCTCATAGGACATACCCACAGACCCATCCGGCACCAGAATGGCTTTGCCGTTTACCTGAAATAAAGTGGTAGTTTTTCGCATAATTCCTCCCTCATCTATCTGCCATTGACAATGGCCATTTTGCTGTTGTGACGGTGACAGGCTGCCGCAATGGTCTCATCCCCAATGGAGATGCCCTGCACCGCAGATAATAGCTGCTGCAACAGTTCTACCGTAGCAGCATGACCTGCCAAATTGCCCTGCATGTAGTCCTCCATGGCCAGCACCACCGCCTCCTGGATGGTAGACAAAGGTGCTTCTACGTTGGTTCCATGCCGCTGATCGCCCACCATAGCCAAAAAAGGCTTGTTGGCAGGCAGTACCGCACCTTGCGCCAGAAAGGGAATTCTGGGCACAGAAGCACGCCAGGACAGGAACGAGAAGGGCTTCAAAGAGCCGATCTTGATGTTCTGAACCTTGTCCAGCACCGTATTTAAGCCATTGAAGGGCACGGCGGTCACCGTATTGACACCGCTGATCAAGGAGTTTACAGCGGTTTTAAAGCCGGTAAGCACACCGCCCTCCACCGCTGTGTACACACTACCACCGGAGGTAAATGCGCCGGATACTCGCTTCCAGGCATTGGAAAACTCCGTAGTAAAATTCGTACCCAAGCCGGAAAAGGTATTTTTCACCTCTGTGGATGTATTTTTCGAGTCAGTTTTAATCGTACCGAACACATTGCCAAAGGCTGTTCCCAACGGTCCGGTCACCGCAGAACCGAACCAGCTTGCCGCCCCCGACCACGCTTGGTTTACTGCCGTCCAGCCTGCACTGGCAGAACTACCCAGCTGACCGAAGGTATTGGCCGTTCCACTGACCTCCACCCCCAACAGATTCAGCACCTGTCCGGTGGTATCTGCACGAAATCCGGTCTGTACCAGCATATCATTAAACAGCCCCGTGGACTGGTTGGCTCGTTCAATGGTATCCCGCCAGAAACCGGTTTTCAGATTCAGATTGTCCCACTCACCGCCTACTGTATGGAGTAGACCGTTGTGATCCCGGAACACACCCATCAGATTCAAAATGCCATTGCCCAGGTTCTGTAGTCCTTGCTCCAGCCCCAGTTCCGGCAATTGCTTCAACGGGTCAATGATTTGCTCCTTGACTTTGCCGCCCAGTTCCTTGAGTTTATCCAGCACCTGGGCTGCAGATGCCACCACCTGCGCATTATCCTTGGCCGCACTGTTCTTGCCGGTGCTGGAGGTCGCTTGCTTGACCAGGCGGTTCAATTCGTCGAAGCTTGCCACCGTACGACGGAGCGTCTTATTGGCAGTTTTGGTATCCTGCCCGGTACTCATGCTTTTGAACAGCTTGGATACGGTGGATAAGGTGGCGGTTGCACCCTTTTTCATATCGCTTAGGGTGCGTGTCAGAACGCTGCCGGTTTTTTGCAATTTCTCCCGTATGCCCTGCAAAACCTCTGTAAAAACATTCTGCTCCTCCTGCTCACCCTGCACTTTCATCTCAAACTGTATGGTTTCATATTTCGGCATAATTCCTCCCTATTCCTACCATATTATGATAAAAGTTTTTCTAATTTCTCTTTTTCCTCTCGCTCCTGGGCAGAAAGCGGTTGCCGCATTTGGATTCTGTCACGGTTTTGTCGGTAGTACTCCTGTTCCCAGGATTCCAGCTTGATCCCGCGGGCAAGCTTATCCCGAATCCCGACCACGGTACTCAGCTGTCCCGGACCGATGGCATGAAACCACGCCAGAAATGTCCACCAATGGACAAAGGGCAGCTGGCGGATCTCACAGCATGCCACCTTGTTCACATCCGACAGGATCAGATCGCTGTCCAGCTTCCAATCCAAACGCTTGACGCTCTGAGCTCCCTGCCGTCCACAGCACAGAAATTCTTCCAGATACTCCATGGCTTCTTTCTGATGTTCACAAGGGATCGGCCCATCGTAAAACAGCCGCAAGGCGATCTTCCAGCGCAGCCACACCGGCAACGCCGGGTCATCCAGGTAACCCACCATCTGCAACACATCCCGGAAATCCGCATAAATTCCGTAGGTTTTACCGCCGATGGTGGCCTGTTTCGGTAGCTGCCACAGGTTCATTGGCCATGCACCTGCTGTGCCAGCAACTGCGCATATTCCTCCATACCCTGCTCCATCACCGCTGCCAAAGCCTCCAACAAATTATCCAGCACCTTCTGTCCATTGGCGCACACGGCCAGCAGGCTCACACCACCCAGCAATTTATCAAAATCGTTGCCGGGAAACACCTGGTTCAAGGCGGCCTTCAGCCGCTGATCCAGTTCTTTGACGCTACCCACCTGCTCTGCCATATTAGGCAGCGTTTCCATCATTTCCTCAAATCGGGTATATACATTGGGATCTGTAGGATTCAGACGCAAAATGCCTTTGCCGTTGACCCGATATTCCCGCAAACCGCAATCAATTTTTAAAGTTTCCATGGTTTTTATCCTTTCTGTGTTGTGGGGGCGAATGCCCCCACTTTTTAGTTAGCGGTAAAGGTCTTGGCGGCTACGTTGAACGTACCCTTGACCTTTGTGCCGGTATAGTGGATGGTGAAGGGGATCTGATAGCCTGTGGTATCGCCGCCATAGCTGGTAACTTCCACATAAGCCTCTTCACGGACAGCAGGATACACGCCTTCGCTCTCCGCCTCCCACAGCTTCACCTCCACCACATTGACCTTCAGATCATCCAACACACGGTTGTTGTCAATGATGTCCTGCAGACGCTCAAACAGGGCGCTGCCGGTCTGGGCATAGTAGGGTTCTACTGCGGCGGTCTTATCGTAGCCGGAGATCACCACAGAAGTCTCACCCAGAATATTCTTCTTGGTGTCCACCTGCGCTGCCAGCTCCGCACGAAACTCCTCCAGATCCATACCCAAACGCTCATAGACTGCATTGCTGCTGCCGATGGGTGCTGCGTCAATGTAATGGGCTAAATATTTTCTTTCGATCTTCATTATGTTCCTCCATTGATTTTCTTGGTAAACTCACCGTACAGTTCCAGGGTGTAAATGCCTGTTCCTGCCTGGGTCACTTGGATGCACTTGCCGTTTTCTGCATACCACTGGGTATCCTCCCCCAGCAGGGGCGCATCCTGGCTCTGGCGCACCCAGTTTTGCAGATCCATCAGCCAAAGGGCATGATCGGTCTGATCCCCCATGCCGGACACCACCCGACGGATGGTGAATTGGCATCGGTATCGTTCTGTGGTATTGCCCAGAATATCCCGGGTCTGCCACAAACGGCGCAGACCACGAGGATATAGGCCTGTGGACGGGGCGCTGCTGTCCACATAATCCACGGTCACAGCCCCCAGATGGCCCTCCAACCACGCTTTCACTTGCTGAAGCATATCCCCAACCTCCTTAGTAACCAAAGGCAGAGGATTTTCTGCCCGCTTCTGTATGGCCGGGAAATTCGGTTACATACTGCACCAGCATCAGCCTGGGGTCATTGGCTGGAATATCTGCCACCTCCGGGCCGATCCCGTCATAGATCAAATCATCCACACGGATCTTGCCGTGACCGGGCAGGATCAGCAAAAAGGGACGTTGTATGGTGCGTCCATCTTCGTCATAATCCACCCTTGTGGTGGATTCCAGGTAACAGCGCTCCAGAATCCGTCGCTCCATGCGGCCTTCTACCTTTCGGTATCGGGTCACCGTTCGGTCACACAGAGAATCGTCCATCATGCCCCCACCCCCCGATAAATATCCAGATATCGACGGGCTGCCTGGTACAAGGCTTTTGACCGGGTTGGGCGATTCCCATAATGAACGGACACCGAGCCCATGGTGGCAGAGGTAATATCCTTTGCCCCATACACCGCCTCCGCCATGGCGCACAGCGCCATGGTTTCCTGCTGCTGGGTGCCTGTGACCACATACTGCCGTTTCATGGCTGCCAGAGCATCCCGGGCTCTGGCAACCATTTGGTCGAATGCCTCCTGGGGGATCAGATTACCGCCATATACCTGGATGTAATCACCATAGTGAGGCATATTATTCACCGATGGCGATATCCTGCAGCACAGCGGCCTTCAAGGTATTCTTCAGCGCCACACCTGCCACCAGTTCCACTTCACCGGTCTTCACAGCACCGGGAGTGTTCAGGTCAGGCATGAAGCACTGAATGACACCCTCGCCCTGGGGCGCAATGCCATGGAAGCCGTCCAAGCCCAGGCTCACTGCATAGATGCAGGTCTTGCCATCCTCGGTGGCCACCACGTCGGTGGTGTTCTCGCCATCGAAGAACTTGCCCATATCCACCATGGGAATGCCGGCATAGGTCTCCACCACACGACCGAAGTCGTCACGGGTACGCTCATAGTAACCGGCACGGCGGGCGATAGAACGCAGCTTGATCAGCATGGCACGGTTCATCAGCAGCAAGGACGCATTGCCGTCCAGGGTGCTGAGGAAAGCATCCATCTCGTCGAGGAATGCGTTGTAGTTCTCATCCAGCTCTGCGGAGGTGGTCAGGCTCACCTGGGAGGTGACCTGGTTGGCAGTGCCGCCCAGCAACTTCTTCAGACCGTCAAAGCCGCCCTTCTGGCTGTCACCGTTGATGGCCATGTTGTGGAAATAGTTTGCGGTCGCCTTGATCTTCTGCTCTGCCTGGAAAGCCAGCTCATCCACAGCACCGCTGGTGTTCTGCAGTACACGGTCGATCTGGAAGGAACCGCCCATGATCACCGCATTGGTGGTTTTCTGCTCGCGTTTTGCCTCACCGGGCGTAAACTCGGAATTGATGGTACGCACCGCAGCGGTGGAGGGGGTCTTCATCTGAATGTAACCGTAGGTCAGGGTGCTGCCACCGGTACCGGGGGTGATCACATTATCAAACACCATGTTGTCCAGCAGCAAGGAACTGCGACGGAACATATCTACGATCTGCTGATCTACCTTGTCGGCCATGCCGACCTTTGCTTCTGCCAAAGTAATTGCCATAATTAAAACTTCCTTTCATAAAACAATCGTGTTGTAACGGCTCCCCTCGCAGGGGAGCTGTCAGCGATAGCTGACTGAGGGGTGTTCGGTTTCAAACAGCTGCACACCCCTCCGTCACGGCTTAGGCCGTGCCACCTCCCCTACAAGGGAGGCTTTATCAGCCTTTGAATTTTGCTCGCAATGCCCCTGCCAGGGTATTGGGAGACGCTTCTGCCTGTGCCACACCTGTGCCCGCACCGGGGGCATAAGGAGGCATAGCAGGCTGGGTTTCAAACAGGTAGCCATGCTCCTGTTTCAGCGCCTGCACCGCCGCCTGTACGGCTTCGGTGGGCTGGGGACTTTCCTGCAAAGACGGCAGATCCAGCAATGCCTTAATGGCGGTCAGGTTGCGGCCGCGCTGGGCATTGACCGCATCTTTTACAATGCCGTCGAATGCCAGCTGGGCCAATGCCTGCTGATGGGCTGTTACCGTCTGATTGTACTTGTCCTCCCATTGCTGGGCGGCCTGCTTATGGGCCTGGATATCCTTGCCATGCTCTGCCATGATGGCATCCACCATTTCCTTGGGCATGGGCGCATCGCCCATAGTCAAACTCTGCAAAAATTCTCTTTTCATATTTCCTCCATACTACGCTTTAGGAAGCGATGATTAAATCAGCGTTTCCTTTAAGGGTCGCATCCTTTGTATTCCCGTAGTTTAACGACTTCGGATCGGTCGAATTTTTAAAGTTCCGGCATAAATTTCTGACGGATGGCCGCAAGATCTTCTTCCGTCTCCGCCTGCATACCGAATCGCCATGCCAGGGCGATCTCGGGTTTGACCAGTCCTGTGCTGACCATGTTCATGTAGTCCGCCCAGGTCTTGTCCTCATCGTAGAGCACACCGTTGCCCCAATCCACAGCAGGGATCTCAGGCTGTTCTGTGTCCATGCCCTGTACCTTTGCCAGCTGGATGCACAGCTGCACACCATCGGCCAGCGCCTTCTCCCAGATCCGCTGGTATTCCATAACGGTCAGATTGAAATCACCGGCAGAGGAAGCGATCTCCGTGGCGGTTTTCTGGGCTTCGTTGGCATCGGACAACATACCACGCTTCAGACCGATCACCGACTCCACGTTCCGCAAATATTCCTGCTTGCGATGTAGATAGGACGTTTCCCGCAGTTGGGGAGAAAAGATGTGAATACCCACATTCTGGGGGTCATCATCCATTCCTACAAACAGATGATCCTGCAAGCCATCCCGAAGCATATCTGCCGAAGCAATGATCCGGCTCTCGCCACGACGGAATTCCTCGATCAGCTGGGCTTCGTTTTCATCAATGGCACGGATCAGATCCACCGCCGCCGCATACACGGACACACCGTCCCAAGAACCATCCACGCAGTTGATTCCGGGTGTTTTGATTCGTACCAGGCCCAAATTTGCCAGCCCAACCGGATAGACATAGCGTTTGGGCAAAGCTGCGTAATCGGGTAGCTGGCTCAAGGGCACTTCCTGTCCCAGGTTGCGATCATTTGCGCTGCGGAACAGCCGATTTTCAATGACCGTATGGCCGGCTTCATCCAAATACCGCCGTTCCAACAGGGTATACTGATATTTGCCACGGCTACTGCGCTCCCAGATACCCATATCCACAGGCTCGCCCTTGCCGTTTCTGCCGAAGATCAGCGCATTGCATCGGGGGATCACACCAAAGGTCACCTGCTCCCCTACCCAGGGTTTTAAATAACATTCACCGCCCACCAGAGTCTGGTGCATAGCCTCCCGGCTTTTCTCGTTGAGAGCCGCCACC
This sequence comes from Oscillospiraceae bacterium, assembly GCA_017549125.1. Lineage (GTDB taxonomy): Bacteria > Bacillota > Clostridia > Oscillospirales > Oscillospiraceae > Faecousia. The sequence continues at coordinate 23,130 of JAFYVL010000067.1, read as the reverse complement.
ACCCCATGGGCAAATACACCCTGGGTTTGGGTCTGGTACTCACCAAACATGGTCTTCACCAGCTTGCTCACAATGGTGTAGGCAACTCGCTGACCGGGGTCATGTCCCTGAGGGCAATTTCGTCCGTAGTACAGGTCGTACCATTCCCTAATGGCCTTTTGCATGGCATCTGTGGTCCGGTCCTCTGCCCCAAAAGCCTCTTGATAGTTAAACTGATTCATTGTTCGGTCTCCTTGTACTGACTTGGCTCGTGGCCACAATCGCTCCATAAACCAATTTCTCATACTCTCTCCTTTTGAATTCTTCTGCGCAGGACGGTATTGCAAAAATAGCGGATATCATCCATGGCATGGTCGTTTTCCTTCACCGGGCGATCCTCTCCATCCGCTTCCCAGCTGTAGAGTTCGAACTCCCGGATGCTGTCTGTACAGCTCTCCGACACCTGCAGGCAACCTGCCTGCAGCAAAGATGCCACCAATCGAATACCGCCCAGCACATCGTTTTGGGCCTTTCGCACCGCAAACCGTCCCCGTCGACGAATCAGAGCAATGAAGGATGCCGCTGACGGATCTACAATGACCTGTTCCACAGGATATGCCCCGGCCAATGCCTCAAGAGCCTGATAATATTCCTCATCCGTCATGGTTTTGTTCCTGTCTCGACCGCTGTAGTAAAACTCACGCAATCGCACTGCCCTGTTGCCGCTGACGCACCAAAGTCCGGCTGAAAAGGGATTCATAGTGCCATAGTCCACGCTGATGTAGTACCGGCCATCGGTGGGAATGTCCTTTGCAATATGTTTCTCCCGATCAAATGCATAGACAAGTCCCTCAGACCGACACCACTGACCCAGCACATAGCGCCGGTAGAACACACCGGTGTACATCCGCTGGTATCGCTGGCGGATCTTTGGGTCTAAACCCGGGTTATCCTCCATGGTAAAGTGCAGACGCAGGGCATTTTTCTCTTTTCGCTTCAACAGCCACTCTTTGTAGAACCAATGCTCCGGGCCAGCCGGGTTGCAGTTGAACCACATTTTCGAGCCGGTGACGGAGCATCGGGCGCAAGCCTGCTCCACAAAGGAACGGGGCATCAGCGCCACCTCGTCCAGAAACACACCTGCCAGAGTGATACCCTGGATGGCCGCATAGGAGCTTTCGTCCTGGCCGCCAAACAGATAGTAAGTGTTGCGGTGGCCACCGGCGGTCACGGTCAGCATATTCTGGCTGCGGCTGTGCTGGACAGTAAAGGCCTTGCCCAGCCAGGAAGACAGGTTGCGGACAATGTTTCGCTGCAAAGAGCCGATGCTTCTGCCACAAATGGCAAAGGCCTCATTTTGGAAAGACAGCATACTCCACAGGAAGAAGCCGTCGGTCATGGACACGGTTTTGCCGGATCGAACCGCACCATCACAGATAATGGCATCATAATGGCTCAGCCCCGGTCGATTCCACCAGGTCATGGCCATCATCTGCCGTGAACTGAATTTCCTGTATTGCACCGCTTAACTCTCCTTTCGTAGCCTGCAAAATAGCTTCCAGCAGACCATTGTCCTCCGGATCTTCCGGTCCGGTCTCAAACAGGCCGCAGCATTTTCCCAACAGTTCCAAAGCCTTCAGCTTATCGTAAAACTTCACCTTCAGACCTGTGGTGGAACGCTCAATGGATGCAATGGCCGCGCCTGCCACCGGAGGCAGTTCGTCGGTGGCGCGTACTTCCAATTTATCCTCCCGGACAGACAAATAATCCGTGGCTCTTGCAAAGCCGATGGCCATTAGTTCTTCAATGATTTTCTGTCTCATACATGCTCCTTTTTTGCGATTTGCCGGCCACAGCTATATTATAAGGTCTGAAAAGTCTGTTTTTTTCCCACCTTGTAATGACCTTGTAAAATGGAAAAACAAAAAGCCCCGAAACCCTTGCTACATAAGGGTTTCGGGACTTTGCCAATTTTCACTTTTTTTGCAGTTTTGTAAAAAACAGGGTCAAATTTGGCCGTTTTTCGGCAAAAGGTACCGCCTGTTTCTCACCCGTGTTGGGTGTTGTACAGCTGGGCATACAGACCGCCCTGTTCCATCAGTTGGGCATGGCTGCCCTCCTGGGCGATCACACCGTCGGCAATGGCGATGATCCGCTGGGCAGAACGGATGGTACTCAGACGGTGGGCGATGATCAAGGTAGTACGACCTTGCGCCAGGGCATCAAAGGCACGCTGGATCTTGGCTTCGGTCACAGAGTCCAAGGCGGATGTGGCTTCGTCCAAAATCAGAATGGGCGGATTCTTCAGGAAAATTCGGGCAATGGCCACTCTCTGCTTCTGGCCACCGGAGAGCAGCACGCCACGCTCGCCCACATAGGTATCAAAGCCCTTGGGCATGGCCTGGATATCCTCAAAAATCTCCGCCTTCTTGGCAGCTTCCCAAACCTCCTGGTCGGTGGCATCGGGTCTGCCATAGCGAATATTTTCCAGAATGGTATCTGCAAACAGGAACACATCCTGCTGGACAATACCGATATTCTTATGCAAACTCTCCTGGGTCACATCCCGGATATCCTTGCCGTCAATGGTAATGCGGCCACGGCTGACCTCATAGAACCGAGGGATCAGCTGGCACAAGGTGGTCTTGCCGCCACCGGAAGGGCCTACAATGGCAATGGTCTGACCGGCTTCCACCGTCAAAGACACATTCTCCAGCACATCCAGATCCCCATCGTAGGCAAAGCTTACATCCTCCACGGTGATGCGGCCTTGCACATGTTCCAGCTCCACCGCATCTTCTTTATCCCGGATGGTGGGCTGGGTGTTCATAATGGTCACAAACCGCTTTAAGCCTGCAAAGGCTGTGGCAAACTGCTCAGAGAAGCCGGACAGCTTCCGCATGGGGCTAATAAATGCGGCAATGTACAGGGTGAAGGTCAGCAGATCCCGGTAGTCCATGCGGTCTTTCATGATCAGATAACCACCCAGACCAATGACCACTACATTCAGGCTGCAAAGCAAAAACTCCATGACGCTATGGAACTGACCCATGGTCTTATAAAAGCCACGAGCGGCATCCACGAACTGGCCGTTGGCACGGTCAAACCGAGCGATCTCCTGGGCTTCGTTGCCAAACGCCTTGGCGGTACGCATACCGGACAGGCTGGTTTCGATCTCCGTGTTAATATGGGCGGTCTTGGCTTTACGGGCGGCAGATGCGCTGCCCATGCGCCGGCGCAACAGCATCAGAACCCCCATGAAAATGGGGATCATCAATCCTACCACCACCGCCAGTTCCCAGGCGATACTGCCCATGACCACCAAAGCGCCCACAATGGTCACCGTGGAGGTCAGCAGATCCTCCGGGCCATGGTGCGCCAGTTCCGTGATCTCAAACAGGTCAGAGGTCAAACGGCTCATGAGCTGACCGGTGCGGTTATGATCGTAAAAATCATGGCTCTGCTTTTGCAGGTGGCGGAACAGATCCGCACGGATATCTGCCTCCACCTTTGCGCCAAACATGTGTCCCAGGTAGGCTACCACAAAATTCAGCAGTGAGCGGATCACATAACAGATCACCAGAGCGATCACGATTACAAAGAAGGTTCTGTACTCTCGCCCGGGGAGCATATCGTAAAGGGCTGATCGGGTAATCAAAGGAAATGCCAGATCCACACCGGCGATCAGACAGGCGCAAAAGATGTCCAGGAAGAATAATCCTTTATGATTTTTAAAATAGGAGAGAAAAGCACCCAACGGCTTTTTCTCTGTGTTCTTCTGTTTCATTTCCATTTCCTCCATTTGTGGTTATTATACACCCAATCCCCCACGATTGCAATATTCACACCATTGTGATATAATAAATTCCAATTTATCGGGCCGTAGCACGGCCAGGCAATACGCACAAACTCTGGGCAATCATCTTTATTTCCCTAACCCGCCCGGTATCGTTTCTGCCTCAAGCCCTTATGGTTATTGATATATAGCGTTACCGGGCGGGTTTGGGCAAAAACGATTACCTCCCAAGGTTAACGCGTATTGGGATGAAACGCCCATGCGTTTCAAATTGGAATTGGAAAGGAGTAGGCTATGGAGATTCTTTTTTCAGACAATCAGGTTGTGGTCTGTATCAAGCCGGTGGGGCTGGATTCAGAGCAGGAAATGCCCAAGGCATTACAGGAAGCTGTGGGCGGTCAGATCTTCCCTCTGCACCGATTAGATAAAAATGTAGGCGGTCTCATGGTCTATGCACGTACCAAAGCTTCTGCCGCTACCCTGTCCAAAGTCATTCAAGAGGGACAGATGATCAAAGAATATGTGGCCATGGTACACGGTACACCTCCCCAGGCCGATACCTGGAAGGATCTGCTGTTCAAGGACAGCCGTAAGAACAAGGTATTTGTGGTCAAGCGCAGCCGCAATGGTGTAAAGGCCGCCAGTTTGGAATTTATCCGTCTGACTCCTTGTCCCCCTCTCAGAGAGGGATGTCGGCAAATGCCGACAGGGGACAACCACACTCCCTCAGTCACCTTCGGTGACAGCTCCCTCACAGAGGGAGCCGAGAGCCGATCTCTGGTGCGCATTAAGCTGCATACCGGCAGAAGCCACCAGATCCGTGTGCAGTTTTCCAGCCGTGGTTTCCCCCTGGTGGGCGACCATAAGTACGGCTCTCGCGCTGCCGAGACCGAACCCATGCTCTATTCCTGCGCTTTAACCTTCCCCTACGGTGGGAAAACCCTCCATTTTGAATCTCTCCCCAGCTGGGGTGTGGTTGCTGAAAGCTGAACCTAAAAAAGAAATCGAAAAAATTCATTTTAGGGCTTGACATTTCCCATTCCCTATTATATAATGTCAAAGCTGTCAGCGAAATGCTGCTATAGCTCAGTCGGTAGAGCGCATCCTTGGTAAGGATGAGGTCGCCAGTTCAAATCTGGCTAGCAGCTCCAAAACCCTTGGAAACCTTGTGTTTCCGAGGGTTTTTCTTATTTTCTGTGAAAAAGTCAGACCGCATCCCTTCTTGTGTATTTTTTAGGAAGGGATGCGTTCTCATTATGGCAAGAAAAATTACGATGACAAAGGAAACAAACAGCACCTATGCGGAGGTATTCGCAAGCTTTATCACAGCAAAAACAGCGGAGAATGTGGCGGATATTACAATTCGCAATTACCACAATAATCTCCACACCATAGCAAAGTATTTGGATGTGGATATTCCACTTGAACAGCTTACCCGGAAGCACTTGGATGAAATGATTGTAGCTATGCGGAAAGCTGGCCTTGCCCATAATTCCATAACAACTTATGTGCGAATTGTACGGACATTTCTGAATTGGTGTAATGAAAAAGACATGACAACGCTAACACTCCCCAATATGAAGGACAAAGATACGGTCAAGGAAACATACTCGGATAATGAACTTGTGAAGCTTCTGAAAAAGCCGGGAAGGAATTGCGATTTTACGGAATACCGGAATTGGGTAATCGTGAATTTCTTGCTCAATAGCGGTTGCCGGGCTTCCACAGTTCGCAACATTCAAAACCGAGATGTGGATTTGGATGCCCGGCAAATTACGCTCCGGCATACAAAGAACAGCAAAATTCAAGTAATTCCATTGTGTAGTGTCATGGTGAATATTTTGAGAGAGTATATTGCCATTCGTGGCGGTGAGGCGGAACAATATCTATTCTGTAATCAGTTTGGGGAAATGCTGACAATGAACGCATTACGGCTTGCTATCGCAAAATATAATAGATCGAGAGGCGTGGAAAAAACGAGCACACATTTATACCGCCACACCTTTGCCCGGAAATATCTCGTTGACTGTGGTGGAGATGCGTTTATGCTCCAAAAGCTGTTGGGGCATAGCACCCTGAAAATGACAAAGCATTATTGTGCCATTTATGATTCGGACATAGCTAAAAACTTTGACCGTTTTTCTCCGCTGGCTCAAATGAATCAACCAAAAGAAAAGATAACACGAAGATAGGCCGAGGGAACATCTTTGAACATCTTTTATCAAAAAGCAAGAACGAGGGATGATGCAGTCACATCATCCCTCGTTTTTATACATATCGCTTACCTTTTCAATGAATGTTCGCATACCGTCAATGGCGATCTGCGGTGTCAGAATTTTCGCACCTCTGCCGAAGGTAGCCACCCAGGCATAAAACGGTGGGCTTAGTTCCACCGGCAATGTGGCAGTAAAATGCTTTTCGTCTGTTGGAATCAGCATTATTTCCTTACCAAACTGGTCGATAACCGCATCTGCCAAACGGTTGATAAAGCGAATGCGCACATTGGCCTGTTCTCCGTGATACTGCTGAAATACTTTGAACGCTTGGTTTGTAATACGCTCCTTTTTGAACTCCGCCTCCCCATCACGCTTTTCTGGAAGCGGATTCGTGATACGCTCCATCCGGTCAATGCGGAAGGTGTGGAATTCGTTTTTCTCGGTGATGTATGCGTATAGATAATAATTGCCGTTGTCCCACAGGAGGCCGTAGGGGCTGACAATGTATAGATCGCCCTTCTTGGAATACTGCTTGGGATTCTCTTTGCTGGGGGTATAGTGGAAATAACGGAAACCAATCTTGCGGTTTTCAGCGATTGCCCGGTGGAGGCGGTCAGCATCCCGGACAACACTTTCATTCATGCTTCGCACACGGTCTGCAACATAGGCATTCCGGGTCAAACTTTCCTTGGTATAAACATCTGCTAGCTTTACTATCTTCTGGCTGATTGTCCGGGCTTCTGCCTGGGTAATGAATTTGGAGGCCTGAATACTATCCACCATTAAACGCAATTCATGGGGTTCAAACTCCGGTTTGGTGATGTAATAGCCCCATTTGCTGGCATTGTATTCCACCGGAACACCAAAATCGTATCTCAGCCTGGTAATATCGTTATAGATTGTCTTGGGTGATGATTCAATCTCTTTTGTCAGAAGATAATCGCAAATATCATTTGCGTTCTTGGGATGCTCCTTTGTTGCGTGCTTATATAAATAGTCCCGGATGTAAAGTAGCTTCACACCCTGACCAGATGACCGCCCTTGTCCTTCTGCCATAACTTCCCCTCCGGTAAGCGTTTTCTGTCAGTATATCATACCAAAAGAAAAGAGAAAAGAGCAGAATAGAAAATTATCTTGCGTTCGTGCCGTAGGTGTGATACTATGTTTATGCCAAACAAATCTAAATAACGCAAAATCGGTATTCTCTTTTGCTTTTTTCAGGGGGGTAGTATACCCTTTTTGCCTTCTGTCCATAATGAACTTGCTAAAAATGCAATTCCACTTGGACAGTAGTAGGGTTTACCCTTTTGCGTTTGAGATTTGTTTGGCGACAATCGGAGTTGCGTTTTTCAGTGCGTCAGCTTCGGTTGGCGCACTTTTTTATTTTTATAGAAAGAGAGGTTGCTAATTATGGCAGACATGGGAACAAAAGAAGCTGCAAAGCTGTGGGGAGTATCTCAGAAGAAGGTACAAGATTTTTGCCATAAAATGATTGCCACGGACAAGCGAATTACACAAGATAAAAAAGGCAGTCCATATCACATCCCTAAGGATTATCCAAACCCTTTTGCATGAAAGAAAACCTGACCTTAGATTAATACTTTGGAGGAAATAAAATGAAAAAAACTATTGCTATTATGTTGGCATTTGCAATATGCGCAACACTCTGCGCTTGTACAACCACCTGCTCTAGATGCGATGGGGAAGGAATGATAACCTGTCCTCAATGTGTTGATGGATGGAAAAAAGTTTGCTATAAATGTAGAGAAGGGAAAATATATTCCGAATGTGAATATTGTGACGGCGAAGGCATAGATACATGGCAGGCACAGTGGTGCAAAAGCTGCGACAGCAAAGGCTATGCTTTTAATTCTTATACTTTGACATACCAACGCTGTTCAGTTTGCTCAGGTGATGGTCGATATTATCCTGATTGCAGTCACTGTGAAGATGGTGAAATAATTCAAACATGTTCCTGTAACGGAAATTACCGGGAGATTTGCACAAACTGTGACTCCGGGATGGTGTCATGTCCCGAATGCGGATAAAAACTAGCTTAGCTGATTCGCAATCCGACTAACAGGGAGCCATTCGTGGCTCCCTGTTTTTATATCAACTGTGCGTGATTGGCAATGGCTTGTTCTATCCTCTGCGGTTCGATGCCGATATACCGCTGTGTGGTAGAGGCGGAACTGTGCTGCAAAAGCCTTTGTACAAGGGCAATATCAAAGCCGTTGGCTTTGTAAATCTCAGTAGCATACCATTTGCGGAAGCTGTGAGTGCTGATACCATCATACCCTAAATGATCGCAGACCATAGCCAGCTGTTTCTGAACGGCTCGTTCTGTGATGGGAAAAATCAAGTCCGTGTGCCGGATACCGGAACGCAAGCAATAGTTTTCGATATACTGCTGAATTACCAAAGGCACGGTGAAGATTCTGCGCTTCCCGGTTTTCTGCTCCACAATCTCCAAACGGTAGCGGTCTCCATCCCGGACAATATCACAGGGTCGCAGTTTTAGTATGTCGCTGATACGCAACCCTAGATTTGCTTCCAACACAAGGGCGGTTGCTATGCGCTCGTTGGGGCGGCAGCCGCAAAAACCTTGCTTCATAGTCTGGACAATCTCTTTATACTGCCCTTCGGTCAGGGCTTTTGTTTTCTTATTCATAGCAACCTCCAATAGTCGAAAGTTCGTATTTTCGCTGGCGGATTGTTCGTATAATTGAGGCGGACGGCCACACACCGCATAATGCCTTGTTTTTGCTGTTCGTATTATTTATCTTTTACGAACTCTTACTCTTTTGGAATACCGTGGGCGTTTCAGCCCACGGTTTTTTACATCAGGCACTAATGGTAAAACGACGGCTGGCAATCTGTTTGGTGTATTGCTTGTAAAGGTCACCGTATAGCTTCTTGAATCCAGTAGTGTCAAAGCGATTGGACAGAATAGAAGTCCAGCGGATGATATAGGCTCCGGCTTGAAGTTCCTCCGTGTCCTGTGCCAGCATTTCAGCCTTGATGCTGTCCCGGATGGCCTCGGCCTGTTCCTTAGCTTCCTCCATAATGGCTTCCCACTCGTTCAGGGCTTCGATTTTGCTTACCAGTTCATTCTTAGACATAATTGTTATCTCCTTTATTTTTGGTGTTATGTTTTCTAACTGTCTGTATTATACACGATTATTCGTGTATTGTCTATTGGTAATATGCACGAAAAGTCGTGCTTTATTTTGTATATTTTATACACTTGTTTTCGTGTATGTCTGTGGTATAATAAAGCTACAATGGGAAAGGAGCATAATTATGCCATTACAGTTCAAAATTGATGTTGTTGCTACCCTGAAAGAAAAGGGGTACACATCCTATAAAATCCGTCAAGAAAAGCTATTGAGTGAATCAACGATTCAGAAGTTGCGTTCTGGCAAAGGCGTGTCCTGGGAGAACATCGAAGCCCTTTGCCGTCTGCTGGATTGCCAGCCGGGAGATTTGATAGAATACATCGAGAAAGAGGTCTAAATATGGCAAAATATACTGTTGCACTCCGTGACGGATTTTCTGACCGCAATAAGATAAAGGAAGAGAATACAACCATACAAACTACGGAGTTTGATAATCGCACACGGGTAGCATTAATGAATATGACAGATTATATCATTCAAGCCTATTTCCCTGATATGCGCTTTGCACATGTAAGTAGTTTAAATCATCAGCTAGAACAAAACTTTATGAGAAATCTGTTAGCTGATGTTTATAGTGTGGTGGTTGACTGGTCTCACTTTTATCATTACGATAAGGTCATAGGAATTGTAAAAGATACCTTTGCATTAGAAAACTATGATGCAATACTAACGGTAATTGAATATTTTGCCAAACAAATAATGACGCTCAAGAAAAAGAACATATATTATAAAGGCAAGAATTATACAGCGGAAAGTCTCTACAACTTAGTTTTTGAGCAGGAATATGTAGGGTATAGACTTATCAACTGTGAGGCACATCTCATTACTGATGAGAATGAGATTCAATCCATCCAAGAGGCGGTCGCAAGTAAGCATACCGAGGTGCAACAGCATATCAACAAGGCACTAGGGTTTCTTTCTGATCGACAAGCACCTGACTACGCAAACTCTATCAAAGAAAGTATTAGTGCTGTTGAGCGAATGTGTTCCATTATCGTTGGAAAGTCCACAACATTAGGTGCAGCCCTAAATATTCTCCAAAAGAAAGGAATATCTATCCATTCGCAACTTGCCGCTGCGTTTGAGAAGCTATATGCATACACAAATGGTGCTTCCGGAATCCGGCATGCAGGCGAACTTGATGGTAATGACGCCACTTTTGAGGAAGCAAAGTACATGCTTGTTTCATGCTGTGCTTTTGTAAATTACCTGACCGGGGTTATGGCAAAGTGTCCCTAACTTGGGGGCTATATTCCGGGAATCAAAAGCCACAGAATCGAAAAGGCGCATTGCGTGGCCGATTCCCTTTCCCTGAGTGGGTTTTATTCCAAAAGACGAAGGTATGTGTCTGTGGTCGAACAGATACACATAAAAGCCGTCAAACGGCTATAACGACAAAAACGGCAGTCTGCTCCTAAAATTGGAACAGACTGCCGTTCTTTATTTGAAGTCTTTGAATAAATCTTTTATCGCTTCATTGACCGCTTTTTTCAGACTTTGATTGACGATGGCAACGATTTGTGCTTCAATATTGGATTTCTTCTTTTTCTTTCTTTTGTCCTATTGGCTCATTTTACAACGACCTCACTTCTAATTATCAACTCATCTGTATCAGCATCCAACATTGATTGCTTCTGCTCGATATAGTTTTCTAATGGTGATTTGCTGTTGAGCTGATACCAATAGCGGTCAGGAAGTGTGCCGTTTTGCCGGGATAGTAATTTCAATTTATCCATAATTGTTTTATATCTCCTTTGTTTTTTGTGTTTGGGGCAGTGTAGGAGAAGCTTGAACAACTTTGAGTATAAGCGTGGCGAAGCCACGCGTTACGAAATGTTGTTCAAGCTTCTCCTTAGTATGATGTAGGGAAATCAAGCAGCAGCTCCCCCGGGTATTTTCCCTATATTATATAAAAATTGCACTATATCAATTACGCTCATCTGCCCAAAAATTTCATATAAAAATTGCCTCTGCTTTATGTGAAGCAGAGGCGGTATTTTACTGATTGACAGCCTTAGGGATTTCAAGTGATGCCTTTGCCTTAGGCATAACCTTCCGGACAATACCTTTGTATGTGGATAGCTTATGTTCCCGGATTTCAGCTTCCGCACGCCGGACATCAAAGCCGGGAAAGGCATCAATGAACCAACTTTTTTTGGCGGAGAAATGTGCCTTGTCGGTATTCATCTTTTCCAATTCGGCCTGAAGCTTTTCGCTGTTTGGCTGAATTGCGATATACTTTTCCATCAAAGGTGCGTTCAATCCGGCGTATGTACGCTTATTCTCGACTTTTCTTTTGGAGGCGACAGACAAGAGGGCATAGGTGGGCTGACTTTCCACAGCGGACATTAGAGCCTTATACTGCGGAGAGTCAGGGATGCCGGCCTTTTTGAAGTGGTACTCGCTTCCCACAATCTTCTTTTGAATGTGGTCAAAAGTGAAATAAACGGTGGCGGGGGCCGTGGTGCTGCCAGCGGCAGCGACATTCTTGGAGGACATAAGGATTCCTTTCTGACCCGTTTGGGTCGTGGCGGTAGGTCGCAACCCTATTTTTGTGTTTGTGAGGTTTTTCTGTCCCTCACTCGTTGTGCCAACATTATACCATATGGGGTATCCAATAGTGTGGATACCCCATAAAAATTTTTTAGATATTTGAAAATTATTTTTTGAACAATGATATAGAGATGTTTATTTTTGATAAAGGGATGATAAAGGGCGTGGAAAGATGCTTGAAGTTCTTGATTTTTCTTTGAGTTTGCGGTATAATGATTACACAAGAGAGATGCGTTCTGATAACGCATAAAAGAAACGCTCCGGACAGCGGAGCGTTAGGAAACACGAGTCTTTGATGTTTTTGGTGTTGCGGTAGAGCGTCCCCGGGAGGGGCGTAGCCCCTCCAATCCTTGGTAAGGATGAGGTCGCCAGTTCAAATCTGGCTAGCAGCTCCAAAACCCTGAAACTCCTTGAGTTTCGGGGTTTTTCTTTTTATATCGTGGTTTTGTATGACCTCATCCCTCACTTGATAATTTTAAGTAGGGATGAGGTCAAGTTTTATGCAAAAAATAACAATGCCAATGGAAGTATCTAAGAACTTTTTAGAAGTTTTTGAGATGTTTATAACATCTCAGACAGCAAAAGGCGTGGCGGATATTACAATCCGCAATTACCGCTACAACATGAAGAATATGAAAAACTATTTCGATGCAGAAAGGCCGTTTGATGCCGTTTCCAAAAGAGATATTGAAGCTATGGTAGTCGCAATGCGGAAGGCCGGACTAGCGCACAATACAATTGCCACCTATAACCGGATGCTCAAAACCTTCTATAACTGGTGCGGTAACGAAAACCTTTCCTCCCTCACCATTGCCACAATCAAAGAAAAGGAAACGGTGAAAGAAACCTATACCGATGAGGAATTGCGGCGGTTGCTCCAACGCCCGGAGAAAGGCTGCGACTTCGGGGAGTTCAGAAGTTGGGTCGTGGTAAACTTCCTCCTGAATTGCGGTTGTCGTGCTGCCACGGTGCGCAATATCCAAAACCGGGATGTGGATTTTGAAGCTTCGCAAGTAGTGTTCCGCCACAATAAAAATGGCAAAATTCAGGTCATTCCGCTGTGCAGCCTTATGGCAAATATCCTCCGGGAATATATGAAGATAAGAGGCGGCAAACCGGAAGATTATCTTTTCTGTGATGTGTACGGCGGTATGCTGACGGAGGATGCCTTGCGCCACGCAATCACCCGGTACAACAAAAGCAGAGGGGTCAACAGTACATCCATCCACAAGTTCCGGCATACCTTTGCCCGTAAGTATCTGTTGGATTGTGGCGGCAATGCGTTCACCCTCCAAAAGCTGATGGGACATAGCACCTTGAACATGACAAAGCACTATTGCCGGGTGTTCGATAGTGATGTGGGAAAGGACTATGACCTACATTCACCCCTTGCGCAGTTCCAAAAGACAAAGGCAAGGATACAAAGATAAGCAAACAGGAGTAAGATTCGCAAAAGAATCTTACTCCTGTTTGTTGTCTTTATCGTATTTTTACTTAACAGAGGCTTCCTCAGTATTTTCTTTTTTCTTTTTCTTTGCCCGCCTCTTTTTGCTTCCTGCGTGAAGTTTGTTGAAAACCCATGCACAAATATCCGATTTCAAATCAAGGGTAATGTAGAGAAGGGTCAACGACCACATTGTAATGCAGTTTAAGTCAATAACAGACAACCACTTTGCAATATAGGGGGAAAGACTTAGGGACAGAATGAGCAGCACATATCCGCCTGTGATAAGTTTGTTGCAGACATTTTTGCATTTAACACAAAAAATCTGCACATTTTTAGAAACAAGCGATTTTTCTAAATAATCAACACTATCCTTTGTTGCATTGTAAATATCAATGGGTATTTTGTCCTTATCATAAGGCTGCTCGTGAGTACCATTCTCATACTGTTTAAGCCGCTCTTGAGCAAACTTCTCGGCGCTGTGTGATACTTTTTCCTCAAGTTTTGCAAGTTTTTCGGCTTCCTTCTCGCAATGCTCAGATACTTCTGTAACAAACGAAATCACAGAAAGGATAAAAGACGGGATAACCACCGCATACACAATGCTCGTCATCAATTCAGCATCAGGCCAACGAGTGCATATCACAGAGAGTGCTATTAGAGCAATTGCAAAAGCCTTTTGAAGAGTTTTCATATAACAACCTCCCTAACTATTTAATACATTTCTCGAATCTTATCCATGTAAGCCCGGAGCTGGTCTATTACATCATCCGGGTATAGCAGCTTTGCCTTTTTGCCAAAGCCCAAAAGCCACCCAAAGAATTGGTCGCTGATTTCCACCTTTGCGGTAACGCCAAAATGCTTATCGTCCACCTTTGCGTACTGCACATCCTTTGTACCAAAACGGTCAACAACAGCATCCAACAGCGGATTGATAAATCGCATCTCCACAAGCTTCTGTTCGCCGCCGTACATAGAGAATACCCGCTTGGTGTATGTTTTCAGGTCGATAGCTTCAAAGGCTTCTGCGCCGTCCCTGGCCTCTCCGGTGAATCGAATATCCTTCATGCGGTCAACCCGGTATGTTCTCATATCTTGTCGCTGCTCGTCAAAGGCCAATAGATAGTAGTTGCCGTCATTGATAAGTAATTGGAAGGGGCTGACCGTGTAGCTTGCGCCCTTGCGCCGTTCTATCTGTTGGCGCATATCACCGATGGAATAGGACAGATACTTGAAGGTGATTTTCTCCGGTGTGTGCGGCTGCCCGTCTATATTCATACTCATAGCATCGTTTATGGCTGCTATGTTGTTCAGCACGCCCCGGTTGTCTGTCTTTACCCGGTCTGTAAGCAAGGCGTTGTGTCGGATTCTTTGGGCTTGCGGCTCACTCACGAACTCACAGACTACATCCACAAGACGCCTTGCCTGACCCTCTGCAATGAATTTTGCAGAATACACGCACTCAGCCAACAGACGAATATCGTTCAGGTCATATTTGCGCTGCCGGACATAAAAGCCTTTCCGGTGTTTATCATAAAGGATTGTTTTCAGTTCGTTGATTTCTTCCTCATCACCGGATTCTTCCGCTTCTGCAAACATCATATCCGCCTCATCCAAATCCACTTCCTCTTGGAGCATGAGCCTAATGCGGTTAATGTCCTCAATATCCCGGTAGATAGACCGCCGCTCTGCCTCAATACCGCAATCCTCCAAATAGCCGATAATATCACTTGCGGTGGCTACATGCTGTTCATCCGTATTCTTTAAGAGATATTGCAGCACAACATAGGACTTTAACTTTTGGTTATTCTTCTTGCCTCGTTCCGGTGTTCGCTTCTCTAAGTCCCATTCAGAACTCCGGACAAGCTTTTTCGGCTCTGCCATAGTTTCCCCTCCCGTGGCGGGTTTTCTGTAAGTATATCATACCAAAAGCAAAGAGGAAAGCCGCAG
The DNA here is from genome assembly GCA_017549125.1 of Oscillospiraceae bacterium. GTDB lineage: Bacteria > Bacillota > Clostridia > Oscillospirales > Oscillospiraceae > Faecousia. Next base: position 8,013 of record JAFYVL010000067.1, on the reverse strand, counting down.
TTTTCCAATTTCTATTGAATTTTCTTGACGGGCGTGGTATCATATCTATGCCAAACTAACTGAATAGTTCATCCAAGAGCCATAGGGGTAGTATACCCTTTTGGTCTTATACACTATGAATTTGATAAAAATGCAAATTCCTCTGTGTATAAGCAAGGCTCTTGCTATCTCAGTTAGTTTGGCGACTATCGGAGTTTGCGTTTTTTGTGCGGTTACTTCGGTAGCCGCACTTTTTATTTTACAGAAAGAAGGAACACACTATGAAAAAAGCATTATCCCTAATCTTGGCACTCGTGATGTGCCTGTCCCTGTGTGCTTGTGCTGTACAGGAAGCCCCCGCAGACAAGCCCAAAACCGTAGAACAGGCGTGTGCAGAAGCTGATAAACTGGTAGCACAATGGAACTCTGAGGCGTTTGTGGGTTGCGGTTATTCTGCTGAATACGATACAACAACTGCAGGCGGCCCATACTACAAAGTTCACGCACGGTATTTCAAAAGTATTGTTGACAGCAGCGACTACCCGGAATATGTGTTGGTTGGTATGACACAAGATATTTTCTCCGATGTATATCCCAAACTGTGTGATGTATTTGAAGGGTTGAATGTATGCGTTCTTATTACCTTAGCCGATGAAAACGGAGCAAACTCTTATAGCGGTATCATTGATGGCGAAATTACTTATTTTGATTAAGGATAGTTTGTTATGAGAAAGAAGTTAGCAATAACACAAATTTGCGGTCTGTTTATTGCGGCCATACTGCCACTTATTGATGGCATGTTTGAGTGGATAACTTATAATAGGTTTACTAATATCAGCAAAACAGAGATGAGCCTTGACAACTTGATGACCGTTCAAAGAATTGGCGGCGGCCCTATTCTGTATTATCTTTTTTATATCGCACTCATTGCGACGGCTGTGTATTGCATAGCACAATTATTTGTTGAGCATCGGTTATGGAGCAATAAGGCAATGGTTGTATTGCCGGGAGCAAGTCTTTTGCTAACGGTGATAATGCTTGTTGCCTGTGATAAATATACCGATACATTCAAGTGGAATGGCGAATTGAGAAATGTAGCAGTTTCTTGGGGCATTCTTGCCTATGTTCAGCTAGCAGTTCTTGGCGCTGTGGTAATCATTGAGTTCTACAAGCAATTCAAGTGTAACGAATAAGCAAAAGCGGAAGCCGTGATTGGCTTCCGCTTCCTTTATGCTCCAAAAGAGATAGGTTGTTTGCGGCGGCCTCATAGAAGCTGCGCATGGTTTTGGATAGCTTGCTCTATCCGTTGCGGCTCAATGCCGATATACCGCTGTGTGGTGGCGGCTGAACTGTGCTGCAACAGCCTTTGCACAAGGGCGATATCGTAACCGTTATTCTTGTAAATCTCCGTTGCGTACCACTTGCGGAAGCTGTGGGTGCTGATATCGGTATAGTCAAGATAATCACAGACGATTGCAAGCTGCTTTTGGATTGCCCGTTCCGTGATAGGGAAAATGCGCTCCGTGCGCCGGATGCCGTTGCGCAGACAGTAGTTCTCAATATACTGCTGAATCAGGAGCGGCACGGTGAAGATTCTGCGCTTTCCAGTTTTCTGCTCCACAATCTCCAAACGGTAGCGGTCTCCGTCCCGGACTATATCGCAAAGCCGCAGCTTTAGTATATCGCTAACCCGCAAGCCTAAGTTTGCTTCCAATACAAGGGCGGTTGCTATGCGCTCATTGGGGCGGCAGCCGCAAAAGCCCTCTTTCATTGTCTGAATAATCTCCTTGTACTGCCCCTCTGTCAGGGCTTTTGTTTTCTTGTTCATAGCTGCCTCCAATAGCCAAAGTTCGTATTTTTTGCAAAAATTGTTCGTTAATTTTTACAACTTTGCAATAGTTGTTGCAATTCAAGGGTTTTGGTGTTCGTATAATATCTCTTTTACGAACTGTCCGGGTTTTGGGAAACCGTGGGCGGCTTGCGCCCACGGTACTGCTCCCTTATGCGCTGATAGTGAAGCGGCGGCTTGCGCTCTGCTTGGTGTACTCCTTGTAAAGGTCGGCGTACATCTTCTTGAAGCCGGTGGTATCAAAGCGGTTGGACAGAACGGAAGTCCAGCGCACGATATACTGACCAACACTCATTTCCTCGGTGTTCCGGCTGAGCATTTCAGCCTTGATTTCATCCCGGAGGGCTTCGGCCTCGGTCTTGGCTTCCTCAATCAGTTCTTCCAGTTCCCGGAGGCTTTCGATTTTAGAGGTGATTTCGATAGTAGACATAGTGGTTAACTCCTTTGGTTGTTTTGTATTTGCCGTCTTTCCGTGCTGCCTTAGCCACTCTACCAATTTCGCAAGGCGGTTTGTTTGGGCTTCGTCAACTTGTCCGCTCTCATTTACAAGTTGATTATACTACGAAATTCGTAATATGTCAATACGATATTCGTAATTATTTTACGAAATTCAAAATATTTTTTCGGTTTTCGTATTGATTAACTACGAAATGCGTGATATAATTATCAAAAAAAGGAGTGGTAACCAATGATTAAATTCAAGGTCAAGGTTATGCTTGCCATGCGTAATATGACTCAAAAGGAACTTGCCGAGCGGACAGGAATCCGCCCACCAACTGTGTCCGCCATCTGTACCGGCGCTGTGAAGCATTTGCCCGTGGATGCTCTAGATAAGATTTGTGATGTGCTGGATTGTCAGCCTGCAGACCTTGTAGAGTATGTCCGGGAAATTACAGAATGACAGGTCGCTAGGAGGGTTACATATGAAGTTTAGTGCCGTGTTGTTGTATGTTAACGACAATTTTCCTAATATATCAGTTTTTCAAAGGCTGAAAGAAGTGGGTAGCACATATTACCGAAAGGGTAACTACCTTTACACAATTGAACAGGATTTGATTGATGATAGATTTTGTTGGTTGTACTTTCAGTACGACAACGAAAGTCTATATACCAATATGGTAATTGATACAACTGATAACTCAACCAAGGAAAATCCCAGACCCAAGTACCAAGTGGAAATGCGTTCACAGTTGTTTGCTTGTTATGATTTGGAGAGGCATATCCTGTACATTTCTGACTATCAAAAGAAAGCAACTGTTACGGATTACATTGCTGATATGCTACAAGTATCTGCAAGCACGAAAAATGTGCTTCGTTCGGTAGATGATTTTTTGGATGTTGTTACGCAGCTCAAATCTGTCAGTTTTACACAGAGGAGAACACTTTTCACATCCACAGAAGATAGCCTGTTCAGGCAGCAGGCAAATATCTACGGCCTTGACCTCCCGGAACGCAGCAAAGTAAAGTTGGACTACGGTTCTTCTCCTATTGGGGCATTCAAAAATGCATTGCGCGGATGGAAAAGCAAGCGGGATAGTGGCGAATTTGAGGATGTTGTTATTGTTGGTCTGGACGATAGCGGATTTGAAAATACATTTAATTTTTCGACCATGATATCTTCCGTAGACATTGATGTTATCAAGGATGATGATTATAGATATGAACCGACACTGGTTAAGGCCCGGTTGGTATATCTGTTAGGAGGCGCAAATGCGGAAAATTGATAAACTCCTGTGTATTATAATTGCCGTAGTTGTAGGTGTGGCAACTTTCTTCTTGAAGGTTGATTACTCCAAAATTGCGGCGGAGGGATTAACGCTGTCCTCAATCGTTCTAGCGGTATATGTTGCAGCAATCATCGGGCTAATCAATACTGATTTAGCCAAAAAGATGGCAACAACGCTCTCAGCACCAAAGAGTGAATACACGCAATTGGGTCAGCTGACGGCATATTTCAAGCATGCTTCCGCCTATGCTATAGCAACGATAATTATTAGTAGTCTTATTCTGTTAGTTCCTGAACAACAACCAGACACACCAAATCCTGTCATTGATATATTAAATCAGGTTTTGTCTGTTTCTGGAATGATGGTATACGCATTGAATCTTCTGTTCTTAGGATTGATTCTGCGATTTATGCTGAACCGTCAGATTTGGAACAAATAACCTATCTGGAAAGGCTGATGTTTTTACGACCGCACCCCGGGGGTATGTTTCGGGAAAACTCTTTTTACTTTCCATTTTGGGGAAAAGGGGTGGGCAATTTCCTTTCCAAAAGGGATTTTTGTTTCCAATGACGGTTTGTATGGCCGTTTGCGGCAGAATGTATTTCCCTCCGTCAGACGGGCAATAACGAAAAATAACGGCAAGCGGTTCTCATCGAATCGCTTGCCGTTTGCTCATTTCCAATCCTTGAAAATATCATCCATTGCTTTGTCGATTGCAGCCTTTAGGCTCTTTTCTACAATCCGATTAAGTTCTGCCTAAATGATGGATTGCTACTTCTTCTTTTTCTTCTTGCGCTCTTGTTCGGTCATTTCAACTTCACCTCACTTGTAACGCTGAAAGTATAATCTTCCTCAGCCTCAGCTTCGGCCTTGGCTCTTGCGGCAGCTTCCTCTTGCTCGTAGTATTTCAATAAGAATTGCTGCTTGGCATCCTCGACCCTCCATATTGCCCGTGTTTCGTCTGACGGGTTGGCAATTCCTTTTCTAATCTGCTCTTGGTGATGTATCATATATCGCATTACATCTGCATTTGTCATATTCTTTCTCTCCTTTTGCTATTGGTCGAAATAGCCGCTTGCGGCTATTTCGCCGGAGTTGTCTTGCGTGGAAGCCGCTGTTGCGGCATTCCAACGCAAGCAACGACGGATGTTTCTTTCATAGATATATTAGTTTTGGGCAAGGTAGATTAACTGAATTTGATTAAGAAAAAACAGTTACTTTTCCCTCAGTAATAGATACAATCTCTATTATTCAGGAAAAAGTAACTGTTTTAATTGCTCCACCATGCACTTGCCGCAAGTTCCTGCCCTATTGTACGGAAGAAATCATCACCTATTTTCTCCGATACCTTTCTGCGCCGGATTGCCGCATACTCATATTGAAGCACATTTTTAGCATAGCCGATAGTTGAAACAGACACTTGTAAATCATCTGCAATCATCTGATTTTGAATCACGGGCTTTTTGTTATCGCACACCCAAAGAAGTACCTTTAGTACTTGCTCCCATGCTACATCTTCGGAGGAATAATCATGGGCTATCAGCCTTTGCAGCCATTCCCGGGGAATTGTGATTGCTGTTGTTTTTGGAACTGCCGTGATACGGTATGTACGCCCTTCGGTTGTATAAGTGATATAGCCGGTGGCGGCAAGCTGTTCAATCGCAGTACGCAAGGCGTTCCGGTTGTGCTGCTGGCGGGTTAATGAAAAGTAATCGCAGAGACTTGATAGATTTCCGGTATACTCTCCCTTGTCTGCAAGCATAGCCAAAATACGGAACTGCTTTTTCTCTAAGGGAAGCCACTCCCGGTAAAGAGTAATTCTGCCATCCATAACAGTACCGCCTATGCTACCCTGTTTGCTTTGTTCGTTTCTTTATCAGCGATAGGGGCTAACAGGACAGCGGGCTTGCCGCTATCCTCTGCCTTTATTTTCAGCATACCGAACTCCATGATTTCCGGGTACTTGGCAAGAAACCATCTTTTGATAACGGGATAGCGACGGGAGCGGCTGTGGCACTCTGCAAGCAAGCGCAGTTCGTTGTATTCGTCCAGCACTTCCAAAACGGTGTCCTTGCTCTCATGGGTCAGAATGTAGTGTTCCATGTATTCGTAGGTCAGACCCTTGTAAGATTCCTTTTCGGGGTTGCTCTTGCAGGTACGGGTGCTGACGGTGAAGGTGGGGTAGTCCTGACGCACCCGTTGCAGCTGAGTATATTCGTCGCTTGCGGGGTTAGCGCAATTCTTAGCAAATGCTCTGTCCATAACAATTCGCTTCTTAGCGAAATCAACCCGAATAACATTCTTCATTGTCTTTACCTCCTTCTATTAGGCTGCCTGCTTGGCAGCCATGCGCTTGGCCTTTGCCTTTTCCAAAATGGCATTGACCGTTTCGTTCATCTTCTCAACTTCGGGATAGGTAGCCAGGAACCACATTTTCAGTTCACCGTAAGACACGGCCTGCGCAAGTTCCTTCTTTGCGCCGTTCTCATCCAGACCACGCAGCGCATAAAACTCTTTCAGAATGGTATTTACTGCATCGTCATGCGCCTTAATGTAGCGCTCCATGTAGTTGGTGTCTAGACCCTTCATGCTGTCCTTGCTCTTGGAAGCCCGGATAACAATGCGGAAGGTGGGGTAGGCAGCACGCAGTTCGTTCAGTTCTGCGAACTCGGCGGAAGTAGTCTTGCCGGCGGCCTTTGCCTCGGCCTTGCTCAGAATAATAGTGGCGGAAGAAATGTTTGCGTTCATAAGAACTCCTTTCATTAGCGGATAGGTCGCAACCCATATTTTATTTTCAGGAGGCTCTTTTGTTCCCCCTTTGTGCCTTTATTATACTACACATATTTTGCGGTCGGTCATATTAGTGGTACTGGTTTTGCGTGTATAACAAATAAAACCCAGAACAAAAGTCTGGGTTTTCCGGGTGGCGGGTGCTAACTATGAACGCCAAAAAGATGCTATTAAGTTGTTAGAAATATGTATGCTTCTCTATTGGAATTTACATTGAAAATCCTAAGAAATTGATTGAATTTTGCTTGCTGATGGTTTATAATATAATCAAAGTGAGGGATAAGGACATACCCGCATAAAAAGGAGAAGCCTTATCTACATGCAGAAACGAAAACCCATTGATATAACAGGGTTTTGGCTCAGTCAGTAGAGCGACCACCGAGGGACGAAGTCCCTCGACCCTTGGTAAGGATGAGGTCGCCAGTTCAAATCTGGCTAGCAGCTCCAAAAAATCAGTCATCCCATTCGGGATGGCTGATTTTTTTGTCGCTGCTAGCCAGATTTGAAGAATCAGATGCGGCGCGGATGAGCGCCGCAAACGGATCGCAGCATCCTGCCCCCTACAGTAGTTTCCCCTTGCGAAGTAGTTATTTTTTTGATATAGTGTATTTGGTCACAGAGACCGGTCAAGAGGTGTGAACATATGAAATTAGCTTTAATCATTATCAGTATTATTCTAGCGGTGATACTGATCGGTTTGATCTGTTTTCAGATATACTTTATCAACTCCCCCACTTATGGGCTTATGCAGATCCGGGACGATGTAAAAGCATCCGGGCTGGACGGTCTGCGCCCCCATCTGATGGGTGATGCGCTGGAAACCTACGAGAATATACTGGCTATTAAGGAAAACAAGGTCCTCGGTCTGCTGGCTCTGATTCTCAGCCAAACAGAGTACATAAGGGATATCGCCACCAACTTAGACAGCGTAAAATTCGATCTAAAAAAACTGGATCGAGATGGCGATCATGCTGCAGTTACCCTGCACTTTCAATACGAAGACCGTCTGGAAGGCACAGTAGATCTGACTATGGTCAAAACCGATGATGGCTGGAAAGTCAATGATCTGGCATGGCCTAATTTCACCAAGGTTTCCTGGTAAGTGATAAAGGGAGTGTTGCTTCTGCAACACTCCCTGAAATATTACCCATGGGTTAATTTTGGCATATACTACGCGACGCCAAATGTTAGAGCGTTGCATTCGTTAATTAACGAAATAATAACCTTTGGTTATTATGAAATTTTCCGCTATGGCAGAAAATGAAATAAAATTTGCCCACATTTGCGAAGCAAATATTTCACTGCGCAGCAATTTCACTCCGCTTTAGCGGAATTTCACTTGCCCGTAAGGGCAAATTTCATTGCACCAAAAGAAAAAAAGACGCCCAAAGGCGTCTTTTCTCTTTTGGTGCCGGTGGCCGGACTCGAACCGGCACGATGTCGCCATCGGTGGATTTTGAGTCCACTACGTCTACCAATTCCATCACACCGGCAGGTGCTTGAGCATTATAGCACATCTTTTTTGAAATATCAAGTAGAAAGTTTATTATTTTTTCTATTGACAAAACTTTTTATTCTTGTTATAATCTATTTCGTTCCACGGAGGCTTAGCTCAGCTGGTTAGAGCGCATGCTTCACACGCATGAGGTCGATGGTTCGAGTCCATTA
>JAFYVL010000007.1 GCA_017549125.1 Oscillospiraceae bacterium | reverse complement strand
CGGAGGGGTTTACGGAGATTGAGATCTGCTAACCCCTCAGTCACCTGCGGTGACAGCTCCCCTACGAGGGGAGCCTTAAGTGCGACAAATTGAGATTTGAAAGGAATAGCATGGAACTAGACAAGGATTTATGGGCGCGGCAGGAGGCCAGGGAGCTTGCCAAGGCCGCAAAAATCGCCCAGGCGCAACTGGCGCAAATGGATCAGCCCCAGCTGGATCGCATTTGCCATGCCATCAGTAGCGCATTCGCCCTGGAAGCCAGAAATCTGGCAGAACTGGCGGTGCAGGAGACCGGGTTTGGCAATGTGACCGATAAGATCACAAAAAATGAATTTGCATCCAAGGATCTGTGGGATGCCATTCGGAATATGCGCACGGTGGGTGTATTAAAAGAAGATCCCACGGACAAGCTATGGGAGATCGGTGTACCTGTGGGTGTGATCGGCGCTATCGTACCCAGCACCAACCCCACCTCTACGGTCTGCTATAAGGCTATGATCGCCTTGAAATCCGGCAACAGCATTCTCTTCTCCCCCCATCCCAAGGCATTGCGATGCACCTTGCGTGCGGTGGAGATCGTGGCAAAAGCCGCAGAACGTGCCGGTGCGCCCAACGGCGCTATTAGCTGTCTGACCGCAGGCTCTATGGCAGGCTGTCAGGAAATGATGTCTGCACCCCAGGTGAATTTACTGCTGGCCACCGGCGGCCCGGCTATGGTGCGCTCTGCCTACTCCTCCGGCAAGCCGGCCATTGGTGTGGGCGCAGGCAACGGCCCGTCTTATATCCACCACAGCGCAGATGTGGGTGCGGCTTTGGACAGAATCGCCCGATCCAAAACCTTCGATTACGGTACGGTCTGTGCTTCTGAGCAGAGCATTATCGTGGAAAAGCCTTTGGAGGAAACCGTTCGTCGAGAGGGCGCAAAACGGGGCTTTTTCTTCATGGACAAATCCCAGGCAGATCAGCTTGCCAAACTATTATTTAAACCAAATGGTACACTAAACCCGGATATTGTGGGTAAAAACGCAAAAATACTGGCAGAAAAAGCCGGTTTTTCCGTACCGACGGACACCAGGGTATTGGTGGCGGACGAACAGGAAGCCGGCCCAACACGACCCTATTCTATGGAAAAGCTGTGTCCGGTGCTGGCCTTTTATGTGATGGAAAACGAAAAAGCTGTGCTTAATAAATGCGTGGAGGTATTGACCCACGAAGGAAGCGGTCACACCTTCTCCATGCACGCAGAGGATCGGGAAGTGATCAAACGCTTTGCTCTGAAGATTCCTGTCTCCCGGTTCTTGGTGAACACCCCCTCTGCCCTGGGTGGCATTGGGGCATCCACCGGGCTGTTCCCGGCCTTGACCCTGGGATGCGGTGCTGTGGGTGGCAGCAGTTCCTCCAATAATATTTCACCCCTGGATCTGATCAATATCCGCCGGGTGGCTTGGGATCTGAGCAGACCACAAAAGCAAAATGTAGACGAAACGCTGGTAGAAGTACTGACTGCTAAAATTTTAGAAAAACTGAATAAATAACAATTTACCGCTTTGCCTCCCCTGTAGGGGAGGTGCCCCGAAGGGGCGGAGGGGTTTACGGAGATTGAGATCTGCTAACCCCTCAGTCGCTTCGCGACAGCTCCCCTGCAGGGGAGCCTTAAGTGCGATAAATTTGAATTTGAAAGGATGATTTTTATGAACACAAATGCATTGGGTATGATCGAAACAAAGGGTTTGGTAGGCGCTATTGAGGCGGCGGATGCCATGGTGAAATCCGCCAATGTCCAGCTGGTAGGCAAGGAACAGGTAGGCGGCGGTCTGGTGACCGTGATGGTGCGTGGAGATGTGGGTGCGGTGAAGGCCGCCACCGATGCCGGTGCGGCGGCCGCTGAAAAGGTAGGCGAGCTGATCAGCGTCCATGTGATCGCAAGACCCCACACCGAAGTAGATAATATTTTGCCCCACGGCCGTGGCGGCTCTGCCCCTGCCGCTAAGTAATGCTGTACAATCTAGAAGCGGTAAAGGCCAATATCCGCAATCGGGACGGCAAGCGGGTATTCTTTCTGGGCAAGGGCGACCAGCTGACCACGGAAGCCCGGGATCATCTGAATCGGGAGCGGATCGAGATCCGTCCCGGTGAACAGGCACGTATTACCCAATATCGGTTGCTGGGTGGCGGCCTTTTGACGGAAAAACCGGAGGATATGACCCATTTATATGGGGATGTACTGGTTTTCAAGACCCATCCCCGGATCGGTTTCCGGGGTGCAATGGATAGTCTGGAAGCGGCACTTTTGTTCTGCGGTGATTCCGTTGGGGAGATCCTGGAATTGGCAAGGCGGCTCATTCGGTGCGAGGTTATGGACGAGCCTGTGGGGGATTTTACCCTGTACGGCTTGACGGAAGCAGAACAGCGCAAACGCAGTCATTTCCCACAGGATTATTACGGACAGCCCCATTTCATGCCGAATTTTTCCGATGGAGAAAAGCTTTTGCGGCTGAACCAGGCACGGTGCGCCGCCCGTGCCGCAGAACTGGCGGCGGCACAGGCTTTTTCCGACGGTCAGCGACCGGATATCCAGAAAGCCCTCAACCGCATGAGCAGTATGCTGTATATTTTGATGATACAAGAAAAAGCAAAATAAACTTCAATTTATCGCTTTGCCTCCCCTGTAGGGGAGGTGCCCCGAAGGGGCGGAGGGGTTTACGGAGATTGAGATCTGCTAACCCCTCAGTCGCTTCGCGACAGCTCCCCTGCAGGGGAGCCTTAAGTGCGATAAATTGGAATTTGAAAGGGAGAGGTTATGGACAGGGAAGAATTGGTAAATGCGGTGATGCGGCGGGTGTTTGTGGAACTGGAAGCCTCCGGGCGGCATGTGCATGTGACCGCCCAGCAGGCGCAGATCCTGTTTGGTCACGGTCTGACTCCCAAGCGGGATCTGTCTCAGCCCGGGCAATATCTGGCACAGGAACGGGTCACGGTGATCGGCCCAAAGGGTCGGTTTGAACAGGTGGCGGTTCTGGGACCGGAGCGTGAAGAAGCCCAAGTGGAAATCTCCTTGACCGATGGAAAAACCTTAGGCATTACACCCCCTGTGCGCCCTTCCGGAAATGTGAAGCACTCCCCCGGTGTCACCCTCATAGGCGATGTGGGGCAAGTGACCCTGTCAGAAGGTGTGATCGCCGCCCAGCGGCATATCCACATGACCCCGGAGGATGCCAAGGCCATGGGCGTGACCGACAAGCAGGTGGTACGCTTGCAGACCTTCACGGATCGTCCGGTGATTTTTGAGGACGTACTGGTTCGGGTCAGCCCCCAGTATGCCACCTTCGTCCATCTGGATTATGACGAGGCCAATGCCTGCGGCTTTGCACCGGGGGATCTGGGGAGGCTGTTAACATGAATGCATTGCTCATTGGAGCAGAGCCCGCCTGTCACCTGGGCTATACCTATGTACAAAAGCCCCCTTACGAGGGTGTGGTCATCGGTTCGCTGACGTTGGGAGAATTGCTGTGTTTCCGGGAGGATGCGGTTCTGGAAGCCTTGGCAGAGGGTAAGCCTGTGGTGCTTTACACACCGGGTCTGCCCCAGGCGAAAAATCGCAGTTTATCCGCATCGGTGGCGTCAAGCAAACGGCAACTGAAAAACTGGGGTGTGGTATTCACAGACGGCTCACCCAAACGGCTCATTACTGCCAAGGAAGCCCAGCGGCTTCGGGAATTGGGGCAGATGCCCGGTCACGGCGCTATGCTCACACCTTTGGCAAGAGAAATTCTGGAGGGAAAATCATGAAGATCGGTACAGTAACAGGCTCGGTGTGGTCATCCAGAAAAGCCCCCTGTCTCATGGGGCAGACCTTTCTGGTGGTCAGCACCACCGAGGGGGATATGGTGGCCGCCGATCAGGTAGGCGCAGGCACAGGAGACAGGGTATTGCTGGTTACCGGCACGGTGGCATCCAGATTCTGCATGGAAGCCCCAGTGGATGCGGCAGTTGTGGCAATACTAGACCCCGAGAAAAATTGAAAATTAAAAACTGAAAACTGAAAACGAAGGTATTTGCTTCGCAAATAATTTAATTCGTTTTACGTTTTACGTTTTCAACTTTCAACTTATGAATTAGGAGAGATAATATGTCTATCCACGAAATTCTGATCTATATCATGGCTGGGTTTGCGGTATTGGGTGCGCTGGATCGGATCTTTGGCAACAAATTCGGCCTGGGAAATCATTTTGAAGAGGGCATTTTGGCCATGGGTTCTCTGGCATTGGCCATGGTGGGTATCATTGCCCTGTCGCCGGTATTGGCGGCGGTGCTGAAACCTGTGGTAGTGCCTGTTTTCTCCTGGCTGGGCGCAGATCCGGCTATGTTTGCCGGTACGATCCTGGCCTGTGACATGGGCGGCGGCTCTCTGGCACTGGAACTGACAACCAATCACAATGCCGCCATGCTGGGCGGTATTATCAACGGCTCTATGCTGGGAGCAACGGTGGTATTTACCATCCCGGTGGCGCTGGGGATCTTGCACCCAGAGGACAGACCGGCTCTGGCCAAGGGCATTCTGGCTGGTGTGGTCACCATTCCTGTGGGAATCCTGGCCGGTGGTCTGGTTGCCGGGTTTGATTTACTGATGATTCTGCGAAATCTTATCCCCATTGTGCTCATTGCGGCTTTGATCGCCCTGGGGCTATGGAAGGCAGAAAAATGGATGATTCGCGGATTTTCCGCCTTTGGCAAGGGCATTATCGCCTTGATCACGGTGGGCTTGGTTTCTGCCATTGTGGAGGAATTGACCGGATTTGTGATCATCCCCGGCATGGCACCCATTGCCGACGGATTTATGACCGTAGGCCAGATCGCCATTGTGCTGGCAGGCGCATTCCCTCTGGTGTTTGTGGTCACCAAGCTCCTAAAAAAGCCTTTGATGAAGGCCGGAAATCTTCTGAAAATCAACGATACCGCTGCCGCCGGCTTGGTGGCGACCCTGGCCAATTCCATTGCCACCTTCGGCATGGTGAAGGATATGGATAGTCGCGGCAAGATCGTGAATATCGCCTTTGCGGTCAGTGCGGCCTTTGTATTCGGTGACCATTTGGGATTCACCGCCGGTTTTGCCCCGGAAATGCTTCCGGCTATGATCGTAGGCAAACTGGTGGGTGGTATCTCTGCCATTGCGGTAGCCTTGCTGCTAACGAGAAAATAGTTATTTCGATGCGCGTAGGGAACGCTGTCCCCAGCGTTCCACCAACATTGTTCGGTTTTGCGGAACGCCGAGGACTGTATAGACTGGTAACATAGTATACAGTTTGTTCGGACACATGGTATACAGTTTCATGATATAATTAAGGCAAAAACATCAAGGAGAGATGTAAAAATGCCTTGGAAAGAGGAAACTGTGGAACAACAAAGAACAAACTT
>JAFYVL010000066.1 GCA_017549125.1 Oscillospiraceae bacterium | reverse complement strand
CTCCTCTGGGCATGAGCTTCTCCGAAATGGCCTCCATGACCGGCGGCGGTGTTCAGACTCCCGGCTTCATGGGTCACGGCAAGCACTTCATCTCCTCCAAGAAGTTCATCGCAGCCGAAGGCGGCCCCGGCCGTATCGTCTGGATGCCCAAGGAGCTGAAGGACCAGGTTCGTGAGAAGCTGGATGCTGTTGCTCTGGAGCTGTACGGCGTTGAGAACTTCACCGACATGGTCGCTGACGAGACCATCTGCCAGGAAGATCCCGAGCAGCTGCTGGAGTTCCTGGGCGAAGTGGGCCACCCCGTTCTGGGCATGGAACCCTTCGACATGTAATAAGCACAAATCCGCTGGCTTCGGCCAGCGGATTTTTACTTTACAAAAAGCAAAACGGACACCCGAGGGTGTCCGTTTGTTGTTAATTTTCCTTGACGATCACAAAGCCATCCACCAGGTTGGCGCTGACCAGCTGGCCTTCAATAGCCATAGTGCGATCCATCAGATCGGTGAGGATCACACAGCCGTCCTTGCACTCGATCTGCATCACATTGCGCATGGCAACGTTCTGCTCCACTTTCTCGTTCTTATAAACAGTAGACAGACACATAGCTTAACCCTCCAAGCTGGCCAGAATGGCAGACAGGCGCATATTGCCCTTCTCAAAATCAGACACAGCAGCCATTACCTGCTCGTATGCCATGGCATTACCTGCCTTCTGGAACTGGACAGCCAGCTGTGCCAGCTCATTGGCATGGGAGGTGTTATGACCCACCATATACTTCATCAGCGCCAGCAGCTCTTCCATGGGGGTATGCACACAGCCGCTCTGGCAGCCGCCGCAATCACCGCCGCATTCATGGCTGTGGTCGTGGGCATGACCGTGGTCGTGGAGATGGTCATGGTCATGGGGATGACCGTGCTCATGGGTATGAGCATGATCGTGGGAATGGCTATGGGTCACACCGTCGTGGGTGTGCTCATGGGTATGGGAATGGGTATGTTCGTGGCCGTGGCCACCAATATGATCGTGATCCAGATGCATAATCATCGCTCCTTTTTTCTTTTATTATAACCGACTTGTCAACATCCAATTTATCGCACAATCCGGTAGGGCGGGGGCTTGCTCCCGCCTAAAATGTAAAAACCAACACGAATGCTGTGTTTTAGTGCGGCATGGCGGGAGCAAGCCCCCGCCCTACGGTGCCCTAACGGAACGATAAATACGAATTTATATTTCTTTTTTAATGTCGCCGATGGTGTACAGAGAACCGAAGCAGAGAACCACACCGTTCTTACCTGCCAGGTGTTTTGCCAGGTCCACACCTTGGGCAAAACTATCACAGGGGGTTGCCTTTGCGCCGGCCTTTTGCAGATGCTCTGCCAGTTCTGCCGCCGCCAGTTTCCGGGGATTATTGGGTGTCACGCAGACAAACTCTGCCACATAGGGCATCACCGGGCGGAACATTTCGCCATAATCCTTATCCGCCAGCACACCGGTCAGCGCCACCACATGGCGGTCTGCCAGATAGTCCTGCACATTCTTCACCAGTGCATCCATGCATTGGGGATTGTGACCGCCGTCGATAATAAACAGAGGGTCGTGACCCACAATGTCAAACCGTCCCGGCCAGGAGACACTTTCCATGCCTTCCCGGATGTGATCTTCGGTGATCTGCCAACCTCTTTCCCGGAGGGCATCCATCACAGACAGCACCACAGAGCCATTGTACATTTGGTGCTGACCCAACAAGGGCAATTTTAGATTCTTACGGTCACCGCAATCAAAGACCTGACCCTCTAAACCGTGGGATACACTCCGCAGGCTTGCAAAATCCGCCTTCTTCAAGGGAACGGACAATTTTTCACAAATTTCCTCATAAACCGCTTCCACGGTCTGGCTGCCACGGTACACCACCGCAGAGCAACCGGGCTTGATAATACCCGCCTTATTGGCGGCAATTTTCTCCAGGGTGTCACCCAGAGCATCCGTATGATCCAAGCCGATATTGGTGATCACCGCCACCTCCGGCGCAGGAATGGCATTGGTGGCATCGATCAGTCCGCCCATGCCCACCTCCAGCACCACCAGATCACAGTTCTGCTCCCAGAACCAGACCATGGCCATACCGGTGACAAATTCAAATTCCGTGGGATAATCGGCCATGGTATCGGCTTTTTCCTTTACCAAGGCCACCAGCCGTACCACATCCTCATCCGGGATCTGCATACCATCCATCTGGATACGCTCATTGAAGCGGTAGATAAAGGGTGAGGTAAACAGACCGGTTTTGTAACCGGCTTTGGTGAGGATGGATGCGCTCATGGAAGCCGTAGAGCCTTTGCCGTTAGTGCCGGCAATATGAATGAATTTTAATTTATGTTCCGGGTTGCCCAGCAAGGACAACAACTGACGAATACGGGTCAAACCCGGCTGCGCCTTCCGGTACAGAGAATGGATATAATTTTCCGATTCTGCAAAATTCATAACAAACCTCTTTCAGAATTCCAAATTGTCATACTAAGGCTCGCCTCAGCGAGCTGTCGCGAAGCGACTGATGGGTGTAAATTTGCGGATTTTAACAACACCCCTCCGCCCCTTTGGGGCACCTCCCCTACAGGGGAGGCAAAGCGGAAAATCGGAATTTACAGCGCTTTTTGGATATCGCTAATGGAGTACAGAGAGCCAAAGCAGAGAACCACGCCGTCCTTGCCTGCCAGCTGCTTTGCCAGCTGCACACCTTGCTCGATGGTGTCACAGGCAGTTGCCTGTGCGCCGGCTTGACGCAAATGCTCCGCCAGTTCCGTTGCCTCCAGTTTTCGGTCACTGGGAGGTGTAATGCAGACAAACTGCTCGATCAAGGGCATCACCGGCCGATACATATCTACGTAGTCCTTGTCTGCCAGCACACCGGTCAAGCCAACAATGCGACGGTCGGGCAAATAGTCCTCAATATTCTTTACCAGGGCTTCCAGGCACTGGGGATTGTGACCGCCGTCAATAATAAACAGAGGGTCGTGACCCATAATATCAAATCGGCCTGCCCACTTGGTCTGTGCCATGCCGGTTCGGATCTGTTCCTCGGTGATGTTCCAGCCTTTTTCGATCAGCGTGTCGATAACATAAAGTGCCACCGCCGCATTGTACAGCTGATGCTGACCCAACAAAGGCAGCTTCAGACCCTTCCGGTTGCCGCAGTCAAAGACCTGGCCTTCCAGGCTATGGGACACACTATGGATCTGGGAAAAGTCCACCTTTTTCATGGACACATTGCGGCTCTGGCAAATATCCGCCAAAACAGCTTCCGCAGAGGGGGTGCTGGGATAGATCACCGCATGACCGCCTTCTTTCATGATA
The DNA here is from genome assembly GCA_017549125.1 of Oscillospiraceae bacterium. Lineage (GTDB taxonomy): Bacteria > Bacillota > Clostridia > Oscillospirales > Oscillospiraceae > Faecousia. Next base: position 6,206 of record JAFYVL010000066.1, on the reverse strand, counting down.
CCGGCCTTGGTGGTTGCGATTTCTTCCAAAGTAGAGCCCAAAAAGTCCGTATGATCCAGACCGATATTGGTCAACACCGCCACTTCCGGCACAGGGATCACATTGGTGGCATCCATTTCGCCACCCATGCCCACCTCGGTGACCACAATATCACAGCCCACACGCTTGAAATACTCCACCGCGATGCACCACACCAGTTCAAACTCCGTGGGGGCGTCCGCCATGGCTTCTGCCAAGGGCTTCACATATTCGGTAACCGCAATCAGATCTTCGTCGCTGATATCCTCTCCGTTCACACGAATCCGCTCATGGAAACGAGTGATGTGGGGAGAGGTGTACAGACCCACCTTGTAACCGGCGGTCTCCAGGATCTTTGCGGTCATGGCCGCCGTAGAGCCTTTACCGTTGGTGCCGCCGATGTGGATATATTTCAGTGCCTTTTCGGGACTACCCATGCGCTCCAGCAATTCCTGGGGTCGCTCCAAACCGGGTAAGCTTCCCTTCCATTGAACGGATTGGATATAGGCAATGGCTTCGTTAATATTCATGTTAGCTCCTATTTTCAAATCAACTTTGATTTCCGTAAGGCTGTAATAATTCCTGCACTGATATAGCCCAGCAAGGTAGAGGTAATGGCGCTAAGCAGCAACCGTACCAACAGCGCACCAAAAACAATGGCATAACTGTAGTAGCCCAACATTTTGGAATCCACATACAGAGCAAAGGTGTTGCCAAAAGAGGAGATCAGACCAGTCGTTACACAGCAGATCATAATCAAAACCAGCATCTTACCAGTGGGTATAGACAGATTCTCTCTCCATTTTTTCATAAACAGTACAGCGCACAAACCCAACAGGAAGCCTCTCAGTGTTTCTCCCAAGCACCACAAAGGTGTAGTAAGTGTCAGACCGTAAGGGCCTAGCACTTGGGTCAAAAATTCTCCCATAAAGCCCACGATCAAGCCGTCAATCGGGCCAAAGGCCAAGGCGCACAGAATCACCGCAAAGGGCGCAATGCTAATGCGAAAACTATTGCCCAGTTGGATGCGCATATAACCTAGTACCACATACAAAGCAATCAATACCGCATTGAGAACCAGTCGACGGACAGTAAATTGAGATCTGTTTTTTTGCATAAAAAATCCTCCTTTTTGCAGGCAACAGTCTCCCGGTATCCCAAAAGAAAAACCCTATGGCTATACCATAGGGAGTGAGTTCTGTATTGGGATGACCCGAGGACACCGACAGCAATCATGCTGAGCGTTGCCCGACCGAGTATCGCCTTGCATAAAGGATGGTCTCCTATATGTGCAGCGGGTGCGGATACCTCATCGCGGACAAGTCCTTCGTCTGTCACTCAACTCCCCATTTTGACAGCACTTCACGCGAGGCTTCCTACTCTGTTCCCAACTATCATACAACAAATATTTCCAAAAGTAAATAGTTTTTTCAAACTTTTCGATGGTTTGTGGGGAGGGTCTGTGACCCTCCCGCAACCTAAACATTTCCACCTGTAATCATCGAGGGCTTAGGGAGGGTCAGTGACCCTCCCCTACGGACGGCTAACTAGGCAATGTATTTGTTTAAAGTGATGGAATTTCTTGAAAAAAGCCCTAAAAAACACTTGCGTTTTGTGCGTTATTGCTTTATAATGGTTTTAACTTTAGCAAGGAGGGCGCAGTATGGGCGAATTGATCGCAATTCTGTCCGGCAAGGGCGGTACCGGCAAGACTTCCGTCTGTGCCGCGGTGTCCAGCGCCCTGTCCGTGCAGGGTATGAAAGTGCTGGCTATCGATTGTGATGTGGGTCTTCAGAACCTGGATATTGCTCTGGGTATTTCGGAATTGGGCGCGCTTTCCTTCCAGGAGGTCGCCGATGGCGGCTATACCCTGGATATGGCCACCCAGCACCCCATTTTCCCCAATCTGCGTTTTTTGACCGCACCTATGAACTGCGGCGCAGAATCTGTGGATATTGCCAGCTTCGGTCAAATGCTGGAAGAAGCCAGAGAGGCTTTTGATTATATTTTGTTGGATGCCCCTGCAGGCATTGACGCAGGCTTCGAGCTTGCCGCCCGGTTTGCCGATCGCATGGTGATCGTGACCGGTCCTGATCCTGCAGCCATTCGGGATGCCGCCAGAGCCGGTGAGGTTTTGGAAGCTATGGGCAAGGATAATGTGCGTCTGGTGGTCAACCGCATCAGCAAGAAGATGGTCTCCGCCATGAACATTACCGTGGATGATATTATGGACAAAGCCGGTCTGCCCCTGTTGGGCGTAGTCCCGGAGGATGAAAATGTTGTTTTGGCCGCTGCGTTCCGTCAGCCCTTGCTGGGAACTACCAAAAAGGGTGCTGCCGCCGCCTGTCGGCGCATTGCACGGCGAATCCGCGGCATGAGCGTCCCTGTTCGTTTGTAAGTTTCTATCACTAGAAGGAGTGATTATCTGTGAATATCGCATTCTTGGCACACGATAAAAAGAAAGAACTGATGGTGCAGTTTTGTACTGCATACAAGAGCGTGCTGGTCAAGCATAATCTGTTTGCCACCGCCACCACCGGTCGGTTGATTGCGGACAATACCGGTCTGCCCATGACCTTGCTACTGTCTCATAAGCAGGGCGGTCACCAGCAGATCAACGCCCGTATTGCCTACAATGAGATCGACTTGGTATTGCTGTTCACAGATCCCAGCACCACCGATCCCTGGGATGATGCCCAGATGATCGAGACCATCCGTCATTGCGATCGGAACAATGTGCCTATCGCTACCAATTTGGGCAGCGCAGAGATTGCCATCATGGGTCTGCAGAGAGGCGACCTGGATTGGCGTGAAATGGCTCGCAAACCGAAACTGTAAATTAAAAATCCGATATAGACGGTGGTTTATATCGGATTTTCTTTTGAAAGGAATCTAGATTATGGAACGTATTAAGCCCCGGACCTTGTCCGGTTTTATGGAACTTCTGCCTGCCAAGCAGGCCAAAATGGAAAAAATGATGCAGATCCTCCGGGACACCTACGGTCTGTATGGCTTTGCGGCCTTGGACACCCCGGTGATCGAGGATGCTCAGATCCTGCTTGCCAAGGGCGGCGGTGAGACTGAGAAGCAGATCTACCGTTTCCAGAAGGGCGACAGCGATCTGGCTATGCGCTTCGATCTGACCGTACCTCTGGCAAAATATGTGGCTCTGCACTATAACGACCTGGCATTCCCCTTCCGCCGCTATCAGATCAGCAAGGTCTACCGTGGTGAACGGGCTCAGCGTGGTCGTTTCCGTGAATTCTATCAAGCGGATATCGACATCATTGGTGACGGCAAGCTGGATATTATGAACGAGGCAGAGATTCCTGCCATTATCTATAAGGTGTTCCGTGGTTTCGGTCTGCAGCGTTTCCAGATCCGTGTGAACAACCGCAAGATCCTCAACGGCTTCTATGCCATGATGGAACTGGCTGAAAAGAGTGGCGACATTATGCGCTCTGTGGATAAGCTGGACAAGATCGGTGCAGAAAAGGTCAGCGCCATTCTCACCAACGATTGCGGCTTGACCGACGAACAGGCTGCTGAGATTTTGAAGTTCATCGCCATTACCGGCAGCAATGAAGAGGTTATTGCCGCTTTGGAAGGCTATGCCGGCAGAAACGAGACCTTCGATCTGGGTCTGAGCGAGCTGAAGGCTGTTACCGCAAATCTGGCAGCATTCGGTGTGCCGGAAAGCAACTTTGCGGTGGATCTGACCATTGCCCGTGGTCTGGACTACTACACCGGCACCGTTTACGAGACCACTCTGCTGGATCACCCGGAGATCGGCTCTGTTTGCTCCGGTGGCCGTTACGATGACCTGGCCGGTTACTACACCGAAAAGGAGCTGCCCGGTGTGGGCATCTCCATCGGTCTGACCCGTCTGTTCTATGTATTGGATGAGCAGGGTCTTTTGAATCCCGAACTGCCCAGCGCACCGGCTGATGCCCTGGTGCTGCCCATGACCCAAGAGCCCGGTGCTGCCATTAGTCTGGCTGAGCAGCTTCGTGCTGCCGGCATCCGTGTGCAGTTCTACGCTGAGCAGAAGAAGTTTAAGCAGAAGATGAGCTACGCGGACAAGCTGGGTGTTCCCTATGCTGTCCTGCTGGGTGAGGACGAGATCGCCCAGGGCAAATGCTCCGTTAAGGATATGCGCAGCGGCGAGCAGGTTACCGTCACCGCTGAGGAAGCCGCCCAAATTATCAAAAACGGTCTTTCCTCCACCGGTCCGATCATTCTGGAGAAATAAAATATAGGCTCCCCTGTAGGGGAGCTGTCAGCGCAGCTGACTGAGGGGTGTACAAACATGAGATATTACCGCAATCTCAATCACCTAACAAATGCAAAAAATCTTCGTAAAAATATGACACCCCAAGAAAGACATCTGTGGTATGATTTTCTTCGCTATTGCAAACCTCGTTTTCGTCGTCAAGAATTGATTGGAAACTACATTGTAGATTTCTTGTGCTACGAAGCCCAGCTAGCTATTGAAGTTGATGGTTCACAGCACTACGAACCTGTTGCACAACAAGAAGACCAGACACGATCAATCTACCTAAACTCTCTGGGTATTCAAGTATTGCGATTCAGTAATTCTGATGTGAATACCAAATTTGATAGTGTGTGTCAAGCAATATTGCTTGCATTAGAGCAACGCAATATATTGCCAGAAGTAAACATAGAATAACATATCGGTTTACACCCCTCAGTCACCTTTGGTGACAGCTCCCCTACAGGGGAGCCTTTGGAAGGAGCGCATTATGGAACAGAAATTTCTGCAAGCATTACAACAAGCAAGAGAAGCTGCTGTTACGTTAGGTGTACGGATTCGTCCCATTGAAACCATGGAGCAAGTCCACCGGGTACTGGGCGGTCACAAGGAAAGTGACGGATTTTCCCATTTGGCAAAACTGGGGCGGCTGGATCTGAGCATAGAAGCCCTGGCGGTAAAGAAGCAGTTCACCGCCCTGTTCTCCGATGACGAAGCCAATAACGCTTTGATGCGTTTGATCGACGCAGGCTATTTATTCAAGTAAACCAAAAGAGAGAACACGACATTTCGGTCATGTTCTCTCTTTTTTAGTTTAGAGTTATAAGGTTCGCATAGGCTCACCGTTAGGAATTTGCTATGCAAATGTTATGATATGATTGCCAGTATGGATTTCATTTGGCTTTGCCAATCATAGTTTGCATAGCAATCATAACTCATAACTTGCCCCGTGGGCAATCATAGCTTAGTACATTCCGCCACCCTGGGCTGCGGCAGCAGCAGCTGCGGCATCAGCGGCAGGATCGGGTTTGTCGGTGACCAGGCTTTCGGTGGTCAGCACGCAAGCGGCGATGGAAGCGGCATTCTCCAGAGAGGAACGAGTGACCTTAGTGGGGTCAACGATACCGGCGGAGATCATGTCCACATACTGCTCGGTGTAAGCGTTGTAGCCATAGCCAACCTTCTTGGAGTTACGGATCTTCTCGTAGACCACAGAGCCGTCAACACCGGCATTCTCAGCAATCTGACGGATGGGAGCCTGCAGAGCGGTAGCAACGATCTTTGCACCGGTCTTCTCGTCACCGGACAGGTGAGCAATCAGCTTCTCAACAGCGGCCACAGCGTTCACCTGTGCAGTACCGCCGCCGGCTACGATGCCCTCTTCCACAGCAGCACGGGTAGCATTCAGAGCGTCCTCAACACGCAGCTTCTGCTCCTTCATGGCGATCTCGGTCTGAGCGCCAACCTTGATCACAGCAACACCGCCGGACAGCTTTGCCAGACGCTCCTGCAGCTTCTCACGGTCATAGTCAGAAGTGGTAGTAGCGATAGCGCTACGGATAGAGTTTGCACGAGCCTTGATGTCCTCAGCAGAACCGGCGCCGTCCACGATGGTGGTGTTGTCCTTGGTGATAACCACCTGGCGAGCACGACCCAGATCGTTCAGGGTAGCCTCGGTCAGCTCCATATTCAGCTGACTGGAGATCATAGTACCACCGGTCAGGATAGCGATATCCTGCAGCATCTCCTTGCGGCGGTCGCCGAAGCCGGGAGCCTTGACGCAGACGATGTTGAAACGGCCCTGCAGACGGTTCAGCAGCAGAGTTGCCAGAGCGTCGCCGTCCACGTCCTCAGCGATGATCATCATCTTGCGGCCAGCCTTGACGATGGGCTCCAGAATGGGCAGGATCTCCTG
>JAFYVL010000006.1 GCA_017549125.1 Oscillospiraceae bacterium | reverse complement strand
CACCTACCTTAACGGTGGCTTCGTTGATACCCAGTTCGCTGAGTTCATGGGCGCGCTTGCGGCTGATCACTTCACCGGGCATAGCCACGATCTCACCGGTCATCGGATCGGCGATGGGTTCAGCCAGAGTCTGGCCGGACAAACGGGTCCAGATGTCCATCTTCTTGTTGAACTTATAGCGGCCGACGGTGCTTACATCGTAACGATGGGCATCGAACAGCAGGCCTTCCAGGTGTGCCTGGGCAGTCTCCACCGTGGGAGGCTCACCGGGACGCAGACGACGGTAGATCTCCAGCAGACCCTCTTCACGAGTCTTGCAGGTATCCTTCTCCAAGGTAGCCAGGATGCGCTCATCCTCGCCGAACATAGCCTTGATCTTCTCGTCGGTATCCACGCCCATTGCTCTGATCAGGCAGGTAATGGGCAGCTTACGGTTCTTGTCGATACGAACCCAGAATACATTCTGCAGGTCGGTTTCGTACTCCAACCATGCACCACGGTAAGGAATGACCGTAGCGGTATAGGTGTGCTGGTCAGCCTTGTCCACCTCGTGGCTGTAGTACATACCGGGGCTTCGGACGATCTGAGAAACGATAACACGCTCTGCGCCATTGATGACGAAGGTGCCACCATTGGTCATCACGGGGAAATCACCCATGAAGATGTCCTGTTCCTTAATTTCGTCGGTCTCGGTGTTGCGCAGACGCACCCGTACCTTGATAGGCTTTGCATAGGTAGCATCACGCTCCTTGCATTCCTCGATGGTGTACTTGGGCTTGTCGTTCATGGAGTAGTCCAGGAAGCTCAACTCCAGCTTGCCGGAGAAGTCGGTAATGACACCGACATCCTTAAATACCTCACGCAAGCCCTGATCCAAGAACCACTGATAGGAGTCCTTCTGGATTTTGAGCATGTTGGGCATTTCCAGGATTTCCTGGTACTTGGCGTAAGACTTACGCATGGTTTTGCCAAACATTTGGTCTTTCACCATAGACATATAGCTCATCACTGCCTTTCTTTTAAGTCATGTGTTGTTCACTGTGATACGCCCGGGGCCGTTGCAAATTAAATCAAATTCCTACTTGACAGCAGCGCCGGTACTGTGGTACAATGCACTCGCAAGGTAAGCTGGCGGAAAATGGCATACTCCCACAGTATGGAGTACCATTCTATCACAATTCTCTTCCTGTGTCAATAATCTTTTACAAAATTTTCCGGAGTTTTTTGCTCCGGTTTTTTTGCACCCATATCCCAGAAAACGCAACGGACCGCAGGTGCAACTACGGTAGGAGCAAGCCCCCACCCTACAATGGTATTTGACAAAAACAGACCGTGCCGGGTGGCACGGTCTGTTTTTTATTCACCAAAAATTTCCTTTGCTTTTTTCATCATATCCCGGATGGGTAAATCGTAGGGGCAACGGGATTCGCAAGCACCGCACTGAACACAATCCGACGCTTTCTTAGGCAAGGCCGCATATCGCTCCTTTGCCCAATCCTGCAGACCGTAACGGCTATAGTAGCCCTCCATTAAGAATACTGCAGGAATGGGGATGCCCACATTACAGGGTGCGCAGTAATTACACCGACGGCAGAACTGTGTACCCAGAAACTCCCGGATCTTCTCCATGCCCTCCAATTCCTCCTGGGTCAGCGCAGATGCATCTGCACAGGCGGCAATATTCTCGTCCACCTCTTCCTCCGCTGCCATGCCAGGGATCACCACGGTCACGTTGGGATTGGCGGTAATGAATCGCAGCGCCAGGGTAGCATTGTCAATGGCACCGCCTGCCAGAGGCTTCATGGCAATAAAGCCAATATTCTTCTGGGCGCACTTGGCGATCAGCTCCTGAGCCTGGGTCTCTACTATATTATAAGGGAACATGATAGTCTCCACCCAATCCAATTCCAGCGCCTGTTCAAACAGTTCCTTACTATGGAGGGTGATACCAATGTGACCGATCTTACCTGCAGCCTTGGCTTCCTGCAAAGCCGCCAGTGCACCATCGGGGGTTTGGACGATGGCAAGTTCCGCCGCCGAGGGGTTGTGGATCTGGTAGAGTTCTATATAGTCAGTACGCAGATTCCGCAGGCTGGTCTCAATATCCGCTGCAGCTGCCTCCTTGGAACGGGAGTATGTCTTACTGGCCAGCACGAACTGATCCCGAACTCCTTCCAGGGCATAGCCTAAATATTCCTCACTGACCGTATAGGCACGGGCAGTATCAATAAAATTCACACCCTGCGCCAGCAACTTGCGAAGCACCCGTTTTGTGCCCTCCGCATCGATCTTTTGGATAGGGATACCACCAAAGCCCATACGGGAAATCTTCAAACCGGTTTTGCCTAACATTCTGTATTCCATAGAAAGCCCTCCTTTTTCAATAGTATACCACCTACCTCCCCTGTTGACAAGACAGCAAATTCCAATCTGAAACGCAAGGGCGTTTCATCCCAATACGCGTTAACCTTGGGTGGTAATCGTTTTTGCCCAAACCCGCCCGGTGACGCTTCAAATTCCAATTTATCGCACACAAGGCTCCCCTCGTAGGGGAGCTGTCACCGCAGGTGACTGAGGGGTGTAAATGCCAACATTTATGTGGATTTAACAACACCCCTCCGCCCCTTCGGGGCACCTCCCCTACAGGGGAGGCAAAGCGGAAAATTTGAATTTGTAAACTATTTTATATAGTGGTTTACTTTTGCTACAGAAAATGTTAGAATGTAGGAAACTGTGTTTAGGAGGTGACGGCTTGCGTCGATATGTTCGCCATATTTGGAATTCCTTCCGCAAAGGCGATATGGTGCTTTTGCTCTTATGTCTGGTATTGACCGCTTTTGGTGTGCTGATCATTGCCAGTACCAGAAACGCTGTTGGCTATGGCCGTTATGTGACCATTCAGCTGGTGGCCGCTCTCCTGGGCATTCTGGTCTATGCCATCGTCTCCTCGGTGGATGTGGAATTCTTCTCAGAACACCGATTGGCATTTACAATTTTTAATGTATGCTTGTTGCTATTACTGATTCCCTTCGGTACAGATAATGGCAGCGGTAACCGAAGCTGGCTGGCGATCCCTCTCATGCCCGTGGATATTCAGCCTGCGGAAATCTGTAAGATCTTCTATATTCTGGTCTGCGCTTCGGTAATGTCCTCCCATCAAAACAAGCCCTCCTCTCCCAAGGCTGTATTTCATCTGCTCGGTCATATGTTGCTACTGCTGGGCTTGAATATGGTCTTGTCCAAAGACTTGGGCGTTTCGCTGATCTTCGTTTTCGTGTTTATCGGTATGGCCATGAGCGGCGGCGTGAATGTACTGTGGTTCTTAGGCGGTATTGGTCTGGTGGTTGCCTCCTTCCCTATTTGGTGGAATATGTTAGGCGAGTACCAGCAGAACCGTATTATGATCCTGTTTGATTCCTCCATTGACCCCAGCGGTATCAAAGAGCGTTTCCACATTGTTCGTGCTCTGAAATCTTTGACCGGCGGCGGTCTGACCGGCCAGGGTGTTTTTGAAGGCACTCGCACACAGACCGAAGGCGCATTGTTCGCCCAGCACACGGACTTTATCTTTGCCGCCATTGGCGAAGAATTGGGTTTTGTGGGTTGTATGCTGGTGCTTCTGATGCTGGTTGCCATTATCGCCCGTTGCATTTGGGTTGGCACACGCAGCACCGACTACATGAGAAAACTGATCTGCTTCGGTGCTGCTTCGGCACTGATCTTCCAGGTTTGCATCAATGTGGGTATGTGTCTGGAATTTGCACCGGTTATCGGTTTGACACTCCCCTTCGTCAGCTACGGCGGTTCTTCCATTGTGACCCTGTATGCTATGCTGGGTCTGGTTTCCGGCGTGTATGCACGACCGCATCCCACCAGCCGGGAACGTTACATCCGTCCCCCGAAACGATATCTTCAATAAAAATCGCCCCAAATCGTCATGATCGATTTGGGGCTTTTTATAATCATAGTAAATATAAAATACCAAACAGCAAGGGTTGGTGAACCAGATAGATCAGCAACGAGTGGCGCCCCAGAAATTCCAAGGGCGCAATGCGGAACTTACAGAAGATGCCCAGCCACTGGCGGCTTTTGAGAATACCATACAAGAAATAGCCCAGGCCATAGGCAAAGATCCATGGAATCAGCGGCACATAATCGCTGGAATCAAAGTGCAGGGGTGGGAAACCTAACAGGGCTGTAAAATCATTAGCATACAGGCTTCTGGGCAATGTCCATTTCCACAGCTTGCCAATTTCTAAATCCACGGTCAGCAAAAAGAGGAGCAGGCAAGCAAAAGCACCTACCCAGGGCATCCAGGCTTTCGGGGTTACATTCCGCCACAGCCATTTCCAGAAGGCCGCCAACAAAGTAGCCAAGCCCAGGAAGGTCAGCACACCAAATACAATAGGACTGCCTGCTACAAAGGAAGCTGCGGTCACCACGCAGGAGCAAACCAGCAGCAAAACACCTCGTTTCACCGGTCTGCTGCCCATGGATACGCAAAAGCCACCCAATAGCACAAAGCACCAACGGATGGTACGCTGGATCACAAACCCGGTATCGGATTCAAACCAAGGCATCTGCAAACCGCAGACATAAACCAAATCCCACATGGTATGATACCAGACCATTGCCAGGATGGACAGGCCACGGAAAGCATCCAACAAATAATATCGTTGTTTCACCGGCTCTCTTCTTTCTCCGTTTCCAGGGTCAGTTTCAAGGTATGCCAGCTGCGGTATGTATCAGACAATTTCACAGACAGAGCGGCTCTGCGGCTGAAAACAGCAAACACCAGCCACAGCAGACCGCTGGCGATACAAGCATACAGACCATAGGCTTCCAGCCACTGCCAGCAATATACATAGTTGATCCACTGCCCTAAGATGGTTTTGAAGGGCTCCCAGACATTGGTGTCCAAAACCTGCACAAATCCGGTCTGGTTAAAGCGAACGAACAGAGTCGCCAAGGTCACCACCGCAAATATCGCAAAAAACAGCCAAGCAAACACCCGCCAACCCCATCCGGCACGGATACGCATACGCTTATACTGTTTTTTTAGTTCTTTCAGTTGTAAGACTCGTTCATCCATGAAAAGCCCTCCAATTTTCTCATTTGACCAGATTATAACAAATATTCCGTCATAAAACAACCGTTTTTTCTGTTACAAGGAAATTGATGTATAAATTTTTCCCAAATCTGAGAAAATAATGGTTGCAAATCCCGTTTGTCCATGCTATAATGCTCCGTGTGTCCGGCGTCAAGCCGCCATATTGGGATGTCGCCAAGCGGTAAGGCACCAGACTTTGACTCTGGCATTCGTAGGTTCAAATCCTGCCATCCCAGCCATAACGACCCGCTAGCTCAGTTGGCAGAGCAATTGCCTTTTAAGCAATGGGTCTGGAGTTCGAATCTCCAGCGGGTCACCAAAAAATAAGACACCCCCAATGGGGTGTCTTATTTTTTTGCCCGCTGGAGATTCGAAGAATTAAATGCAACAGTCCGGTGGACTGTTGCTCGCTGGGTAGGGCCCCAGCGACACCTTAATTTTCTTTTGCCAAAAGCAAAAGAAAATGCAAACGAATCTCCAGCGGGTCACACCTAATGGCAACACCCATAAGGGTATCGTTTTTCGGGAGGGTCAATGACCCTCCCCTACTATTATCTATTTATCAAAGGTCAAAACCCGGGAAGGCGATTGCCTTCCCGGGTTTGTGATTAAAAGATTTTTGTCCACTGGGTGACCAGCAGGCCGGGTACTAGCCATACCAGCTGATACAGGAACATATTCATGGGGGTCAACAGGTCTGTTCTACCCAGCAAGGTCAGCACAGCCATAGTAGCCAAGCCCAGAATACCGCCCAGCATGTGGATCACCACACCCAGAACGCTGGCGGTCCGCAGAGCCTTCGCACCCAACGCACCAATAGCAAATGGCGCAACACCGGTCTTGGTGGACACCACCAATGCAGGCGCGTCCTCGGGCAATTTCTGCTTCTGCAACAAGCTACAAACCGCATGCTCCGGAATCTGAATCCGCTTGGGGTTGATGCCGAACTTAGCACGCAGGAAGCTCTCTGTGAGCATGAAGTCATTATTGGTAAGCACCGCTTTCAACTTACGGGTACTGCACAATGCGCTCATTCCCAGAGCCGCTTGCTTATTCTTATCAAATGTCACAGCGAACAGGCCACACAATTCTCCGTCAATGGCCACGCACACCGCTTGATTCACACGGATACCCTCGGGCACTTCCACACCCATATCCCGCAAGAAAGACAGCATACCAACCAGCACAGGTTCACCCTGTACCTCGCCGCCGATACCACCGGGATAAGTACGGAAATTCTCCACATCGTAGTGGCGGCCGTTACGGCTGGTGAGCACATGCTCAAACAGCGGTGCCAGGCTGCCGCCATCGGCATTGACCAATGCGGTACAATAGGCTACCACCTCATCAGGCTCACGAGTGCCAAAAAATTTGACACCGTTCATTTTTGCAGAGCCTGCGGGGAACAGATCCGTATGATCCACAGGGAACAACATTTTGCCACGAAGGCCTTCCACACCACGCCAGCCGCACAAAACTGCGCCCAGCTTATGCATCTGGCGCTCCAGCACAGCCCAGGGACGGGTCAATGCCACGAAAGCAGAGGCAGGCACAGCTGCCAGCAAGCTGACCGCCAGCACCATCACACCATCATACAAGCCGCCCATTACACCGGCAATCACTGCCACGATTATGCTGCCCAACATAGCCAGCAGAGCATACTTGTTCAATGTCTTCTCCGGAGCAGAGGGGGCTTTATAATGATCCATAAAGTCCTCCACCTGGGCTTCGCCACGAAGCAAGCCCTTCTGGCCGTCCAGATACTCTTCAGACACAGCCAGCTTATCCAGGCGGGTGGCCTTACGCATGGTATCCATCATGCCCATTTCGGTGCTACGCTTATGGTATGCACTCCAAAGGCTCATAAACATCTCCAGGCTGAAGGCTGCACAGCAAGGCACACGAAGGGTCTTTAAGCAGCAGGCCGCATCTACCACACAGGCGATGAAGGTCACCACCAGCAAAGTATTGAGCGAGAACCGTTTATGGAGCAGATCATCCACGCCCTCGATCAGCTGGAAAGAGCCGATGAGAGCCGCCATGAGCATCAGGAACAACTGACCGAACACCATCAGGCGCATACGTTCCTGGGGTACATATCCGGTTGCATACAAAACGGAAATGGCCAGGCTGACCAGAACCAGCAGCAAACAACCACCAATGGCCAACTGCAATTTGCCAAAACCGACCTCAGAAAGCTCATAATACCGCTTTTCCGGGCCTGCCACCAGCTTACGCTTCAATTCACGAAGCCGGGATTGGGGGTGGAAAATAATGGGCTGGGGCGGAATATACTCGCCCATGGGTTGCTCGTATTCCGGCTCCCATTGTTCTGTGAACTCTTCTTCCGGGGTTTCTTCCAGAGATTCCTCCGGTGCTTCTTCCGGGGACTCCTCCTGTCCGGTTGCCGCATGGATAGCCGCCAGGGTTTCCTCATCCATACGAATGGTATCCCCTGTGGTCGTTTGCTCCGGCTCTTCGGTTTCTTCGGTCACAATTTCCATACGAATGGTATCTGCGGTGACCACTGCAGGTGTCTCCGGAATGTCGATCACATCCATGCGGATAGTATCCGTAGTCACTACAGGTTCAGCTTCCGGCTCTGCCTCTTCTGTCTGTTCAATGGTTTCCACCACCTGAGAAATGATCTCTTCCACATCTGTTTCAGAAACTTCCTCAGCAATCAGCTGTTCCTGCTCGGGGCTTAAGGGTTCTGGATGGTCACTGAATTCCGCCATGATGTCTTCCAGGGTAAATTCCTGGGATTCCAGTTCGTCCATAGGAAACCTCCTTACTTACAGATTCTTTGCCGCACTGCCTCATACAACAAAATAGAGGCCGCAGCCGATGCATTCAAAGATGTGATCCGTCCCTTCATGGGGATATGGACCGTAACATCGCAATTTTTCTCCACCAGACGGCTCATGCCCTCGCCCTCAGAGCCAATAACAATGGCCGTAGGACCGGTCAGGTCTGCCTGGTACATAGGGATAGAACCTTCCGCAGCTGTGCCGAAGATCCACACACCCTTTTCCTTCAGTTCGGTGATGGCCGCATTGATATTGGTCACCTTGGCCACCTTCATGTACTCCACCGCGCCGGCAGAGGATTTTGCCACCACTGCGGTCAAGCCAACGCTGCGGCGCTTGGGAATGATCACACCATGCGCGCCGGCACATTCTGCGCTTCGCAGAATAGCACCCAGATTATGGGGGTCAGACAGTTCATCGCAGATCACGATCAAGGGAGTCTCTCCCCTGTCTGCTGCCTCCTGCAAAATATCGTCAATGGAGTAGTAGCTTCTGGCGGCTGCCAAAGCGATCACACCCTGGTGAGAACGGGTGAAGCTCATGGCATCCAGCTTGCGGCGATCCACAGGCACAACCACAGCACCGGCTTCCTTGGCTTCTGCTGCCAAACGCTGCAGACCACGATCTGTTTCACCGGATGCGATGAATACCTTATCAATGGTACGACCACTGCGCAAAGCCTCGGTCAAGGCATTGCGGCCTTCCAGCTGATTCTCATTTTCTTCCACAGGTGCAGCCTGCTCACGCTCTCTGCGACGATAGTGATTGTCTCTCATAATAAAACTCCTGTCGTAAATACACTTTTGCCTATATCACATCCATTATAGCAAACTTCCTGCAGTTTCTCAACTGTTTTTTCATATTTACAGAAATTTCACCGATTTGTTATGTATCTTTCATTGCGTCCAAAGGAAAAATGTGATATGATAGCAGAATGAAACATATCTACCCATCTATTTTCATAGCAGGAGGTTCGTTATATGGAGCCAAATAACCACAATTCCGGCAAAGATCCTAACAAAGACAAAAAGCCCCAAAATATATGGGTGACCATATTGATCACCGCCGCCATCATTCTGATCATCACTTCTGTGTACTCCGCCATTTCCGGCAGCCAGTACAAGGATGTGGATTATTCCGATTTCCTGGCTGAAATGGAAAAAGGAAATCTTTCTGAGGTGGAACTGCAGAATGACCGTGTGATCTACATGACCAAGGAAGAGGCCAAAAAGCCTGCCGATGAGCAGAAAGCCTGCATCACCGGTCTTCCCTACGGCGATGCCATGGAGCTGGCCGAGAAACTGCACGCCGCAGGTGTGAAGGTCAATCAGATCATCATTGAAGATAATTCCATGATTACCATGATCCTGTTTTATGTGGCCATGTTCGGTGCATCCTTCCTGCTGATCCGCATGATCTCCCGTCGTATGAGTGGTGACGGAGTCATGGGCAGTATCGGCGGCAATAAAGCCAAGGTCTATATGGAAAAGCGCACCGGTGTTACCTTCCAGGACGTTGCCGGTCAGGATGAAGCCAAGGAATCTCTGCAGGAGATCATTGATTTTCTCCACAATCCCCAAAAATATACGGAGATCGGTGCAAAGCTGCCCAAGGGCGCTTTGCTGGTGGGCTCTCCCGGTACCGGTAAGACTCTGCTTGCCAAGGCGGTGGCCGGTGAAGCCAACGTTCCCTTCTTCTCCATCTCCGGCTCTGATTTTGAAGAGATGTTCGTGGGCGTGGGCGCAAGCCGTGTCCGCAGTCTGTTCCAGCAGGCGGCAAAGGTGGCTCCCTGTATTATTTTCATTGACGAGATCGATGCCGTAGGCTCCCGTCGTGACAACCGTTTCGGCAGCTATAACGAGCAAACTCTGAACCAGCTGTTGGGCGAGATCGACGGTTTCGATTCCTCCAAGGGTATCGTCTGTCTGGCCGCCACCAACCGTCCTGAGATCCTGGACAAGGCGCTGCTGCGTCCCGGTCGTTTTGACCGCCGGATTATCGTAGACAAACCAAACCTCCAGGGTCGTTTGGATACGCTGAAGGTGCACACCCGAAAGATTCGGCTGGCTGAGGATGTGGATCTAAAGAAGATCGCCCAGGCCACCGCCGGTGCTGTTGGCGCAGACCTGGCAAATCTGGTAAATGAAGCGGCTCTGCGTGCAGTACGTCAGAACCGCAAGGCTGTGAACCAGGAAGATCTGCTGGTCTCCTTTGAGACCGTCATTGCCGGTACAGAAAAGAAAAATACCGTGCTCACAGACACCGAAAAGCGTCTGGTTGCATACCACGAGGTGGGTCACGCTCTGGTCTCCGCTTTGGAAAAGAGAACAGACCCGGTTACCAAGATCACCATCGTACCCCATACCTCCGGTGCTTTGGGTTACACCATGTACACCCCCGAAGAGGAAAAGTATCTGTCCACCAAGGACGAATTGCTAGTGGATCTGCGTTCCCTGCTGGGCGGACGTGCCGCAGAACAGGTGGTATTTGCCACCCAGACCACCGGTGCTGCCAACGATATTCAACGTGCCACCGCTTTGGCTCGCAACATGGTTGCCCAGTATGGCATGAGCCCCGAATTGGGTCTGATGGCACCGGCTACGGTTACCCATCAGTATTTGGACGGTCAGGCCTATATGGATTGCTCTCAGGACACCTCCGCTCTGGTGGACAAGGAGATTCAGCGAATTCTGAACACTTGTTACGCCGAGGCTGTGGAACTACTGAAGAAAAACCGTGCCTTGCTGGATGAGATCTCTGAATATCTGCTGGCCAAGGAAACCATTACCGGTGAAGAATTGATGGCATTTGTCAATGCCGAGAAGGCTACAGAAGAATAATTTTAGGGCGCATTGCTACAGCAATGCGCCCTCAGACTGTCGAAAAACTCTTTTTGACAGTCTGGCAGAGGTCAAAAAAGCCGTCAAGACAAGCAACTCGAACCCGAAGTGTATGTGGATACTCGAGTGGTTCGAGTTGTGCAGTAAGTCAAAACACCTTGCGTAGCAAGCTTTATAGGAGAACGGATTGCCACGCCAGTGTGCGCACTGGCTCGCAATGACGCATCGAAATACTTGCGGTGCAAAACGAACCGCCAATCATCAAAACCTGTGTTTTGACGATTGACGGCTTTTTTGACACTCTGTGGGCGCATTGCTACAGCAATGCGCCCGTAATTTATCCGCAGTTACAGGAGTCCGGACAATCGCAATTCTTCGGTGAGAACTGGGCTGTGGGGAACGGAATCCGACTGAACATCTCGCAGGGATCTTCCGCACAACCGGGAGACTCACAGCATTCCTTGGTAGGCATAGCATAATCCAGCACCGGGACTACCAGCTGCACATCCCGTTCCAGACGGATGATGGAAAACTGTCCCAGGGTCACAAACAGGCGGCGATTCTCCCCGGTCATGACCAGCTCCTCGTCAAAGAGTCGGCAGACCGCCGTGGGGATCTGTACCGATTGGGTGTCCTTACAATGGCAATCGCAAACCTCACGGACACAGGAGCTAAGCACCATGGGATCTAAGACCTCTACTGTGGACATCATTTCGCCAGGTGGTATTCTTCTTGATCACGATGCGTATCTTACCATTTTGATTGACAGAAATATAATCAATAATCCGGCGCAGATCCAGGTTGGTAACGGTTTCCATGTTGAGAGATTTCAGAATTTCTTCACCCACGGGTTTGGCGGTCTGTAGTGGCTTGTCCAGGCCTGCCTCCAGGGCTTTCAGTTCCCGGAGTTTCTGCTTTAGCTGCTCCATATCTATCAGATCATTGGCATACATTTCCCGGTAACGGTCTTGTTTGGATCGCAGTTTTTTCCTTTGGGATTCTAAATCCTTTACAGATCGATCTTCGGTCTGTGGAATGTGCTTATTTAAGTCTGCCAGTACCCGGGACAGGAACGCATCCCGGTCCGTCACCTGGGATGCCAGGTATCTGCGAATCTGTTCTATCAGTTCCGGCTCTTCCAAAATCACATGGTTGTCACATTTTTCCGCGGTGTACTGGTCATTGGTCACACAGCGCCAGTATACCCGGGTATTGACATAGGTGTAGGATTTTCGTGTGAAGGATCGTCCGCAATGCTCGCATTTAATGAGGGTGGAAAACAGGTGTTTGCAACTATATCGTCCTGCCTTGAAAGGCTCACCGGAGTTGTATTGGATGCGTCTGTTTGCCATGATCCCCTGGGCTTTTTGAAAGGTTTCCGGGCTTACAATGGCCCAGGAGGCTCGTGAGTGGATGAATTGTTCCTCCTGGGGGATCGGGATCTGTTTCCCCGTCAGAAAATCTTCAATTTCATATTTGTGGTTAATCAGCACACCGCAATATAAGGGATTCACCAGCACCCGACGAACACCCCGGGCATCCCAGGTATTCCCCAATTTGGTTTTATCCTGATCCCGGTTGAGAACCATACTGATACTCCGGCAACCCAATCCCTGGTCAATATACAGGCTAAAGATCTTTTGGACGATCTGGGCTTCACCGGGATTGATCTCCAAAGTAAATTTGTCCACCCGGTCATAGCCGAACACGAGCCTAGGAACTCTTCCCTTCTCTGCGTTGATCTTTTTTCCCCATTTTACACGCTTGGAAAGGTTATTGCTCTCCTCCTGTGCCATGGCAGAAAACAGGGTCAGCACAAACTCGCTGTCTCCCATAGAGTCCATATTGGCGGTGAGAAACAAGGTGTTGATGCCCATGGATTTTAGCTTGCGGATGCTTTGCAGGGCATCCACCGTGTTTCGGGCAAAACGGCTGATATCCTTAACCACCACCATTTCAAAAAGCCCCAACTGGGCATCCAGCAAAAGCCGTTTAAATTCTTCACGCTTTTTTAAAGATGTGCCGGAAATGCCCTCGTCCGCATACAGGCGAAACAGCTCATGGCCGTTGCGTTTTGCATAGGACACAAAGAACTCTTTTTGATTTTTTAAACTATCCATTTGCTGGTCTTTATCCGTAGAAACACGACAATAAGCAGCGATTTTCATAAAAAACTGTTCCGGGAAAGCAGGTTTTCCACCAAAGCATCTTCCAGCAGGGATTCGGTTTGTTCCGGGGAATTGGGATTCTCAAAAACATAGGTCAGTTCGTATTCCTTCTTGGCCATAGCGCACCTCCTCACCAAAATCTATTCCCCCTGTCCGGCGGTGATTACAGACGCCGTATCCTTTTTATATAAATTTAGAATTGTAAAAAATATATAAATATTGGAGAATATGGATGACATTCCGGGTAAAGCATGCTATACTGAAAACATTCCAGAAATGAGGTATGTTTATGTTTGGCGGACTTTTTAATTTGGAAAGACCCTTTTGGCGGTGGATGAACCGAATTCCCCAAATCGTGTTACTGTCCCTATGCTTTTATATTTGCTGTATCCCGGTGGTAACCATTATCCCGGCGGCTTGCGCATTGTTTGATGCCATCAGCCGTTGCACCGTGCCCGATGAGCCCGGCTGTTATTCCCGGTTCTGGCGCACATTCCGCAATGAACTGAAGCAAGGCATTGGGCTCACGATCTTTTGGATCGTCATTGCGTTGATCGCCCTTTATGGCGATCAGGTTCTTAGCATCAATGCAAAGAATAACAGCACGTTTGCCATACTTTCTTTGGTGTATCGCATTATGCTTCTGTCCATGGTGGCTTATCTGGGTTGGCTGGTTCCCCTGGAATCGAGATACTATCACAGCTTTGCAAAGCTGCATCTAAATGCCCTTTCCTTTTATTTCGCCCGGTTACCTGGCACTTTGTTCATGCTGTTTATGACCGCATCGGTGCTGATCTTCAGCATTGCCCATCCTCTCACCTACTTCCTGCTGGCCTTTGCGCCTGGCTTAATTGCCGTTCTGCATAGTTTCCCTGTGGAAAAAGCTTTTCGAAAAGCCTTTCCCGAGGACTACGATGCCAATGGCGAACTGAACGCACCCAGTGCAGATTAGCAAAAATCCCCTAACCATGCCTTGAACTGCCCCAGTTTGTGCGGACAGCACAAAAAGCCCCCTGTGTAGGCGATATTAAGTTTTAAGCGGAGTGGCGCAGCGTCAGCGGCGCCACTCCAGTTTTGTTCTGGATGCGCTCATAATTGTAGAAGTGAATATATTT
>JAFYVL010000005.1 GCA_017549125.1 Oscillospiraceae bacterium | reverse complement strand
CAGTTTCCTCTTTCCAAGGCATTTTTACATCTCTCCTTGATGTTTTTGCCTTAATTATATCATGAAACTGTATACCATGTGTCCGAACAAACTGTATACTATGTTACCAGTCTATACAGGGGACGGCGTTCCCTACAATGCACCGAAATAAGGTTTTGTGGAACGCTGAGGACAGCGTTCCCTACAACGCGACGAAATGAGATTTGGCGGAACGCTGGGGACAGCGTTCCCTACGGCACATAGCAAAAGCCCCGAGCATGGCTCGGGGCTTTGATTTTTATTCGGTACGCAGGGCGACCACGGGGTCTTTCTTAGCTGCGCTTCTGGAGGGAATGATGCCGGAAATCAGCGTCAAGCCCACGCTGACAGCAATCAGAATCAATGCCACATGGGGCGGCAGGTATGCGCCCAGTTCGGGGATACCGGTAGCTGTCTGGATAATCAGATTGATGGGGATGCACAGCAGATAGGTCAGTATGACACCCAATGCACCGGATGCAAAACCGATCATCACAGTCTCCGCATTAAACATGCTGGAAACATTCCGCTTGGATGCACCGATGGCACGGAGGATACCGATTTCCTTGGTACGCTCCTGCACGGAGATCAAGGTGATAACACCGATCATGATGGAAGAAACCACCAGAGAGATTGCCACGAATGCAATCAGTACATAGGTGATAGCGTCGATAATATCCGTAACAGAGGACATAATCAAACCCAAGTAGTCCGTATACTGAATCTTCTTCAGTTCGTCCACAGATTCATTATAATCGGCAATTGCCTTAACGATCACGTCTTTGTTCTCAAAGCTGGTTGCGTAGATGTTAATAGAAGCAGGCTGCTCCAGATCCACCGCACCCAGATCACGGAGATTCAACTCATAGGTAGATTCAGAGAATACCACCAGTTCATCATAGTAACGAGCGCAATCAGCATCGGCAAAAGTAGGCAATGCTGCCTCAAAAGCCATTGCCATCTCGTCGGTACTCATGGCTGCCATCTGCTGACGCACTTGCTCTGCCATCTGGGCACGCAGCTGCTGCTCCATGATCCTACCAAAGTACTGGGCAACGCTGGCATCGTCCATATTGGTAACATAGGTCTCGATCTCGCTCTCTCCCATACCGGTCTGGTAAGCCATCATGGCCTGGATCAGCATAGCGTTCTGCTCCTCTCGGCTCATGCTTGCAAGGGTCTGCTGTGTAGCAACTTCCACCTGCTCCGGACTGGGAATCGCCAGCAATGCCATATAAGTAGATGCCTTGGTACGGTTATCCAACTGACCCACATATTCACGGAAGCGGGCAGCCTTTTCCTCGGCTGTAATAGCGCCTTCCTCAGGCTTAAAGGGCAGGCCGGTGAAGATATCCACCTCGGGGTTCTCCTTCTGCGCCTGAATAGCCGCAGACTCGCCCATAGAGGTAACCACAT
The DNA here is from genome assembly GCA_017549125.1 of Oscillospiraceae bacterium. Taxonomy (GTDB): domain Bacteria; phylum Bacillota; class Clostridia; order Oscillospirales; family Oscillospiraceae; genus Faecousia. Next base: position 18,110 of record JAFYVL010000005.1, on the reverse strand, counting down.
ACTCGGTCAGCTCTCGGGTATAAGCAATGGCACCATTAAGCAATCCGGCACTGACATCATCCTTCAAGCGGATAATACCGGTCACCTTCAGAGACAGCGCATTGTCATACAGATACTGCATTCCGGTCTCGGTACTGCGCAAGTCTGTATACAAGCCGGTATTTTCGTCGTAAGTATAGCACTGGGAGTTCAGCACGATCCGGTAAGGACGAGACATGATCTCCTCATAAGACCAGCTCTGACCTCTTTCCACCTGCTCATTGCCGCCCAAAACAGCCTTGAACAGATTGTCGATCTCCTCCTGGGGAGTCAAGCCCAGAGCATACAGCACCAAATCGCTCAATTCCTGATTCTGATCCACCACCAGTACGATCTCATCGTACTCATTGGGCCATGCGCCCTCCACCAGCTGATACTGTTCCTTAATCAACGGATTGATCAAAGAACCGTCGGTACCGGGCAGCATTTCATTCCACAGATTCATCCTGGGAGTAGTCATGGAAGCCATGGCACCCATTGCACCGCCCATGGTATCGCCCATGTTGATCATGGCGGACATATCCATGCCCATGTTACGAAGCAATGCTCCGGTCAGCGCATCTTCCAGATTGGAATACAAAATCTTGCCGTCTACGGATTCGGTATAGACCTGCAGATCCAGATCATAGGTATATTGAACACCATTCACCGCTTTATGCAGCTCGGTATTCTTATCGGCAACCTCTTGATCCAAGAAGGCCTTAAATGCCCCCAGATCGTTCTGTGTTGCATCAATATTGTTCAAGGATTGAACCATCTCATACAGGCCGGGACGGGCATAGATAGCATCCCGGGGATGCTCACCGCCGGTCTTGTTTTCGCTGCCCATAAAGGTCTCCATCAGCGTGGACAGATCCACGGTGGTGGCCTCCAGCGTCAGCGGATAGGATGCCAGAGTTTCCTCTTGCACCAGATTGATATACATGTGCATACCTTGAGACACTGCCCAGATCAAGGCGATACCGATAATGCCGATAGAGCCTGCAAAGGCGGTCAGAGTGGTTCTTCCCTTCTTGGTGAACAGATTCTTCAGAGACAGGCCAAAAGCCGTCCACAGGGACATGGAGGGCTTACGGGCTTTTTTGCTCTTACGGGAATCCGGCTGTTCGGTTTTACCGGTGGACAGCTGGGCATAATCTTCCTCATTCAGCGGCGCGCTGTCGCTGATGATCTGACCGTCCAGCATCTTAATGATACGGGTGGAATAACGCTCTGCCAGATCCGGATTATGGGTAACCATAATGACCAGGCGATCCTTGGCGATCTCCTTCAGCAGATCCATGACCTGCACGCTGGTCTCGGTATCCAATGCACCGGTGGGCTCGTCAGCCAGAATGATATCCGGGTTATTGACCAAAGCACGGGCAATGGCCACACGCTGCATCTGACCGCCGGACATTTCACCGGGGCGCTTGCGCAGCTGGTCACCCAGACCTACCGCCTCCAAAGCCTCTTTGGCTCTGCGGCGGCGCTCCTTACGGGAGACACCGGACAGGGTCAATGCCAGTTCCACGTTCTGCAGAACGGATTGGTGGGGAATCAGATGATAACTCTGGAACACAAAGCCTACGGAATGGTTTCGGTAGGTATCCCAGTCACGGTCCTTATAATCCTTGGTGGACACACCGTTGATGATCAGATCACCCTCGGTATAGTGATCCAAGCCGCCGATGATATTCAGCATGGTGGTCTTACCACAGCCGGAAGGTCCTAAAATAGACACGAAATCGCTTTTCCGGAAGTCCAGGCTGACACCACGCAGTGCACGAACGGTATTATCGCCTTCTGCGTAGTTCTTGACAATATTCTTCAGCTGAAGCACAAGTCATACTCCCTTTCGTTTCAGTTTCATTGCACATTAAATGCAGTATATCAAAATTACCCGTCCATTGTGTGAATAAAGGGTAAATAACGGCAGAGATCGCTCTGCCGTTATGATTTACTCGGATTTCTCTTTCTTAAACAAATTGGTCTTGCGTTCCTCGCCTCTGACCAATCTGCCGATGTTTTCCCGATGCATATACATAGCCAGCAGACCCATAGCTATGCCGCAGATCATCACCACAGGACGGCTGTGGTGCATAATGCAGAAGGAAAGGCCAAAAGTCAATGCTGCCAAGGTAGAACCCAGGGACACATAGCCGCTGATGGCATAGAAAACAGCGAATACAAACAGGATCATAAGACCGATCCGCCAATCTACGGACAAAGCAATGAACAGGCCGCTCATAATGCCCTTACCGCCCTTGAAGCCCAGCAGAGCCGGAAAATCGTGACCCAGCATCACCGCAAGACCGGCAATGGCTGCGCCTTCTAAGCCGTAGCCATACTCATCCAACAGGAATCGACCCAGGGTACATGCCAAAAATGCTTTGCCGGCATCGATCAAAATCACGCTCACAGACTTGCTTGCACCATAGCTGCGGACAAAGTTAGTCAGACCGGCATTGCCGCTACCGTGGCTGCGCACATCATCCTGCATAGACAGGGATACGCAAATTGCACCGTTCAAATTACCCAGCAGATAACCTGCCAGAATTGCTACCAATACCGATAACCACATGGATTATTCCTCCTTATCGCCCTTCTGGCGAATGGTGATTCGCACAGGTGTACCCTGCAAGCCAAATACTTCACGAATTTGATTCTCCAAATAACGCTGGTAGGAGAAATGGAACAATCTGGCATCGTTACAGAAGATCACGAAATGGGGCGGTTTTGTACCGGCCTGGGTCATATAGTAGATCTTCAAACGACGACCCTTATCAGAGGGCGGCTGCACACGGGCGGTTGCCTCTGCCAAAATGCTGTTGAGCGCACCGGTGGTAATACGGCTGGTGTTCTGCTTGTTCACGTCCTGGATTACCTGGAACAGCTTATCCACACGCTGACCGGTGAGCGCGGACAGGAACACCACAGGGGCATAGGTCATATAACTCAGGCCGTCTTTGACCAGCAGTTCCTTATCACGCATGGTATTGGTTTCCTTATCGGCAACCGCATCCCATTTGTTTACAACAATAATGGCAGCCTTACCGGCTTCATGCACCAGACCTGCGATCTTGGTATCCTGCTCGGTGACACCGTCATTGGCATCGATCAAAATCAAGCAAACATCGGCTCGCTCGATGGCATTGATGGTACGCATATTGGAATAGCGCTCGATCATGTCGTCCACTTTGCTCTTACGGCGCATACCGGCTGTATCAATGAAGCAATACTTACCGGTTTCGTTCTCGAACTCAGAGTCGATAGCGTCACGGGTCGTACCTGCCACATTGGACACGATCACACGCTCCTGACCCAGAATCCGGTTCAGCAAGCTGGACTTACCCACATTGGGCTTACCCACGATGGCCACCTTGACCACATCGCTCTCGTCCTCTTCCTCGGTCTCCTCAGGGAATTGCTCCAAGCACCAATCCAGCAGATCGCCAGTGCCGTGGCCGTGGATGGCAGAGACCTCAAACAGGTCGCCAATGCCCAGGCCATAGAACTCGTATACATCGGGGTTGGTAGGACCAACGGAGTCACACTTGTTCACAGCCAGAGCCACAGGTTTGCCGGACTTGCGGAGCATGGTAGCCACGTCCTGGTCAGCGGCGGTCACACCGGATTTTACATCCACGACCATGACCACACAATCAGCCAGTTCGATACCGATCTCCGCTTGGCGGCGCATAAATTTCAGCATATCGCTGTCGGTGGAAGGCTCGATACCGCCGGTATCCACCAGAGAGAAGTGACGATTGCACCACTCGCAGTCGCCATAGATTCGGTCACGGGTTACACCGGGGGTGTCCTCCACAATGGAGGTACGGTGACCGGTCAGTTTATTAAACAGCATGGACTTGCCCACATTGGGTCGTCCAACGATTGCTACCAAAGGTTTTGCCATGGGAAAGTCCTCCTTTCCAGTTATTCAAGTTATTATCTCATAAAATAAGGAAATAATCAATATGATTCTTCCAATTTATTCTTATTTCCATTTATCTTTCCATAAGGGTACTGTAGAGCAGGGGCTTGCTCCCGCCATGCCGCAACCAAATACAGCATCCATATGGGTTCTTACATTTTAGGCGGGAGCAAGCCCCCGCCCTACCAGATTGTGCAATAAATTCCTCCTAAAACGGAAAAAGAGGAAAGCAACTGGTGCTTTCCTCATACTTTTCCTGCCTTAGTCAGCCTTGGCGGTCAGAACCTGACGGCCATTGTAGTTACCGCAAGCCTTGCAAGCTCTGTGGGGAGCAACGGGCTCACCGCACTTGGAGCAAGTAGCCACACTGGGGGCAGACAGCTTCCAGTTGGAACCACGACGCTTGTCGCGACGGGCCTTAGACACTTTACACTTAGGAACAGCCATGGATGACACCTCCTTGGTCAAATCTGCTTTAACAGCATTTCTTTTTATTACTTATCGAGAAGCTGCCGTAAAGCAGCAAAGCGGGGATCCAGCTCTTTCTGGCAGCTGCAGGGGCCTTCGTTCAAGTTCGTACCGCATCGGCAGCACATGCCCTTGCAATCCGGCTTGCACAGCAGCTGGGAGTCCATGTTCAGTACGAATACCGTACGAACGATCTCTTCCAGATCAGCCGCATCACCCTCCAGAGGGAATACCCATTCATCTTCGTTTTCTTCATTGGCGAACTCTTTGACCAGAACCGCATCAATGGGAAATTCCACATCTGCGTCAAAGTCAGAAGCGCAACGGTCGCACACGCCATGGATGCAGGTCTTTACAGAGCCTTTCATCACCAGAACGCCGGCGGTATTACGCACAGAGCCTTCCGCAACCACGGGTTCAGATACCGGGTAAGTAGTGCCGTATTGAAGATCACTCAGATCCACACTGGTAGAGAAGGATACGCTTTGACCGGGCCGGTCCATAATTTGTGCCAGACCAAGTAGCATAGTATTCCCCTCCTAACAGTCGTGCTTAGATATTATATATGCTTTATGCCGATTTGTCAAACATTATTTTAAGGAATTTTTATCTTTTACCGATGAGGCTTTATTTGTGTCCTTTGGAATAAAATTCTCACATTTTTGGGGAATCTATGGTATGCTATACCTTGGAGGTGACCCTATGGAATATAAGCTGATTATCGATCCCCAGGCAGAAGAATCTGTGGTGATCACTGCCCATGCACCCTCTGCGCTCACCGAGCAGATCCAGGAGCTGGTAGCGCAGTATGCAGACGGTCAACGGCTCTGGGGGTTCTGGGAAGATGAAATGCGCCCACTGCAGGTGGAGGAAATAGAATGTATTACTGTATTGGATGGCAAAACCTATGCCATCGATGGTAGCAACCGCCGGTATCGCTTAAAGCAAAGGCTGTACCTGTTGGAGGAGTCTCTGCCCGGTTATTTTATTCGGATCAACAAAAGTACCCTGGCCAACGAACGGAAGCTGGATCGGTTTGTCACGTCCTTCAGCGGTGCTGTGGACGCCATCTTCCAATGCGGCTATCGGGAATATGTTTCCCGTCGGTGTCTTAGTCAAATCAGACGGAGGTATCAAAAATGAAAAAGCATATTCTGGGTTTTTTACACCGTGGTCTGTTGGCTGCCGGATTTGGTCCGGTGGTGCTGGCCATTATTTACGGAATCACCGGCGCTACCGGTGCGCTGGACAATTTGTCTCCGGTGGAGGTTTGCCGTGGGATTCTCACCATCTTTCTCATGGCCTTTATTGCCGGCGGCATCAATGAAGTCTATCAAATGGAACGGCTTCCCCTGCCCTTTGCCATTGGCATTCATGGGTTGGCTTTGTATGTAGACTATTTGCTCATTTATTTAATCAACGGCTGGCTGAAGCATCAGCTGATCCCCATTTTAGTGTTTACCGGCATTTTTGTAGGGGGCTTTGGGCTGATTTGGTTGGTGATTTACTGGGTTACCAAACACAAAACCCGGAGCATCAACGAAAATTTGCCCTCCTAGACGATTGCAGTTACTCCGGTTGTATGGTATAATGCCTATATTCCATATAAGGAGGCACTGCCCATGCTTCAAATTCAAAATTTCACCAAATGCTACGGCGACAAGGTTGCAGTGGATAACCTTTCCATGCACATTGCCCCCGGTGAGATCTGCGGTTTCATCGGTCACAACGGTGCCGGTAAAACCACCACTCTGAAGGCTTGCTGCGGCATTTTGCAGTTTGAAAAAGGCACAATTCTGATCGGCGGCAAAAATATTGCCAATGATCCTTTGGGTTGCAAGTCCATCCTTGCCTATGTGCCGGACAATCCGGATCTGTATGAATTTATGACCGGCATCAAGTATCTGCATTTTGTGGCGGATATTTACGGTGTTTCTCAAGCGGATCGACTTGCCCGGATCGAAAAATATGGTCAGCTTTTGGGCATGACCGACGATCTGGCCCTGTCCATTGGGGAATGCTCCCACGGTATGAAGCAGAAGATCGCCTTGATCGCCGCTCTGATTCATGCACCCAGGTTGATTTTGATGGACGAACCTTTTGTGGGTCTGGATCCCATCGCATCCCATCAGCTAAAGAATGTGATGGCAGAGCATTGTCAGCAAGGCGGCTCGATCCTCTTCTCCACCCATGTGTTGGAGGTAGCAGAGAAGCTTTGTGATAAGGTAGCCATTATCTCTTCCGGTAAATTGGTGGCCTACGGCACCATGGAAGAGGTCAAGGGTCAGGATTCTTTGGAACAGGTGTTCCTGGAACTGGAGGATCAGTTATGATCCGCACGTTATTAGCGTTACGCTTTCGGGCCTTTCTGGCCGGACTTGCCAATAGTATGAACAAGTCCAAAGCCAAGCCCAAAAAGTCTGTGGGTACATGGATCCTTCTGGGATTACTGGTCGTTTATGCTCTGGGTGCCAGCTGTGTCATGATGTATCTGCTGTTTGATTTTTTGGTAGCGCCTTATCACCTCATGAGGCTGGATTGGCTGTATTTTGGTCTTGCCGGCACCATGGCTTTGGGTATTGCGCTCCTGGGCAGCGTTTTCGCTTCCCAAAGTCAGCTTTATGACGCCAAGGACAATGCCCTGTTGTTATCCATGCCCATCCCGCCCAAATACATCCTTTTGACCAGAATCATGCCTCTTTTGAGCATGAATCTGCTGCTATGCGCCATTATCATGGTGCCTGCCATGGTGGTTTATGCCATTAACGTGGGCTTCTCACTGGGTGGTCTTGCTCTGCAGATCCTGGCCATGGTCATGATTGCGCTGCTGGCACAAGCCTTCTCATGTCTACTAGGCTGGCTGCTGCACCTGCTGCTGAAGAGAATGAACAAGGCCTTTGGTGCGCTATTGTTCATGGTGCTGTTTCTGTCCATTTATTTTGGTATCTACTCCCAGGCGTCCTCCATTCTCAATTCCATGGCCATGAACGGTCAAAAAATTGCAGATACCTACGAAAGCTGGGTTTGGCCGCTGTATGCCATGGGCATGGGCTGTACCGGCTCTTGGCTGATGCTGGCCTTTGTGGGCATTGCGGTTGGTGTATTTGGATTGGTATACTGGATTCTGTCCGTCACCTTCCTAAAAACTGCCACCAGCGTCCCCCACACCAAGCGTCGCAAGCTGGAGAAATCCGCACAGGTGAAGAATCCCATCCATGCCGTCACCGGCAAGGAATGGAAAAAATTCCTGAACACCCCGGTGTATCTCACCAACATGGGTATGGGTATACTGATGATCGCCGCCCTTCCCATTGCGGCCATTATCTTCCGTGGAAAACTAATGGATCTGCTGCCCCAGCTGGAAATGGCATTCCCCAATATCCGGGAACTGATTCCTGTACTTATCTGTGCAGTTCTGGTATTCCTCAGCAGCACAGCCATGGTGTCCACCCCCTCTGTATCTTTAGAGGGCAAGAATCTTTGGATTCTCAAATCTCTGCCCATTGCCCCCCGACAGATCCTGCTGGGCAAACTGCGGTTACATCTGCTTCTCACCGTTCCCCTGTCGGCAATCAGCGGTTTGGTACTGGGCATTCTGTTCCAATGCCATCCGGCTGAACTCATACTGGTCACGGTGATTCCTGCATTGTCCACTTCCCTGTCGGGTGTGGCCGGTATGGTCTGCGGCTTGAAATGGGCAAAGCTGGACTACATCAGTGAAACCTATCCCTGTAAGCAATCCGTGGCTATTTTAGTCTGTACCTTCGGTCTCATGGGCATCCCGGTGGTATTCGGTCTTGCCTATTACTTCCTGCTCAGTTCCCTGTCCCCCACCGCATTTTTAGCGCTGTGCGCCGGGGTGCTGGCTGTGCTTAACAGCATCTTCTACCGTTGCCTCCTGACCTGGGGCATCCAAAAATGGGAACAATTATAATCTCAATGGGCGTGTTCATACGAACACGCCCATTGCTTATATGGCATTGTAAATGTCATAGTGGGAGGTTAGGTGTTGGTAAACGGATTCGTCGAATGCACCGGGGAGGTTTGCCGCCTCCAGAGCCGCCAAAAATCCTTCCTCCACCCAATCCTGCTCTGTGAGCACTTGGTAGGCCGCCACAGCCGCCTCCGGATCTTGCTGGTAGAGGGTATACAAATTCATAGCAGAAATGGAGGATACCGCATAACTGATATAATAAACCGGGTTCTCCACCACAACCATTCGCCAGTATTCCTGGATATCCAGGGCATACTCCCCAATCATATCAACACCGCCATAAGCCTCACAAACCTGCTCCATGATGGCGTTGCATTCCTCCGGGGTCAAGCTTGTGGGATCTTCCAGGGCATAGATCTCCCGTTCAAAGGCGTCCACCATCATACAGACCAGGATCATGCACAAGTCATTGAACATCTTGTAGTCCAACACCGATTGGTATAAGGTCTCATCCATCATGGTGGACAACTTCCCCAGGAAGAGCCATTCATTGCCCTGGGATTGGACTTCTGCCAGGTCATAGGAGATCTCATTCATATCCGCATGTTGGCTGGCATAGTAATGACCCAGTTCGTGGACTATGGTCATGGCACTTGCATAGCCAGGGCCGAAATAGCAGAAGCTTTGGTCGGTGACCGTGGCCGTAAATGCGCCTTCGTGGGCATCCTCAGAATCGGTAAAATAGGAGTTGCCCGGGGTGAATGCATCAGACATTCCCTCCCCCATCTGCCGGGGCAGGCTTTGCAAATAGCGACCCACATAATCTTCCTGGACATTATCATAATCGTTAAGCAAAAACGCAGAGAACAGGATGCCATCTGTCATCCCAAGTTCCATGGTGCTGTCCAGAAAATCCATGTACGCTTGATCGATGGCAGGCACCAGATATTCCTGTACATACTGGCGCATTTGCCCCAACTGCTCCGGTTCATAATCACGGTCATAGACCATCCGGAAGGCAAATTCATAGTAGTTGTCGTAGCCGTAGATCTTGGCAATTTGATTGTTATTCTTCACCTGTTCCAGGTACAGGGGAATCATTTCATCAGATGCCATGTCCTCCAGCGCCTGGTATTCTACCAGAATTGCTGCATTGCGCTTTTCCAGTTCTGCAATTTCCGGCGAGTAAGCCAGCAGCATATCCAGCTCCGCCTGCGTCCAATCCTCAAACAATTGATCCTTACAGGGCGCATCCGACAAATAGATCCGGCGGGTGCTTTCGTTATAGGCTCGATTGGCATCTGTGAGAATGTCATTACAGGCTAAAAACCGTTCGCTGGCTACTTCATCCGATTGATCGCAATAATAAATGATCTGTGCCATGGTTGCCTGGTCTTCCAGGTAGTCCAGGGAATCAGAAAGTTCCGTGGTGATCTGATCCACCTGCTCCCAATCGCTACTCTCCATAGAAAGCTTCTCGCTCTCCTCCAATAGCTTGTAAAATTCCTCCACCTGGGCATCGGTTAAAGTATATTCAAAGGGAATTTCACTGCTATCGGGACGCACCGCAAGTCCGGTATTCTCGTATTTTACAGGCGAATTCTCCTTATTGATAGGTGCAGATTTCTCTTGTCTGCAGCCTGTTAAGGACAGCAGCAAAATCATCGCCATGATCAAGCTTATGATTCGTTTCATAGTATCCCTCCTATTTCCTTATGGCAGTAACACAAGAATCATACTTCACTTTTGTTATGTTGCTGTGATATGAGCTTACGATAAGCCACCGGCGACAAGCCCTTAACCTTACGGAACAGTCGACTAAAATATAATGGATCGTCATAACCCACAATCGAACCTATTTCCGTCACAGAGTAGTCCGTCGTCTCCAGCAGATTGGCAGCGTTATTGACACGAACCACCAAAAGATACTGCATAGGTGTGTGACTAACCAGCTGTTTAAAATTTCTCTGAAACCAGCAAACACTTATATTACGGGATTGCGCATATTCCTGGATTGAAATCGGCTCATTGTAATGCTCATTAAAATACCGTCGAGCATACTCTACCTCTTGCTGGATAAATGTAGATATGGAGGGCTTTGTCTCCTTGCGCGTTCTTTGCACCAACAAAAATATCTGTCGTAGATACATACTAATCAACTCAGCAAAGCCGGTATGACAGCTTTGGAGTTCATGAATCATGCCCTTAAACAAATACGCATAGGTCGCAGAGGCACCAGAATAAAACACAGGCTCATCCAAAGGTATCTGGTAATGGCGCAAAATATTCTTTACATCCGAACCAGTAAAGTGTACCCAGTAAACCTCCGGACGTTCACTGCCATAATACACATACCGCTGTTGTTGGCGCGGCTGGAATAACACCATATGACCGGCAGTTACAATTCTTTCTTCACCATCAATAAAAAAATGCGTTTTTCCAGATACAATATATAGCAATTGATAGTCAATTCTTCCCTTCGGCCGCCAGGTGGGTAAGCTCTTGATGTTATTTAGACGATAGGTTCCGCAACTGCCCACAATCAACGGTTCTGACTTGTCTTTAAACGGTGTTCTGGAACAATTCAGATAACCGGAGTTAACATACATAACCCGTACCTCCTTGACAAAAAATCATTGTTTTTTCTCCATTGTATCATTTTGTCCATATTTTGTACAGTCCCGTTTATTCCTTTTTCACAATTTTTTCGCTAAAATGAAGGTACAACTTGTGAGGAGGAACAAAAAATGATCATTCCTGCTACCTACGAAAATCTGCAAGTCACCCACGAAGGAACCATGTCAAAGCGTGCCTACTACATTCCCGCTTCCCAGCGCCGGGATGATTTGATAGAGCATCGTGAACGCTCTGATCGGTTCCAGCTGCTCAACGGAAATTGGAAGTTCAAATACTACTCCAATGTCCACGACCTGACGGATCTGTTCTACGAGCTGGGCTTCGGTGCCGAGGACTACGATACCATTCCGGTCCCCAGTGTCTGGCAGAACCACGGTTACGACCAGCATCACTACACCAACATACGCTACCCCTTCCCGGCAGATCCCCCCTATGTCCCCTACGAAAATCCCTGCGGCTGCTACATTACAAAGTTTAATTACAAGCTGGATGAAAACGCCCCGCGGGCTTACCTGAACTTTGAAGGTGTGGACTCCTGCCTGTATGCTTGGCTCAATGGTCAGTACCTGGGCTACAACGAGGTATCCCACTCCACCACCGAGTTCGACATTACCGATAAGGTAGTAGACGGTGAGAACACTCTGGCAGTTTTGGTACTAAAATGGTGTGACGGCAGCTACCTGGAAGACCAGGATAAGTTCCGTACCTCCGGTATCTTCCGGGATGTGTACATCCTGAAGCGCCCCGAAGCCCATGTCCGCGACTACTTCGTCACCAATCACCTGGACGGAAACGACGCAACCTTGCGGATCCGCTTCAAGTTCACCGAACAAACTGTTCCTGTTGCCATCAAGCTGTTCAACGCTGAGAACAAGCTGGTAGCCAAGGGCGCACCCAAGGCGGTGGATGCCGGAAACAGCTTCACGCACCAAGCATTGCTCACCGTTACAGAGCCGAAGCTGTGGAACCCTGAGCAGCCCTACCTGTACACCCTGGTTCTGGAGTGTCCCAATGAGATCATTGTCGACCGCTGGGGATTCCGTGAGATCACCATCGCAAACAACAAGGTTTACTTAAACGGTCACTCCATCAAATTCCGAGGTGTAAATCGTCACGACTCCGATCCTGTAACCGGTCCTGTCATTTCCCTGGAACATATGAAGCGCGATCTTCGGATGATTAAGGAATTTAATTTCAATGCCATCCGCACCGCGCACTATCCCAACGCACCCATGTTCTATCAGCTCTGCGACCAATACGGATTTCTGGTCATCGATGAGGCCGACCACGAAAGCCACGGTGCTGCCGAAATGTACTGCTCCGAAAATGAGCTGTGGGAAAATCACGTAGAACACTGGAACGAGCCCTTCGCTGATAACCCCGACTTTCTGGAAGCTACGTTGGATCGCACAAAACGCTGTGTGATTCGAGACAAAAACCGTCCCAGCGTTATCTGCTGGTCTATGGGCAACGAAAGTGCCTACGGTTGCTGCTTCGAGGCAGCACTGGCATGGACCAAGCACTTCGATCCTACTCGCCTGACCCACTACGAAAGCGCACAGTATCGCAGCAGAAAGCGCAAGTACGATTTCTCCAACATCGACCTATACTCTAATATGTATCCTTCCTTGGAGACTTTGCAGGCTTATGTTGACAGCAATCCGGACAAGCCTTATCTTATGTGTGAGTACTCGCATGCTATGGGCAACGGCCCCGGCGACCTAGAAGACTACTGGCAATTTATCGAGCAAAACGAATGCATGAGCGGTGGTTTCGTATGGGAATGGTGTGACCACGCCATCTACAAGGGCGAAGCTCCCAACGGCAAGCCCATGTACTGGTACGGTGGAGACCACGGCGAATATCCCCACGACGGCAACTTCTGCGTGGATGGTCTGGTATATCCCGACCGCCGCCCCCACACCGGCGTGTTGGAGTACAAGAATGTCAACCGTCCTGTTCGGGTAAAGGAATTTGATCAAAACACCGGCATCCTAACTCTGCATAATTACATGGACTTCGTTGCCGTAAACAAGTATCTATCCATTGCTTACGAAGTCAACTGTGATGGCGAAGTGATCCAAAGCGGCAATGTGGATCGTGTTCCTGCAATCCTTCCCCATGCCGAAGGCACTATTCGGCTGAACATCACCGTCCCTGCTAAGGGCCGCACCTACTTGAAGCTAATTTATCAGCTGAGAGAGGCTACCGAGCTGCTTCCTGAAGGCTTCGTACTTGGTTTCGACGAAGTAGCGTTAGAAGCCGCAGTAGACGGCCGAAATCAAAAAGCGCTGGTTATCTGGAATAAAAAGAATCTGGGTGAAGATAATCTGAAGGTGGAAGAAGCCGAGCGTTATATTACGATTTCCGGCAAGAATTTCTCCTACCGCTATGATAAAACCGTCGGCAGCTTCAGTTCCATGATTTTTGAGGGGAAAGAGCTGCTGGACAAGCCCATGAGCCTGAACATCTGGAGAGCTCCCACCGACAACGACCGGAAGCTGAAGCTGGAATGGATGGCAGCACACTACGACAAGGCCATTACCCGTTCCTACATGACTCGCACATTGGCCGCAGACAGCGAGGTTCGTATTCACTCCGATGTTTCTATTGCCGCCATTGCGGTACAGAGATTTATGAACATTGAAGTGGACTGGACTGTTTCCGTATCCGGCGCTGTAACCGCTAACATTCTGGCCAAACGGAACATGGAGTTCCCGGAACTGCCCCGATTTGGCTTGCGTCTGTTCGTTCCCAACTCTCTGGAACAGGTTACCTACTACGGCCTCGGTCCCACAGAGAACTACCCCGACAAGCGTCACGCTGCTTCCCACGGCATCTACAATACCACCGTAGAAGGCCTGTACGAAGATTACATTCGTCCCCAAGAGCATGGCGCTCATGGCGACTGCAACTACGTGATCCTGGAAAACGAGAAACTGCGTCTCACCGCAGTCAGTCTGGAAGCCTTTAGCTTCAACGCATCTCACTACACCCAGGAAGAAATGACCGTCAAGGGTCATAACTATGAATTAGAGGAATGCGGCAGCACTGTCCTATGTCTGGACTATCGGCACAACGGTATTGGTTCTGCCAGCTGCGGCCCGGTTCTTCGCCGGAAGTATGCCCTCAACGATGAGACCATCGATTTCGAAATTCGCATTATCCCCGAATTAAAGTAACCCATCCGACCCAATAAAGTAAAGGAGAATTACCATGCAAGAAAAGAAGTATTTGAAATGGTACCACAAGATCGGATACGGCTCCGGAGACATTGCAGGCAACTGCGTATACGCACTTTTGACTGCGTTCATGATGATCTATCTGACCGATACCATCGGTCTGAGTATGGGCATCGTCAGTACCTTGATCGCACTTTCCAAAGTTTTTGATGGCATTTCCGATTTCTTCTTTGGAAGAATGATAGACAAAACCAAGACCAAGATGGGTAAGGCTCGTCCCTGGATGCTGTGGCCCTACATCGGCTGTGCAATCACCCTGGTCGCCTGCTTCTCCATTCCCGCAAGTTGGGGACGCTCCGCACAGTACATTTTCTTCTTCCTGTCCTACACCCTACTCAATGCCGTGTTCTTCACCGCTAACAACATCGCATATGCATCCCTCACAGCCCTTATCACCAAGAACACCAGCGAGCGTGTTCAGATCGGTTCCTTCCGCTTTATCTTCGCGTTCGCAACCAAAATCGTCATCGAGGCAGTTACCATTTTCGCCGTAGGCTGGCTGGGCGGCGGTGTGATTGGTTGGAGATTGATCGCTATCATCTACGCTATCGTTGGTCTGATCACAAACACCCTCTCCGTCCTCTCCGTCAAGGAACTTCCTGAAGAGGATGATGGGATGGAGGAGGAAAGAAGCGAGGAGAACAAGCTTACATTCCTGAAATCCTTCAAGATTCTCCTAAAGAACAAGTACTATGTCATTATTTGCTGCAGCTATATTTTGACTCAGCTTTATGCCTCTGTTATCGGTATGGGAACCTATTATGCCAAGTACATCCTGGGAAATGAGAAACTCTTCAGTGATTTGTCACTGGCTATCAATGTCACCATGGTGTTGGCCCTCACCGTTCTGCCCTTGGTAATCAAGAAGCTCGGCGGCATGTATAAGCTCAATATCTGGGGCTATGTACTCGCAGCCATTGGTAGAGTTGGCGTTATGGTCGCAGCCTTTAACGGTAGCTTACCTTTGATGATCGCATTTACCGCTGTTTCTACCATCGGTATCGCACCTCTCCAGGGCGACCTGAACGCATTGATCGCATCCTGCTCTGAGTATACCACTTTGAGTACCGGTCATCGGCTGGAAGGTATGATGTACTCCTGCTCTTCTCTGGGCATCAAGATCGGTGGTGCACTGGGCACTGCCATCTGCGGCTGGTTGCTGGACGCTGCCGGCTATGTTGAGAATGCTGCCAAGCAGACAACCTCTACAGTCAACATGCTCAACTTCCTGTACCTGTGGATGCCGGTCATTCTCTGTATCGCTGTCGGTTCTTTGTTGGTATTCCTTCGCGTTGAAAAAGCCAACAAGGATCTATTAGATCAGAAAAAGGCATAAAAAACTATATTGCCGGAGGACCAAATTATGGTCCTCCGGCAATTTTTTCTACAGATTGGAAATATTCCAGGTTTGCATGATGGGATTTGCGTTCAGCATAGTTTTGACCAAAGACAGCTGCTGGGCGCTAAAATTTTGATACTGGCTGTTCACCAGCTCCACCACCTGGCGGAGAGTATACTCTGCGGTGGCACTTTTCAGCACCGTACCATCGGTTAGGGTCATGGTAGCACAGGCATAGATGGGCGTCTGTCCGTAAGTGGCAGCATCCACATTTTTTAGCTGCAACGACAGCCTATTGCGGAAATCCCGGTTGACGCTGACTACCTGTGCTGGGTTCAGCCACAGGTCATAGCCCACGGATGCGATCCGGCTGCGAACCAAGTGGTCGCCGTAAAATTCTGCCACATAGCCCAGGCCTGTGACCTTGGGGCTGAGATTCACATGGGTCACGCCCAGATAGAAGCGGTGAAAGGTATAACCGGAAGCGGTGGGGATGGTCATATAGCGCATGGCATCGGATGTGGTATACAGGCTCTGGGGCACAGCACTGCCGCAGGAGAATGTACCACCGGACAGGCCGCTATAGCTATTGGTGGCCGAGTCCATGCCGTAGATCTTATAGTTGCCGGTTTGGATCGTACCGGTCAGATCGTGACCTGCCAGATCCACATACAGATCCTTCTTCAGGGTGATATTCGTCTGCACGTCTTCCATCAACCGCAGGTATGCACCATCGGGGCAAGCATTGACCGCCTGTTGGAAGGTTGCATACTGAGTGATCTGCTCACCATTGACCACCATAGTGGTATTATCTACAATGATGCGCAGGATCATCTCATGACCCAAAGAAGAGCAACCATAGCTGAAGCCGCCATTGACACCGGTCTTACCGGCAATCTGGCGTATATTCATTTGGAACCATGTCCAAAAAGTATTCAGATCACCGGGAATATACAAATGCACATTCATGCCATGGGTCGCAAGCAACTCTGCCACCGAATTGACGGTGTAGTTATCCAGATACTGGGCTGTACCCTCAAAATAGAAGGCATCCCGGCTGTCACACACCGGCAGTTTGTAGATCTCCTTGTCGGTGGTGTGATCCTCTGCCAGCATGGCATCGGTCACATTGAAATAGGCATGGTAAATATCATCCCCCTGGTCGTCCCAGGTCAGGTCTGTGAGGTAATACTGATCCCCTAGCTGCACGTAGTTCCATGCGTGAGGACCACCGCCGTAACCGGTGGCGATATAGGATTGGATGCCCACCTTCCGGAGCATATACTGGAAGGCCTTGGCATAGCCCTCACAGACCGCTTCCCCCAGCGCCATTGCACCATAAATATCATGGGCATAGGTATTGGATTGGTAGGTAATATGTTCTGCCAGAGCATCGTGGATGTACAATTCCTTCTCATAGTCGGTCATGTTGGGGTGGATGCCTGCCAGGATAGCATCGGCCTCCGCTTCCACTTGAGCAACGGCTCTGGTACGGTCTGCGCCGCTCATGGTCATGTACAGTACTACAGCAACGTACTGACCGGGGGTGTAGTACATCATGCTGAACTGGTTAGAAATCCAGAAATGTTCCGGATGGTCACGGCGGTAGGTATCCACCAGGGTGACCAGCTCATCCCCGGTAAAAGTATGACCTTTGCCATCGATCATGATCTCCAGTTGTGAATCCGTTTGATTCTGACTGACCGCCAAATAGATCTGGTCATAAGCATACACAAACTTCTCACCCTGGGCGGTGGTCTTCAACGCCTCTCGGCCGTAGTAGCTTGCAGACGAAGGTACATTGCCACGGTAGGCAGGTGCCGGGGACTTAGCATCCTCCGGATCTAATTGGATGGTGTCATAGGTGAGTTCTTGATAGCCCTCTGCGCAAGAGGGTGTCTGGGCAGGGGTTTCCTCTGCGGTTGTCACGGGCACCATGGAAAACACCAGCAAAAACACCAGCAACATAGAAATAAAACGCCTTTGCATAGGGATTCCTCCTTACCATCACGAGAAATATATGGTTGGTTATATTTGTATTATAACCATAAGGGAAAGATTTGTCACTATAGAAAATATTAAAAAGAAAAGCATCTAAAATAAATGTCATTGCGAACCAGTGCGCACACTGGTGTGGCAATCTCCGGCATTAGAATTGATATATAGTTGGTTAGGAGATCGCCACGTCGCTTTGCTCCTCGCGATGACACATCATTACATTGAATGTAATGATAAAAAAGAAAACCTCCGCTATTTCTATCGGAGGTCTGTGTTCGCATTACCCATCTTCCTGGGTAGGCCAAGTATTGTCCTGCCGTAGCAAGTGTCCGGTGGACACTTGCAGGCAGAGTTCGGTTAATGTAAAAAGAAAAGCTCCACTTTTTCAAGTGGAGCTTTGTGTTCGCATTACCTATCTTCCCGGGTAGGCCAAGTATTGTCCTGCCGTAGCAAGTGTCCGGTGGACACTTGCAGGCAGAGTTCGGTTTGTCTAAAAAGAAAACCTCCGCTATTTCTAGCGGAGGCTTGTGTTCGCAT
>JAFYVL010000065.1 GCA_017549125.1 Oscillospiraceae bacterium | reverse complement strand
TTACTCCGTTGGTCTGAAGGTCACCCACGGCAAGACCGTCCAGAAGGGCGAACCCATTACCGATGGTGCGCTGTATCCCCAGGATGTTCTGCGTATCTCCGGTGTGGAAGCTGTTCAGGAGTATCTGGTTCAGTCCGTACAGGCTGTGTACCGTCAGCAGGGCGTAGAAATCAACGATAAGCACATCGAGGTTATTATCCGTCAGATGATGCGTAAGGTTCGTGTGGAAGAGCCTGGCGACAGCACATTGCTGACCGGTACTGTGGTGGATGTGTTCGAGTTTGAGGACGCAAAGGCTGCAGTGCAGGCTCGCATTGATGCCGGTGAGACCGACCTGAAGATGCCCGAGGCTGCTGCAATGCTGCTGGGTATTACCAAGGCTGCTCTGGCTACCGATTCCTTCCTGTCCGCCGCATCCTTCCAGGAAACCACCAAGGTTCTGACCGATGCCGCTATTAAGGGCAAGGTTGACCACCTGGTTGGCCTGAAGGAGAACGTGCTGATCGGTAAGCTGATTCCTGCAGGTTCCGGTTTGATGGCATACCGTGACTTTGAGCCCGGTGTGACTCCCGAACCCCGTGTTCTGGATGATGCAGGCGACTGCTAATTACTAAATAACAAAATGGCGATACCCGATTTTGATCGGGTATCGCTTTTTTATAAATACCTATTGACAGGGTACTTAGAAAAGCTTATGATGGTAATAGAAGCAAACATATTTGGAAGGATGGTGCTGTTATGAAAATCAGAAATATGGTATGTGTGCTGCTTTGTTTTGCAATGGTTCTGCTCATTGGCGGCTGTGCTTCCAAACCGAAGGACAGTAAGCCGAATCCGGATTATAGTGCCTATGCATTTGCCGGTGACCAGTGGTACAGAGATACCGAGGGCGATCTGGAAACGTTGTGCTTCCGTACCAATGGTGAATTCCGCTATTCCTGTGCCTGCGGCAGCCCGGTGGATGATGCAGATCTGGTGGAGTCCTATACTTATGATGATGCCACAAAGACCTTCACCTTGCATTATTGCGAAGAGGTAGATGGCTGCATCACACAGATCAAGCTTATCAGCTGTGATGCGGAAAAACTGGAACTGGACTTCGAGGGAGAAATCCGTACCTTCTGGAAAGAAGAACCCCAGCCGGATACCACCGAAGATATCAGCGCCAGCTACACCGTGGATCTGACCAAAATTTCTCCTATGATTCTGGAACATTCCCAATCCGAAGTGATCACCGCCGCCAAGGCGGTGATCCATTCATTTTTGCAGTATGAAACCCAGACCCAGATCCAGGTGAGTGGTAACACCCAGCGATTTCTCAATGACATGGTCTATGTGATCCATTGCACCTGTCCCATGTTTGGGGCATTTACGGATTTCAGCGAGATGACATCCTATGACCAAACCTCCGGAACGGTGTCCTGGAATTATGTGGTGGATCGTGAAGAATTTGATCGAAAACTGGAAGAATTTCATGCTGTGGCAGAGAATCTGTTGTCCACCGTGGATCAAAACGATACGCAGACCATGCGTGCCTTGGTTTTGTACCATGCACTCATTGCAGATCTTCAGTATGATGAAAGCCTGCTGGGGGAGAACTATAATCTGTTGACTCCGGAAGAAGCCAATCTAAAATCTTCTCCCTACTGGACCTTGGTAGAGAAGAGCGGTATCTGTACCAACATTGCGCAGGCATACCTGTTCCTGTGTACCCAGGCGGATATTCCTTGCGGAACGGTTCTGCATACCGGGGGAAGCGGTATGCATATGTGGAATGTCCTGGAAATTGACGGCCTTTATTATTACTGCGATCCCACCTGGGATGCAGATAGCTCCGGCAAGTATTTCGGCATGACCGCAGCAGATCGTGGGGATTGGGCAGGTGGCTATTCTGACCAGGAGGGTACTATGCTGGGTGTGACCATCCCGGAAGTGTACGAAATCAACGATTCTCGTTTTGCAGAACTCCGCAATAAACTGCCGGTGGAACTGTCTGACATCCGGATTGATCAAGAGGAACAAACCATAACCTTTGTGGGTTATGCGTACGAATTCTGCTTTTCCTGTCAATAACTGAAATCCCTCGTTGCAACGCAACGGGGGATTTGCTGAAATTTGCCATTGATTCATTGGGAATTTTAGTATATAATAAGATAAATAAACTGAAAATCCCCTTAAAAATTACCGGATAAAAGAAAATAGTTGTTGAATTATCAACGATTATATGCTATAATCCCCATGGTTTAGAAAATAACAGGGGGGTGAGAACCTATGATTCATCGTTTTCAAGAATTTTTGACCGGTATCACCGTGTGTTACAAGTATATTCAGCGGATCAAGAATATGGAGATGACGGAATTTGGACTCAAAGGCATTCATGTGTCCTGCCTGTTCTACCTGCATAATCACCCGGACGGTCTGACAGCGGCACAGCTTTGTGGCCTTTGTGCTGAGGATAAGGCAACCATCTCCCGGATTGTGGCGGATCTTCGTGCCAAGGGCTATATTCAGACCGGAGGCGAGAAGAATTACCGTGCGCCCTTGACCTTGACAGAAAGTGGTCATGGGGTTGCGGAGAAAATGGAACCTGCCATTTTGTCCTGGGTTAGCGTAGGCGGCGATGGTCTGACAGAAAAACAACGGACAGCCTTCTATAAAAGTTTAGCCCAGATATCCGCTAATTTATCCGATAAATTGGGTTCGTTTTGAAAGGAGTTTCTATGAGCGTATATTTTGTAATTGATTCTGCTTCCGATGTAGTTCCGGAGGAAATAAATACCCTGGGCAATGTGCGTATTTTGCCCTTGAAGGTTATTTTTGGTCAGCAGGAATATGCTGACGGTGTGAACCTGTCCCATAAGGAATTTTATGAAAAGCTGAGCCAGAGCAAGGATATGCCCACCACCTGCCAGGTGCCTCCTGCAGATTTTGAGCAGGCCTATGAGGAACTGGTATCCCAGGGTCATGAAGTGGTGGTCATAACCATTTCTTCCTTGCTGTCCGGCACATACCAAAGCTCCGTGATCGCCGCTGCTGATTATGAGGGCAAGGTGTTCCCGGTGGATAGTATGACCGCTACCATTGGCGAGCGTGTACTGTTGCAGTACGGTATGCAGCTGGCCGCCCAGGGCATGGGCGCAGAAGCCATTGCCGCAGAGCTGACCAAGGTTCGTGACCGGGTTCGGATTGTGGCAACCCTGGATACCCTGGAGTTCTTGAAGCGAGGTGGTCGTATTTCTACCGCTACCGCTTTGGCAGGTAGCCTGCTGGCAATCAAGCCTGCCATCGAGGTGAAAGACGGTATTGTACAGATGGCCGGTACTGCCCGTGGCAACAAGAAGGCAAACCTGCTGCTGACCCAGCTGATGGATAACTACGGCGGTGTGAACTACGATATGCCTGTGGCATTTACCTATGCCTATGACCGCGCTTTGCTGGATCAGTTCCTGACCCAATGTCCCCAGGCCTGGGAGCAGGAGACCCCTGCACCTGCCTATAGCCTTGGCTGTACCATTGGCGCTCACGTAGGCCCCGGTGCTTACGGCATCGCATTCTTTGAAAAATAATGAAAACTGTATCGTTTCTCAAGAAACGATACGGTTCAGAGTGTCAAAAAAGCCGTCAATCGTCAAAACACAGGTTTTGATGATTGGCGGTTCGTTTTGCACCGCAAGTATTTCGATGCGTCATTGCGAGCCAGTGCGCACACTGGCGTGGCAATCCGTTCTCCTAAAAAGCTTG
>JAFYVL010000064.1 GCA_017549125.1 Oscillospiraceae bacterium | reverse complement strand
CCAACACGAATGCTGTGTTCTACTGCGGCAGGGCGGGAGCAAGCCCCCGCCCTACGGTGCCCTAACGGAACGATAAATATGAATTTACATTTTATTTATTTACAACCACTATAATTTCTGGTATGCTATAACCAGAAAGGGGGAATTCCTATGAATCCCATTGCAGGCGCATGGTTTGTGGCCATGGTGTTGTTTTTGTGGTTAGAGGCCTCCACTGTAGGAATTGTTTCCATCTGGTTTGCTGTGGGCGCGCTGTGCGCCATGATCACAGGCATCTGTGGCGGTGAACTTTGGTTGCAAGTGGTGGTGTTTATGGTGGTGTCCATCGTATTGTTGGCATCCCTGCGTCCCTTGACCCGGAAATATTTCAAGCCCAAGCTGGTAAAAACCAATGTGGATGCGGTGGTGGGTAGCACCGGCCGTGTCATGGAAGAAATCAATAACGATCTTTCCACCGGTCGGGTGAAACTGGCAGGTTTGGAATGGGCAGCTCGCAGCAGTCACCAAGCTGTCATTCCTGTGGACACCATGATCCGGGTGGACCGAGTGGAAGGCGTTAAGGTCTATGTGACCGCCATTCAGACAGATATATTACAGGAGGTATAACGATGGAAGGTTTCATTATTGCGTGCATCGCCCTTGTGGTGATCATCATTATCAAGAATATTGCTGTGGTTCAGCAATCCCGTGCCTATGTCATTGAGCGACTGGGCGCATTCCATAGCATTTGGGGTGTGGGTCTGCACTTCAAAGTGCCTTTTATTGATCGCATTGCCCGTCGCGTGAGCCTGAAGGAGCAGGTTTTGGACTATCCTCCCCAGCCCGTGATTACCAAGGATAATGTTACCATGCAGATCGATACGGTGGTGTATTTCCAGATCACCGATCCCAAGCTGTATGCCTACGGTGTGGAGCAGCCCATGGCCGCTATGGAAACCCTCACCGCAACCACGCTGCGTAATATCATCGGCGATCTGGAATTGGATCAGACCTTGACCAGCCGTGACGTGGTCAACACCAAAATGCGTGCGATCCTGGACGAAGCCACCGATCCCTGGGGCATTAAGGTCAACCGTGTGGAGCTGAAGAACATTCTGCCTCCCCACGATATCCAGAGTTCCATGGAAAAGCAGATGAAGGCAGAGCGTGACCGTCGTCAGGCCATTCTCCAGGCCGAGGGTCAGAAGAAGTCTGCCATTCTGATTGCAGAAGGTGAGAAGGAATCCGCAATTCTGCGTGCCGATGCAGAAAAGCAGGCGGCTATTTTGAAGGCAGAGGCGGAACAGCGGGCAGCCATTCTGAAGGCTGACGGTGAAGCCCAGGCTATTCGTATGGTGCAGCAGGCATTGGCAGATTCTCTGGCAATGCTCAACGAGAAGTCTCCCAACGAGCAGGTCATTAAGCTCAAGGCCATCCAGGCCATGGAGAAGGTGGCTGACGGCAAGGCAACCAAGATCATTATTCCCAGCGAAATGCAGGGTCTGGTTGGCATGGCCAATGGTTTGGTAGAAGGCGTGAAAGAAGATAAGTAATGGAATTGCCGGGTCTCATGACCCGGCAATTACTCAGAGTGTCAAAAAGCCGCCAATCATCAAAACCTGTGTTTTGACGGTTGACGGCTTTAGTGACCTCTGATACTCTGTAAACAAATCGTTAAATTTTTAATTGGTGGTTGAAAACCTGGGGTTTTGCAATATAATAACTATATTGAAACTGAAAGGTGATACTATGGGATTTTTCCGCAGGTTTATGCAAGGCCGCTATGGCACGGACAAACTGAATATGGTGATTCTGTGCGCTGGTCTGGTGATCAGCCTGGTGAATATGTTTTTGCCCTTCCGGTACGTCAGTCTGATCCTGACGCTGGTTTCTTATATTTTTCTGGGCATCGCGATGTTCCGTTGTCTGTCCAGAAACACCTATCAGCGCTATCGGGAAAACCGCAGATATCTGCTGTGGCTGCAGCGGTTTAAGGACAAGGAGCATCGGTATTTTGATTGCCCCCGTTGCCGTCAGCAAGTCCGTGTTCCCAAGGGAAAGGGTAAGATCAATATCAGCTGCCCCAAATGCGGAAACAAATTTATGAAAAAGACTTGACTCGTACCCTAGGGTACATGTTATAATTTGTACAACCCATAAAACTTAGGAGGTATGAATTATGAAGAAGCTGATCGCACTGTTGCTCATTGTTGTGCTGGGTGTCACCCTGGTCGCTTGCGGCCCTGACAAGCAGCCCGCTATCGACAAGTTCAACGAGACCAAGACCGCATTTAACGAGGTCGCCAACGCTATCAATGCTGATCCCGAGGCATTTGATGCAGAGCTGATCGATGTGATGGTTGAGATGTCCGAGAATCTGGCAGCTGACAAGGAGAAGCTGGAGAACGACGATCTGACCCAGGAAGAACTGGATGCTATGATGGCTTGGTATGATGATGTTCTGGAATGGACCGATTCTGTGAAGGAAGCATACGGCCTCGAGTAACTACATAATGGAGGCGGATGCACAGCATCCGCCTTTCTTTACAAGGAGGAAGCAATTATGAAGAAATTACTGGCTTTGATTTTGGCTTTGGTCATGTGCCTGTCCCTGGTTGCCTGTGGCGAATCCCAGGATACCAAGACGGATGTTCCGCCTGCCACTCAGCCTGCAGCCAACAAGCCCACCGATGGAAGCTGGTCTGTGTACTGGTATCTTTGTGGCAGTGACCTGGAGACCAACCATGGGTGCGCTACCACTGACTTGATGGAATTGATGGAAGTGCCGCTGCCTGAAAATGTGAATGTGGTCATCCAGACCGGCGGCGCCAATGTCTGGCAGAATGAGCAAATGGATGCTTCTAAGCTGCAGCGTTGGCTGTATAACAGCGAGGGTTTGCATCTGATTTATGAGGATAAGGCTGCCAACATGGGCGAAGCCCAGACCCTGTACGATTTTCTGGACTACGCAAACAACAATTACCCTGCCGAAAAGGTGGCGGTGACCTTCTGGAATCACGGCGGCGGTTCTGTGAGTGGTGCGGCCTTTGACGAGATCTACGGCCTGGATTCCCTGGATCTGGTGGAAATGTATGAGGCATTCAACGCAGTTTGGCCTGCCGATGCCGAGAATCCTGCTTTGGAGCTGGTGGGCTTTGACACCTGCTTGATGGCTACGGTGGACGTGGCGGCTACCTTCCGGCATTTTGCCAAGTATCTGGTTGGCTCTGAGGAAGTGGAGCCCGGTAACGGCTGGCTCTATTCCGGCTGGATGGGCGAATTGGCAGCAAACCCCGATATGAACGGTGACGATCTGGGTATTGCCATCTGTAATACATATTACGAAGGCTGTGAAGCCGTGGGCACACAGGATCAGGCAACCCTGTCGCTGACCGATCTGTCCAAGGTGGGCAGCCTGCTGGAAGCCTATGAAAGCTTCGGTGAGGAAGCCTTTGTGGCAGCCTCCCAGGATCCCGGTTTCTTTGCAGAACTGGGTCGTCTGGCAGCCCAATGTGAGAACTACGGCGGTAACACCAAGGATCAGGGCTACACCAACATGGTGGACCTGGGTCATCTGGCGCGCCAGACCGCATGGATGCTGCCCTCTGCTCAGAATGTGTCCGATGCCCTGGAAGCTTGTGTGATCCACAAGGTGGGCGGTGCCTACCGTTCCGAGGCCACCGGTTTGAGCTGCTACTATTCCTACAATGGCGATATTGATGATTTTAACGGCTACATCTATGCCGGTACAGGCATGGCCTTTAAGCACCTGTATGCTTACGGCTTGACCGGTGAACTGGCAGAGGGTGGCCAGGCATATCTGGAATCTCTGGATATCCAGGAACTGCCCCAGATCCCCACCCTGGCGGATATGGATTGGGAGGGCGCACCTCTGAATGTGAACGAGGAGGGTTCTGCATATCTGACCCTGGGTGCAGAAGCCAGCGAAGTGCTGTCAGGTATTGGTTTTACCCTGTTCTATATGGACGAGGCCAATGACCAGACGCTGCTTCTGGGTACGGATAACGATCTGATCGCAGATTGGGACAACGGTATCTTCTACGATAATTTCCGTGGTGTCTGGGGTGCGATTGACGGCCACCTGGTTTACATGGAGCTGTCCTATGAGGGCGAGGATTACAACCTGTACAATGTGCCTGTCCTGCTCAACGAGGAAGCCTATAACCTGCAGATCGCCTATGATTTTGTGACAGAGGAGTGGTCCATCCTGGGTGCATCCCAGGGTCTGGGCGAGTTCGGCATGGCCAGCAAGGAACTGCGTTTGCTGGAAGAGGGCGATGTGATCACCACCATCTGGAAGGTGGCTTCCTACACCGGTGACGACGATTTTGAAATGTATGCCGCTGAGGAACTGACCGTAACTGCAGATACCAGCTTCGGGGAAGCACCCTTGTTCGATGGACAGTATGCTATGGTCTTTGAAATGTGGGATGCTGCCGGTAACTCTGTGTACTCCGATACAGTGACCTTTGATTGCAGCGACGGCGAGATCACAACAACCGTATACGAAGATTAACCCACCAGGGCGGAGTTTCCTCCGCCCTGTTTTCGTAAATCGCACACAAGGCTCCCCTCGCAGGGGAGCTGTCGCGAAGCGACTGAGGGGTTAGCAGATCTCAATCTCCGTAAACCCCTCCGCCCCTTTGGGGCACCTCCCCTACAGGGGAGGCAAAGCGGTAAATTGGAATTTAGTGTTTGAAGGCAGAAACGATACCGGGCGGGTTTGGGCAAAAACGATTACCACCCAAGGTTAACGCGTATTGGGATGAAACGCCCATGCGTTTCAAATTGGAATTTGGTATATTTTCTTTCTTGACTATGAAGCTTTTGGAGTGTACTCTATAGATAGAAGATTACGAAAGGATGGGCGGTTATGAAACACAAGATTTTGCAGTATGACAAGAATTTGATGCCCTTTGAAAAGGATTTTGATCTGCGGGCAGAAAATCTGGAAAATAAAATCAAATCTCTGTTGACAGACGGTCAAAGTCTCAAGGATTTTGCCAACGGTCATGAATATTTCGGTTTCCACAAAACGGAAAACGGCTGGTATTACCGTGAGTGGGCACCGGGCGCAGATGCCATGTATCTGACAGGTACTTTCTGCAACTGGGATCGTCATGCCCATCCCATGAAGAAGCTGGAAAACGGTGTGTTTGAGCTGTTTTTGGAGGGTGCGGACACCCTGCAAAGCGGTATGCTGGTGCTGGCCGTAGTGGTCAAGGACGGACAGGAGATGGAGCGCATTCCGGCCTATGCCACCCGTGTGGTACAGGACACGGAAACCATTCAATGGACCGCTCAGATCCATGAAATGGCAGCCTTCCCCTGGACGGATGCCGGCTTCAAGCCCAAGAAAAACCTGTTCATTTATGAATGCCATATTGGCATGGCCCAGGAAGAGGGCAAGGTGGGCAGCTATAAGGAATTTACCCAGTATGTACTGCCCCGCATCCGGGATCTGGGCTATAATACCATCCAGATCATGGCCATTATGGAGCATCCCTACTACGCTTCCTTTGGCTATCAAGTGACCAATTTCTTTGCGGCATCCTCCCGATTCGGTATGCCCGAGGATCTGAAGGAACTGATCAACACCGCCCATAAAATGGGCATTGCCGTGCTGTTGGATGTGGTGCATTCCCACGCATCCAAGAACACTCGTGAGGGTCTGAACCTGTTGGACGGCACGGAGTATCAATATTTCCACGCAGGTGATAAGGGCAATCATAGCGCATGGGATACCAAATGCTTTAATTATGACAAAAACGAGGTCATTCACTTCCTGCTGTCCAACCTGAAGTTCTGGCTGACGGAGTACCATTTCGACGGCTTCCGCTTCGATGGTGTGACCTCCATGCTCTACCATGACCATGGCCTGGGCGTGTCCTTCGATGGAAACGATAAATATTTCTCTTTGAACACGGACACCGAGGCGGTCACCTATTTGCAGCTGGCAAATCTGCTGATCCGTCAAGTGAATCCCCATGCCATTACCATTGCAGAGGATACCTCTGCGTTGCCGGGTCTGGGAATCCCTGTGGAGGATGGCGGCTTGGGCTTTGACTACCGCCTGGCCATGGGCGAGCCGGATATGTGGATCCGTCTGCTGAAGGAGACCTCCGACGATTATTGGAACATGGACAGCATTTATTATGAACTGGCCATCCGTCGCTCCCACGAAAAGGTCATTGGCTATTGCGAATCCCATGACCAGGCCTTGGTGGGCGATAAGACCATTATGTTCCGGCTCTGCGACAGCGCCATGTATGACAGCATGGAGACGAAAACCAAGAGCATGGTCATTGACCGTGGTATGGCGCTGCATAAAATGCTCCGCTTGATCACTATGAGTCTGGGCGGCGAGGGCTACCTGACCTTCATGGGTAACGAATTTGGTCATCCCGAATGGATCGACTTCCCCCGGGAGGGCAACGGCTGGAGTTACCATTACTGCCGCCGTCAGTGGTCTTTGGCGGAAAATCCCGACCTGCGTTACCAGTATCTGCTGCAGTTTGAGAAGGATATGGTGGCCATGGCCAAGAAATACCGGGTCATGGGCGGCAAGGATGTGCAGCTGAGCGTCCACAATGATGACAAGACCCTGGTTTATAAGAAGGGTGGCGCAGTATTTGCCTTTAATTTCCACCCTACCTATTCCCAGTATGGTTTTGAGACCATTGTGCCGGAGGCCGGCACTTACGATGTGGTTCTGTCCACGGACGACCATTGCTACGGCGGTTTCGCCAGAGTGTCCCACCAGACCTATGAAACCGAACAGCGGCCGGATGGCAAGCATATCATTCGCCTGTACCTGCCCAGCCGCACCGCCATTGTTTTGAAGAAGGTATAAGTCACCGTCTTTATCATATCATAAGGAGGAATGCAATATATTGATCCCAGAAGAAGAAACCGTCAACACCATCGTGGAAAAAGGGGAGTTCTATATGCCGGACATTGACAATGAACCGGAAGAAAAATCCACATTGAAGAAGGTACTGCTATGGAGTGTAGCCGGTGCTGCGATTCTGCTATTCCTACTCTCCTTCCTGCTGTAATGACGCAAAAGCCGTGGGCATTGCCCACGGCTTCATTTTTTAGAAAATCCAGTTTTTGATATTGTTATCCTCGCCCAGCCATTGCAGCAGCATCTCGGGATATGCTGCATAGAGGTTATAGACCGCTGCCTTTTGTGCATTGCCCTTTCTTTATGCAAACAGATTGTTGACGTTCCAGGATTGGATTATGGAATACTTTTCAATCATGGCTTTCACCGCAGATAGCTGTTGCGCAGAAAGGCTAGTATAGTCTGCGTTGATCGTTTCGAGTACCTCCCGCATACTCACAGCGGTCACACCGCTTGTAAGCATTTTGCCATCCTTCAGATTGATACAAACCTTGGCGCTTACAGGTGTTTCACCGTAATTTGTGACATCAAAATTCTTTAGCCGCAAGGTCAAAGAGTCCTTAAAGTCTGCAGTGCGGTTGATGACCAGATCCTCGGTGAGCCACAGCTGATATCCAATGGAATCAATCTGCTGTTGTACCATTTCGTCGCAATAGAACGCTGCCTTGTAGCCGAAGCCGGTGACATTGGGCGCAAGGCTCATGTGGGTAATGCCTACGTAGAAGTGATGGAATGTATAGCCTGCTTCTGTGGCGATGGTCAGATATTGGTCGCTGTTTTCTGGCACAATGGCATTTCCGTTTTCTTCGGTACAGGAGAAATAGCCCATGTTGTCACAGGTATATCCATTGGTGGCAGAGTCTGCACCATAAATCTGGTGACCATTGGTGGTAATAGTGCCGGATAGTGTGTAGCCTGCTAGGTTAACATACAGATCCTCATCCAGGGACAGTTGTACATTGGTATCTGCGCTTAAGGTCCAGTGGTAGGATTCCAGCTGGCCGCACCGGTTGCATACGCCGTTTTCATAGCTGTGGGTACAGCCCACCTTGGAACCTGTGGTAATCAGTGTGTTGGCAATCTTGCCCTCGGAATCCAGCACCGTCACAAACTGCGCACCGGACCAGTCCTGGGCAACGTTTACCTGATAGGGGGCCGGCTGGGAAATTACCATATTGGTTAGGGCCAGAACATCCATATCCGCTTCCGTATCTTCGTCGAAATAGCCGGCAGAAATGGCGATGTTGGCAGAGGTAATATGCAAGTCACAGTTGTCGATGGTAACCGCGCCACGGGATTCCAGTGCAACAGCTGTGGAAGAGGTAGCGTCCACAGTGATCTGGCTGTCTTTCAGCACCAGACCATCTATACCCTGGATGCCCTGGTAGTCGCCATCCACGGTTACCTGAGAGTTTTGGATGGTGAGAATGTCTTCGTAGTTGACCAGGGGAGCGCCCAGATCCAGTACAGAATTCTGAACGATCAGCTGACCGCCGGGAACATCTTCATAGTTCTCGTCCATGCCGTTATAGATCACAATACCGGAGATGGTGTTGATGGTTGCATCCTTGATGGTCAGTTTACCACCGTTAATGGTAATGTTCTCGCCCCATTCCGGCGCATACTCCAAATGGCCGCCGTAGATTTCCACATCTGCAAGATAGCTGCAAATGGGATAACTGTAGCCTTCCAGGGTTAGGGTGTGATCGCCACCTTGGATCTGCAGATCGCAATAGGCATTGATTGCGCCACGCTGACACCAGTTGGAATCGTAGCCCATATCCGTGCTGTCCAGGGTCACATCCGCTGCCAGCACCAGCTTGGCAGAACCCAAACCGGAACGAAACTCCACGGCCTTCACCTCGGTGTCGGCATACAGAG
Source organism: Oscillospiraceae bacterium (assembly GCA_017549125.1). Classification (GTDB taxonomy): domain Bacteria; phylum Bacillota; class Clostridia; order Oscillospirales; family Oscillospiraceae; genus Faecousia. The sequence goes on along the minus strand of JAFYVL010000064.1, from coordinate 8,459 downwards.
TCAGTACATTATTTTCCCAAATCCAGCCCTCACCAGAAGCTGCACCAGAGCCCAACAAGGTCAATAGACCCTTGGCATCCAGAGTGCTATCCATCATGGCCACATGCAAATAAGAATTGTTGCTGTCATAAATTGTGTAGCCTTGCTCGTTTTCTCTGGTGCCTTCCACATCCACATAAGCGGTCACAACCGCTTTTGCACCAAAGGTGGGGGAGGTGCTCCAGGGACGAACATTCCAGTAAGTCCAGGAACTTGTTTTTACACCACCGTAAACATCCAGCCAAGCCCCATCCTGTAAGCCGGTTAGGTCAATACCGCCCTCGGCCATACAAAAAATGCCGAAGCTCTCTTCCAGATGCTCCCATGCAATATCCTCGTACTCGTCCATGCATTCTTCTGTCAGGGCAATACCGGTGGTCAGATTACCGCTGCCTCGAATGGACAGCTTGCTGGGTTTATGCCAGATGTAGCCATCCTCTATGGTTTCATACAGACCTGCACGAATGGCATTATAAGCGGTAGCTGTTTCGGGGGCGGTTTCCACAAAATACTCCACGGAGTTTGTGCCGATCAGCTCAATGGTCAGGTCACCGGTAAAATAGATCATGGCATCATACCGCTCTGTGTAGCCATCATCCTCTGGGCTGTAGCGGAACAGCACTTCATGTACCATAGATTCGGTCAGGGTACAGTTATTGAGTGTCAGCACGCCTGTTTGGGAATCAAAGCGCCAACCGTCGCCCTGGGGTTTTTCCAGCGCGTTTGTACCGCCCACATAGAGTGTTGTGATGGGCGCCGGTGTCTGGGCTTCCTCCTCAGCACCCATCGTGATGACAGGAATGGCGCAAATCAGTAACGCCATAACAACCAGTACACTTATGATTTTCTTCATAGATATCCCTCCACATCTTAAAAATACTAACTTCTCTATGTTGCTAAAAGGTATCTGTATACACCTTTATACTTGTATTTTACGTATTAGGCAGGTGTATCACAACACACGAAAAAAGTAATAAGTGTGGGATTTTGGCTTTTTTTAAAAGAAAGTGTGGGGAAAAGTGTGGGGAGTATGGCGAAGCCCCGGATCGGTTGATCCGGGGCTCGTTTGTGGATTAGAAAATCCAGTTTTTGATATTGTTATTCTCGCCCAGCCATTGCAGCAGCATCTCGGGATATGCTGCATAGAGGTTATAGACCGCTGCCTTTTGGGCATTGGACAGGCCTTCCATTTTATCAATGGCGACAATGGCATCCTTCATGGTGGTGTTTACTGTCTCACCGGTGATGACTTCATCACCGATCACGATCACAGGAATGCCGTAGATGGGGGTTTCGCCGGCCTTGTACTTCAGAATGTTCGTCAGACGCAGGGCAAACACACCGTTTTCTTTTAATTCCGCTAAAGGTTTGGTGTAGGTGTTTACCTGGGACTCAGAAACATACAGCTGCAAACCGAAGCCGTCTACCATGCCAAGCACCTGGCTGTCGCCATGGATCTTTGCCTTGTAGCCCAGACCCTCATTGATGGGATCCAGGGAGATATGGGTAATTTCCGTAGAAATTCTGTGGAAGCTGTATACGCCCTCGGATTCGACCTTTACATAGCCCTGATAGACCAGGTTACCATCGTTGATGCTGCCGTTTTCACCCAAGGTACAGGTCAGAGTACCGCAGGAATTTTCTGCATAGGCATTATTGGCGCTGTCGATCACATACAGTTTGCCGTTGACGGTCAGACCGGACAGATCACAGCCGTTCATATCCAGATACAAGGTGTCGGTAATGGTCACATTCTCGCTGACATCCTGCAACAGACGGATCTCATTGCCGGCGGCAATGGCATCTGCCAGGGTAGCGTAGGTGCTGTTTCCAACCTGTGCCACATCTGTGGTCAGTTTCAGGCTGCTGCCGGTATAACCCACACCGTAGCCTGCCATGTTGGAAACAAAGGCGGTTGCGCAATCTGTGTCCACGGTAGCAAAGGATTTTGTGGTATCTGCCAGCTTAATGCCAATGGATTTTACGGCAGTCAGATCTTGCAGGGTTATGGTAATGCTACTGCTGCCATTGTTCATGTAAATTTCCTCAATCACGGGATTGCCGCTCAAAAGGATACCGCTCTTGTTGGTGTAAATACCGCCGGTGTACTTTGCGGCTGTGCCGTTTGTGATCCTGCCGCCGTAAATATTCAGCTTGGTGTTGTTCATAACGGAAGCTGCACCGCCGTAGGTTTTTGCGTGACCGCCCTGAATATGACCGCCGTAAATGTTTACAGTTCCGTTACCGCAGCCCAAGGCTGCGCCGTGGGTGGTGGAAGTACCGCCCTTGATCGTGCCGCCATAGATCGTCACAACAGCGTCACTGGCACCAACGCCAATAGTACCACCATAGGTGGTGGAAGTACCGCCCTCAATAGTGCCGCCGTACATGGTGAATTGGGCAGAACCGGCCAGACCAATTGCACCACCGTAGGTGGTAGATTGACCGCCTTCGATAGTACCGCCGTACATGTCGAATGTGGCATTATTGGCAAGACCCACGATTCCACCGTAGGTGGTGGAGCGACCTCCGCTGATCGTACCACCGTACAGATAGAAATGACCGCGAATCATGCACACTGTACCGCCAAAATCGTCAGAACGGGTCGTGTCAGTTTCTGTGGTATCGTCGTAGTTCTTTTTCGCAAGACCGCCCACCAGCTGACCGCCGTACATATAGAAATTCGAGTAGGAGCTGGATATGGTGACCGCCGGGAAGGTGGCATTGCTGATCGTGCCGCTGATGGTACCGCTCATGAGGGTAATGGTCTTTTGACCGTTCAGAAATACAGGAGCACCCTTCGCTGCGCCGGATATGGTGATGATACCGCTGCTGCCCAGAGAACAGTCGCAGATCGTCAAGCTGGAACGTTTACCTAACTGAATGGTTTGGGAAGCGTAAATTTTAGCGCCGTTCAGACAGATGTAAGCATCGACACCGTCTGCCACTTGGATGCTGGCAGCCTTATTGCCTGTCCAGTCCAAATAATAATATCCGTTTTCAGACAGATTGATGGGGTTGGAGTTTACAGATTTCCACAGGTTCTCCTCACAGCTATGTCCTTCCGGCAGGGCCTCTGCGCCTACGCAGAAGCAATGGGAGTGACCGGCGGAGACATTAAAATCGATTTGCTTCAGAACCTGACCGTTTCGGCTTGCGGTCAGAGTACCGGTACCGACCTCGATGCCCACCACAGAACCGGGATAATCCAAACGAATGGCGCCGGTGGCAGTCAACTCCAAATCGCCCGCACTCCACTCGGGATCTATCATTGGCACAGCCAGAATGGACTGTCCTACACGCAGATCCATAGTATCCGGTAAAATGTTATCATTGCGATCCCGGAAATGGACGGTTGCTTCGCGGCTCTCAAACAGATAGCCGTACACATTATTGGCCATCTCGATGCCCTGGGCATTATAAGCCACCTGGCTCAGGTGACCGTAATCACTCAGACAGAAGAAACTGTTGTCGCTGGTACCGCCGTTTTTAATGGAAAGGACACTCTCCGGAGGGGATACCGGCTGGCTCTGGGTGGTGTATTCAATGGCCGGGAAATTGGCGAGAGAAGCCGCTGTCTTGTAGTAGCGGGTGATGTCACAGGCCAGGAATGCATAGGGGTAATCCTTACTGGCAGCCATATAATAGGTCACGGATTTATCGTTGCCATAGCTCACGTCATCGGAGCTGCCGCCCCAGGTGGGAACAAGACCCAAGAATTCCAATGTTTCGGCAACACCGTCGCCATCCATATCGGTGGTCAAATCCGTTTTAAAGCTGTTCCACATCAGATCGTAGTATTCCTGCAGATCCGGATAGGTCCAACCGGTAAACTTGGAGAAGTTAGCACCGTTATGATAGATCATGCCCATGTGAGACAGGGTGAAATGACCGGCGGCGATCTCATTTTTCAAAATGTACTGGGCATTGCGGTAAGCTTCCATGGAGGACTCGTACAAATATTTATACCGGGTGGTGCTGGGGCCCTCTGCACCGGGGACCCAATGGTTCAAGCAAGAGCCGCCACGGGCAGCGTTGATGACCCAAACCTTTTCACCGGTCAGTTGATTCCATTGCCATGCCAGACCGGAGCCGCCACCCAATGTACCACCGCCGCCGGGCGCAAAGGCATCGATACCGGAGATACGGTTTTTTGCCATATAGCCCAAACCGGTGGTCGCGGTGACCTCTTCCGGATCGATGATCAGCTGGCACTTATTATGATTTTCGAAGGTCCAGTAACGATGGGAGCTGTAGGCCTGTCCCGGCTCAATGACCACGGACTGTGCCGCGTTACCCTGTTCACCGATGCCCACGGAGTGACCGGTGATCATAAACAGAGAGATAGGCGCAGCTTCCACGGTCACGGCATAGTCCTTACCGTTGACGGTCAAGGTGGCGCTGCCGGTACCGGTGGCATACAAAATGCCGTTTTCGTACTGCAGAACATGGGCATCCGGGGTGTTTGTGCCCACGGACTTGGAGGTTACCTGCTCGTTGGAAATGGTAACAGATTCCACCGTCACACCCAAAAGTGCAGATAGCTCCTTTCGGTCATCGTAACGCAGTTGAATTGCGTCTGCGGCTTGGGCAGACCCGGCAAAACCCAGGATAAACCCACCCAGCAGCATAACCGCTGCCAGTAAAACGATCCAATAATGTTTCATAAAGTTACTCCTCTTGTAGAGATATAAGGGGTATTCTGCTACAATTATATCATTTTTACAATTGTTGTAAATTGAAAAAATGTTGGAAAAAGTTGCACAAATTACAGAATCATAGAGTTTTTGATAGGTTAAATTTTAATTTATCGCACAATCCGGTAGGGCGGGGGCTTGCTCCCGCCTAAAATGTAAAACCAACACGAATGCTATATTTTACTGCGGCATGGCGGGAGCACGCCCCCGCCCTACGGCGCCCTAACGGAACGATAAATTGGAATTTATGGGTTTTCTGCGTTCAATGGGTCTACCACAATGTCCTTATAGGGATTGGCGATGACGGTGCGGTAGGTGTGGTAAATGACCATGCCCGGTTTTGCGCCCGGGGTCTTTTTTACCTGCTTTACCGGGGTCACATCCACCGCAATATTCTGTCCGCCGGTGGCTTCAGAATAGAAAGCTGCCAACTGGGCTGCCTGGGTCACCGTATCGTCCGGGGGTGTGGTGCCGCCGCAGGAGATGATCACATGGCTGCCGTGTACCTTGGATGCGTGGCACCAAATATCGTCCTTTCGTGCCAGTTTAAAGGTCAATTCGTCGTTTTGGCGGTTGTTTCTGCCCACATAAATGGGATAACCGTCGGTGGACTCAAAACGCATGGGAGCGAGCTTGCTCTGCTTCATCCGCTTCTTGGCGGAATCTGCCTTCACATAGCCTCCATCCTGCAGTTCCCGACGAATTTCTTCCAATTCTGCCTCGGTTTGGGCACGATCCAATTCCTCCAGAACGCTCCTGAGATAATGCAGTTCGTTCTCGCCCAGTTCCAGCTGGTTGGTCAGTTCCTTCTCTGCATTCTTCATGCGGGTATAGTCCTTATAATACTTAGCCGCATTTTGCTGGGGAGACAGCAGAGGGGAGATGGGGATCTGGATCACGGACATATTTTCGTCGTAAAAATCCTCCGCATCCACCGTGGTCTGACCCTTGGTGATCCGGTGGAGATTGGCAGTGAGAATATCGCCTAACTGGCGCAGCCGCTCCCGGTCATAGGTGGCGGTCAGTTCCTTTTCCTGGATGGCCAGTTTTCTCTGGATTCGCTGGCAGAGATTTTGCACGGTCTTTCGTACCGCTTGACTTTTCTGCCGCATGGCATCCTTCCGGTCACGCACGGTATAAAATTCATCCAGCATCTGGGTGAAAGATGCTGCTTCTGTACAACTGCCGTACTGACGGATAGGGCAGAAGGCGAATTGCTTGGGTGTGCCGTCGGCGGTGCAGTAGTAATAAGGCTTTGGGTGGTGGATATGCTCATGGAAAAACAGATACAGCTTTTCTGCGGACACATCCTCCATACGACCGTCGGTGCTGCCTGCGGCAAACAAAGCGGCCTCCCGGCATACCAGGGGAGACAAGCCGCCTAAAGTATCCATCAGGCGGTCGGTCACCAGATCTGCTCCGGGGGCGACCAGGATTTTTTCAAAATCGGCTGTTTCCAGACAGGCAGGATCTTGCTTATCCATACCCTCGGGCATCTGGTAATACAGACCCGGCAAAGCAGGACGCTTGGACTCATCCACTCCCACTCGCCGCAGACAATCCACGATCCGTCCATCGCTGCCCAGCAAATACAGATTGCAGGTGCGACCCATCAATTCTGCCACCAATTTCTTCTGTACCGCATCGCCCATTTCGTCAATGCAATCGAAGGTGAAGATGGCCATGCGCTCCATGGGGGGCTGCTCCACAGATACCAGCCGTGCGCCGGACAGGTGCTTGCGCAGCAGCATGCAAAACATAGGCGGCTCCGGAGGATTCTCTGGGCTTGCGGTGGTCAAGTGCAGACGGGGGGCTGTGGGATTGGGTGCAAACAGCAGCTTTTCCCGACTTTCCTTACATTTCAGGTGCAAGATCACCGCATCTCTGCCGGGTTGGTGGATCTTTTCCACTCTTGCGCCCATTGCGCGATCCCGGATCTCATCCAAAACCGCCTTTAAAAAATATGCATCAAATGCCATAGGATCTCTCCATCGTTGTTATTTCAAATTCCAATTTTCCGCTTTGCCTCCCCTGTAGGGGAGGTGCCCCGAAGGGGCGGAGGGGTTTACGGAGATTGAGATCTGCTAACCCCTCAGTCGCTTCGCGACAGCTCCCCTACGAGGGGAGCCTTGTGTGCGATAAATAGAAATTTACAATTCATATACCGGTGTGCCGGGTTCAAATTCCTGGGGTTTATAGGTAACTGTGCCGATGGGCTTGCCATCCACACCGAATTTGGATATGTAGCCGAAAATATTGATATATTTTTCCAAATCTGCCTTTTCCTGTTCCATGCACTTCATGACCTCCACCGTGGCGATCACATCATCCACCGCCCGGTGGGAATTGACTACCTGACCGGAAAGACCGTATTGCTCAATGGCGGTGCAAAGCTTGTGGGGATAACCGTGGCGATCCCGATAGACCGTCAGCAGATCCAGCTTGTCCTTACCCTTCAAAATGGCAGGATCGCCATATCCCTTGAGCATATAGAACAGGAAACTTAAATCAAAATGGGCATTGTATGCCAGAAGTAGGGTGTTGCCCCGGATCATTTCTGCGATATCTTGGCAAACCTGTGCCTTGGGGATGCCACGCTGACGAATATCCTCGTCAGAAATGCCGGTGAGATCCTGGATCATCTGGGGTACGGTGGTGCCGGGGAGCAAGGTCACCAGTTCATCGTACTCCCGGATAACCCTTACCTGTCCATCCACCATTTCCAGCACCACAGCGGCGAATTCGATGATCTGATCCTGGCTGAATTTCAAGCCGGTGGTCTCGGTGTCAAACAAAAACAGCCGATCGTATTTCAAAAACAGCGTATCAAGCATTTAAATCTCTCCTTTATACAAATCAAAGGCACGACGGAATTTACTGTGGGGTTCGGGTTGTAAGCCGAATTTGGTTGCCAAAATTTTGGCATATTGCTCCGCCTGCTCAGGTTCACCGGATTTCAGCTCTACCTCTACCTCACACAGGGGGATCTGACGACCGCCGCCCATGAGAATACCTTGATCCAGAGCCAGTTCCAGAACCGCATCGTCAAATTGGATGGTTTTTGCGATTCGGTGGAATTTCGCACCGCAAACCGCCACAATACCCTGGGCGGTCAATTCCTTCAGATCTTCCGGCGCACCCATTTGCATCAGTAAGTCGACAGCCTTGTGAATGTTATCGCATTCTACTTCCCATTCGCCACGACGATTATCTCCGGCGGGTGTTTTCAAAGTGCAAACGGAGATTGCATTCTCTATTCTGCGACGGAACGTATATTTTTTGGCAGATAACTGACCGCTAACACCATCATAATAGGTAGTCTCCATGGCAAACTCCATGGTTTCTCCGGAAACTGCCCGATTCATCTGCTGGATGCTTTCCGCTGTTCCACGGAACTTCAGCTCAAATTCAATTGCCATAAAACCACCCTTTCTCTAAGGCTCCCCTCGTAGGGGTAAGCGAAGCGCAGTCGGCGGTAGTGAATGACAGTCCGGTGGACTGTCAGAGCCGCCGACCGGGCTCGCCTCAGCGAGCTGTCACCGCAGGTGACTGAGGGGTGTACGGAATCTCACATCTGCACACCCCTCCGCCCCTTCGGGGCACCTCCCCTACAGGGGAGGCAAAGCTACAAATTCTAACCTAATATATTATACACCTGATTTGCCTTCTATGCAAGAAACTTTCTGGGGCTGCACATTGCGACAGGAATTGCAACCGATGCTT
>JAFYVL010000063.1 GCA_017549125.1 Oscillospiraceae bacterium | reverse complement strand
TGCGGCATGGCGGGAGCAAGCCCCCGCCCTACAGTGCCCCTAACGGAACGACAAATTTGAATTTAGATTGCAAATTCTGCGTATTTTGGTTATGATATAAAAAAGAAAGGGGAGAGGCTGTATGAATCTTCAGGAAGCCAGAATGGAATATGCCCGCGCCTATAAGCTGGGTCAAAAAGAATATAGCCAGACCGGACAGGAGCATCCGGCAGTGCTGGATGAGATCCTGGGCGAAAATCCCATCAATACAGTGGTGTCTGTGGGTTTGGTGAACATTCCCACCGAGCGGATCGTTGGCACAAAATCTGCCGGACGCATTGGCGCATTTTCCAAGAGTTTCTTGCCCTTGCTGCCCATGGAAACGGAATTTGAAATCAAGTGGTCGGAGTTGTGCGCTGCCCACTTGTCTGACGAGGGCATCCGGGACCCCATTGTTTGTTATGAGTATCTGGGCAATTTCTATGTCCAGGAGGGCAATAAGCGTGTGAGCGTGTTGCGCTATTTTGATGCCCCTACAGTTCCGGGTCTGGTACAGCGTGTTATGCCGGAACACAGCGATGAACCCCGGATTCAGGCATATTATGAATTTTTGGAGTTTTATCAGTCTACAAAAATGTACGATGTGCAGTTCCGTCAGCCGGGAGATTATGCTAAGCTGTTGTCCCATCTAGGCAAGACTATGGATGATCCCTGGACGGAGGATGAACGGCGGAAATTCCGTTCCTGGTTCTATTATTTCCGGGAGACCTTTACCAAGCTGGGCGGCCAGAAGTTGGATCTTCTGCCTGGAGAAGGCCTTTTGCTGTGGCTTCGGATCTATCCCTTCTCCGATCTGGGTGAATTGAGTTCTGCGGAACTGCGGAAAACCATGAGCGCCCTGTGGGAGAATATGATTTCTCTTGCCCAAGATGACCCGGTGCAGGTGCAGACTGAACCCAGCCATGAAAAACACAGTATTTTTACAAAATTGATCCCCGGTATGGATCATGTCCATGTGGCCTTCATCCATCCCAGAGATCTATCCACCAGTCCTTGGGTCAGCGGCCATGAGACAGGCGCGCGGTATTTACAGGATGCTCTGGGCGACCGTGTGGTGATCCGCAGTTATTTCCATGCGGATTCCCAGGAACAGGCGGAACAGCTTCTGGACGAAGCCGTGGAGGAGGGCGCACAGGTGGTATTCACCACCACACCCCAGCTGGGTCGTGCCACCTTGAAGGCTGCGGTGAAATATCCCAAGGTGCGTTTTTTGAATTGCTCCGTGGATGCGCCCTATTCCAGCGTCCGTACCTATTACAGCCGTATTTTTGAAGGCAAGTTCATTACCGGTGCCATTGCCGGTGCTATGTCTGATAATAATCGTATTGGTTATGTGGGTTCGTACCCGATTTTCGGTGTGCCGGCTTCCATCAATGCCTTTGCCCTGGGCGCACAGCTGACCAATCCCCGTGCGGAGATCGACCTGCGTTGGTCTTGCGAGGCCGGACAGCCTGTGGCAGATTTTATTCAGAGCGGTATCAAGGTCATCTCTAACCGGGATGTGCCGACTCCCAATAAAATGTATCTGGCCTATTGTGACTATGGCACTTATATGGTAGATGACAGCGGATCTTTGGTGCCGCTGGGTTCTCCTGTGTGGATGTGGGGCAAATTCTATGAGCAAGTGGTGCGTTCCGTGCTGGATGGCACATGGGAAAATGCCAAGGGTCAGGCAGTCAACTACTGGTGGGGCATGGACAGCGGTGTGATCGATGTGACATTGTCGGATGCGTTGCCGGAGGGTGTGCGCTTCATGGCCAGAATGCTTCGCCAAGGTCTGCGCCGTGGCGCAATTGACCCCTTTAACCGACGGATTGTGGCACAGGACGGTTCTGTGAAGAATCCCGGTGGCCGTGGCTTTACACCGGAAGAATTACTGCACATGGATTGGCTTTGCCAGAATGTGGTGGGTCAGATCCCCACATTTGATAAGATTCAGCCCTTTGCCCAGGCTATGGTACGAGAATTGGGTATTTACAGAGATCAGATCCCGGCAGAAATGGAGGGGAGTTTATGAAAATACTAGCCATATCCGATGAACAATATCCCCCTTTTTACGAACAGTATGTGCAAGGTCGGCTGAATGGTTATGACCTGATTATTTCCTGCGGTGACCTGCGAGGTGACTACCTGTCCTTTATTGTGGATGTGTCTCATACCACCTTGCTCTATGTACCGGGCAATCACGATACCACCCATGATCACCGTCCTCCGGATGGCTGCGATTGCATTGATGATAAACTGGTGGTATACCGGGGTCTGCGGATCTTGGGTTTAGGCGGTTGCCGCCGCTATCACAAAGGACCGCACCAGTATACGGATCGGCAAATGCGTAAGCGAATCCGCAAACTGCGCTGGAAGCTGTGGTGGCACGGCGGCGTGGATATCGTGGTCACCCATGCAGCTCCGGAGGGTGTGGGCGATGCAGACGATGTTGCCCACAGGGGCTTCAAGGCATTCTTGAAATTGCTAAAAAAATATAAGCCTCGCTACTTACTCCATGGCCATACCCATCTGAACTATAGCCATGATGCTGTTCGGGAAAGAGAGTATGGCGATACCAAGGTAATCAATGCCTTCCGGCGCTATGAGTTAGAGATTCCCGATGATACCATCAAGCCCACCCGGAAAAAGGGCGATTTGAAATATTTGAACTACTAAATTCAAATTTTCCGCTTTGCCTCCCCTGTAGGGGAGGTGCCCCGAAGGGGCGGAGGGGTGTTCAGATGTTAGATTCCGTACACCCCTCAGTCGCTTCGCGACAGCTCCCCTGCAGGGGAGCCTTGTGTGCGATAAACTGAACTTTGACCACAAATGCTTGTGGGGTAAGGGCTGGAAAGGTACATATCTAGTATTTGCATTTTTGGGATGTATCTTGTATAATATATTATGTAAACAATGCTATTTTAGGAGGTGTCGCTATGGCAAAAGAGAGACTTTCCCCGGAGTTGTCCAAACTCATGGAAGAAGAGAAACTGAATCGAAGCTATACTGACCGTGCATTTGCAGATCATGCGGCCATCCGTCGGTATCAGAATGCCCATCCCACCCCGGTCTGGCGACCCAATTTCGCCAAGGATATTGACCGGATCATGTATAGCCCTTTCTATAACCGCTATACGGACAAGACCCAGGTATTTTCTCTGATCAAGAATGACGATATCACCCGTCGTAGCCTGCATGTGCAGCTGGTATCTCGTATCGCCAGAACCATTGGCAGAGCCTTGAATTTGAACCTGGATCTGATCGAAGCCATTGCTTTGGGTCACGATATCGGTCACACCCCCTTTGCCCATTGCGGTGAGGTATTCTTGAACGAACTGTATAATAATCACACCGGACGATTCTTCAACCACAATATTCATTCCGTCCGTGTGCTGGATAAGATCTTCCCCTTGAATCTGACCTTGCAGACTCTGTCCGGCATTGCCGGTCACAATGGCGAGATCGAGCTGGCAGAGTACCATCCCGTACCTATGGACAGCTTCGAGAAGTTTGAGGAAGAATTGGAAAAGACCTATACCATGCGCAGCTATGCCAACAAGGTACATCCTTCTACCCTGGAGGGTAACGTGGTGCGTATTTCCGATATCATTGCCTACCTGGGCAAGGATCGCCAGGACGCAGCCAGCATCCAGATGGTAGGTGACAGCGCCTTCTCCAGTTCCATCATTGGCAGCATTAACTCTGAGATCATCAACAATCTGGTGGTCAATATTATTGAGAACAGCTACGGCAAGCCCTATATCAAGCTGGACGAAGCCCATTTCCAATCCGTCCAGTCCTACAAGAAGGAAAATTACTCCGTTATTTATGCCAACGAGCCCGGCAGAGCCATCTTGTTCCGGGTAGTCAAGCCCATGATGGAGGAGATCTATGAGCAGCTGCTGGACGATCTGATCCATGAGAATCAGAATTCTCCCATCTTCCTGCATCATATCGACTATATCAACCAGACCAGCTACCCCCGTGAGGAGGCTTACGAAAAGACCGAGCCCAACCAGATGGTGGTGGACTATATTGCCAGCATGACCGACGATTATCTCATCGATCTGCATAAGTACCTGTTCCCCGATAGCAATTACTACGTGGAGTACACCGGCTACTTTAACGATCTGTATGAGCGCCGCCTGCGTATGCAAGGCCAGCTTGGCATGGAAGACTAACAAAATAAATAGGTTCTATAATAAATATTGGAGCCAGGCTCATTGAGCCTGGCTCCAATATTTATTATAGAACTTTTATAAAACCAAAATGGAGAGCAAGACTCTTTCCTTTGAACGAATCAGTTCTTATCTTATTGGATTATATTCAATAATGTCAGAAATTTCACAATTTAAAATATAACAAAACCGTGCAAGTACATCTAAATCGATCCGTTCTACGGAACCATTGCACCATTTCTCTACCACTTCAAAACGAGTGTCTGCTAATTTTGCCAAGCGATACCGAGTAATATTCTTTTTTTCAATTATTTCCTTCAAATGAACAGAAATTGTGCCGTAGGAATTAATATTAACAACGCTTCGCAACTCATTCATAATCATCACCAAGATTATTGTACCCAAGTAATTACATATTGACAATTACGATATACAGTAGTACTATATACATAGTACTACTTGTGCACAATAGATAGAAAGAAGGTATTCATTATGAAGGTTACAAAACGAATTCTCTCGGCATTTTTGATGGTGGCTACAGTATTTGCTTTGACAGCGTGCGGTTGCGACCATAAGGAGGTCATTGATGCAGCAGTTCCTGCTACATGTACTGAGTCTGGCTTAACCGAAGGTAAACATTGCTCTGAGTGCAACGAGGTTCTCACCAAGCAAACAGTTATTCCTGCTACCGGTCATACCGAAGAAGTGATTGCTGCTGTCTCGGCAACCTGTACCGCAGCTGGTAACACAGAAGGCAAAAAATGCGCTACTTGCAATGAGATTCTCGTAGCAACGGAAGAAATTGCTGCTCTCGGTCACACAACCACCACCGGAACCTGTACACGCTGCAATGTATCCTTTGGTATTTTCTACTTGGGCTGCTATGTGGATGAGTTTGATATGCCTACAAATGATTACTATGTGGCGAATATAAATTATATCCAAGGTACATTTAGCAACAGCGCAACTACAGACTCTAAGCTGTCTGTACAAATTTTGGTAGACAAAGAGGATATTGCCTTTTTCCTGTATGAATACGGCAGAAATCTGGTTAAAAATATCTCTAGCCGCTATGTCGATGAGTATGACATTACCATGAGACTCGCTGATGGCACAAAGTACAACCTGACCGGCACAATCTATTGCGGCGGTGACCGCTTGTTCATCGACAGCAAATATAAGTCCGTTGTTATGGAAGCACTGAAAAGTGGCGAAGATGTCAGTTTCTACATTGTTGAACAGGAATATACAACCACTACATATCTGTTTACCGTAAAGACCTCTAATTTTGCTGTGGAATATGAAAAGCTTATGCTGGTAGGTTAAGCTGCCCTTTTATAAAAATTACCGCCTCTGCGATTGCAGGGGCGGTAAAAATTTATTCCTGATCGATGACTCTTGCGCCTTCAAATTCGATATGCAGAGGGATCATTTCCCATTTGGCTTCGGTAATGTCGTCCAGCTTCTTGGCCAGCTTTTCCTGGAGCTTGGGATCTCGGGTGATGCACAGCAGGGTAGGACCTGCGCCGCTGAGGCAGAAGCCTGCGGAGGTGGTGCGGATCAGACCTTCAATGGCTTCGTAGTCTGCAATCAGCTTTTTTCGGTAGGGCTGGTGGATGCGATCCTGCATGGCATTTCGCAGCAGCTTCTCATCACCCAGCTCCAGTGCCTTCAGCACCATAGCGCCGTGGGCGATGTTATAGACCGCATCGGCACGGTTGTATTCCGTGGGCAGAACGCTACGGGCAAAGTGGGTAGCCAGAGGGAAGTCCGGTACTAAAGCCAGGAACTCCCATTCCGGATGGAGGGGGAAGTTCACGGTCACAGGCAGACCGTTGTCTACCATGGAGGCGGTCAGACCGCCGTAGAAAGCCGGCGCCAGGTTGTCCGGGTGACCTTCCATGGCGTTGGTGATATTCAAAAGACCCTGGGTGGACATTTTATTGCCACGGAGCACATTGGCACCCATAGCACCGGCCACCAGCAGAGCGGCGGAAGAACCAAGACCACGACCAATGGGGATCTGGGCATCAATATGGATCTTAATGCCACGGACTTCCTCGCTCAAGGAAGCCAGCACCGCACAGTAAGAAACGTATGCCAGGTTGTCCGGGCCGGTGAATTCTTCTTCACAGCCGGTGATCTCCAGACCGTACTCGGTCTCCTCAAAGGTCACATCGGTGTAAAGGCTCAAGGCACAGCCGAATGCGTCAAATCCGGGTCCCAGGTTGGCGGTGGTTGCCGGTACGCGAATGGTTACTTTCTTCATATGTCTATCTCCTAGATCTTGGTTACATAGCTGAGCATCTGATCCTTGGGGATCACGTCGGTATGCAGTTCCTTCTTTTCTTGCAGACCACACAGATTCTTGGGGATAGCAACACCGGTCTTTTCCAGGAGTCTGTCCATCATAGCAAACTCGTCATCGGTGGTAAGATCTTCCAAAGAGGACAGTACAGCTGCCGGGAACTTATAGGGAGAAGCGGTGGACAGCACTACCATAGGAGCGTTGTCACCGGTCTGTGCCACATAGTCCTCTGCCACAGCCCAAGCGGTGGCGGTGTGGGTGTCGCACAGATAACCGTACTGCTCCCAAACCTTGGCGATGGCCTTCCGTGCGCCCGCGTCATCACAATAGCCGCCCCAGAACTCTGCGTTAATGGCAGATTTCATATCCTCGGGTACGGTGTAGCTGCCGGAGGTATTCAAACTGTTCATGAGACCTGCGACCAAATCGGTGTCCTGACTCATAAAATACAGCAGACGCTCCAGGTTGGAAGAGACCAGAATATCCATGGAAGGGGAGATGGTCTTGTGCAGAGGACGCTGGCGATCATAAGTACCGGTACGGATAAAGTCCGTCAGCACGTTGTTGGCATTGGAAGCGCAGATCAGCATACCCACAGGCAGACCCAGCTTCTTGGCAATGTAGCCAGCCAGAATATCACCGAAATTACCGGTGGGAACGCAGAAATTCACTTTGTCACCCATGGTGATCGTGCCGGCATCCAAAAGATCCTTATAGGCCTTGAAATAGTATGTGATCTGGGGTGCCAGACGTCCAATGTTAATGGAGTTCGCGGTGGATAGCTGCTTGTTGCTGCCGGGGAGTGTGCCGCCTACAGCCTGGGCGAACAGATTCTTCACACCGGTCTGGGCATCGTCAAAGTTGCCTTCCACAGCGCAGACAGCCACATTGTTGCCCTCCTGGGTCACCATCTGGGCGCGCTGAACACGGGAAACACCGCCATGGGGATAGAATACGCAAATATTCACACCCTCCACATCCTGGAAGCCAGCCAGGGCAGCCTTACCGGTATCACCGGAGGTGGCGGTCAGAATCAGAATGGGATCTACCATGCCCTTTTCCTTTCGGGCGGCGGTGAGCAGCTGGGGCAGCATGCACAGAGCCACGTCCTTAAAGGCAGAGGTAGGGCCGTGGAACAATTCCAGTACACGGAAAGGACCGGCCTGGACGGTGGGAGTCAGTTCCTCGGTGGCAAACTTGCCGGTATAGGCCTGCTTCACAAGCATGGGCATATTGGGAATGTCCGGCAGCATAGCGCCGATGATCCGGGCGGCCATATCCATGGTATTTTCTTTCAAGCAGGCATCCACATCCATGGTGGGCAACTGAGCCGGTACAAACAGGCCGCCGTCGGGTGCTAAACCGGACAGCACCGCCTGTGCGCTGTCTGCCTGATGAATTTGAGATCTGGTAGAGTGGTATCGCATAAAAAACCTCCGGTATAACAGCAGAATTCTTGCTGTTTCGCACACTTGCATTTTGATAAAGTATATGATATACTGTTTCTGCTAAAAAAGCAAGTGTTTTCATCAAGCAAATATCTCCTGAGCTATGTACTGGGTCTATGGACTTTGATATATTTTATCTATGAGAGAGAGGAAAAAACTATGAAGATTGGACTGTTGGGATTTGGCGTGGTTGGCAGAGGCCTGTATGATTTGATGCAGGGTCGTCCGGATATGCAGATCAAGACCGTGGTCTGCCTGGAAGATGTACAGCTGACAGATGCCAAAGTGACCAAGAATTTCCAGGAGGTTCTGGAGGACGATTCCATTGATACAGTGGTGGAGGCCATGGGTGGTCTGCATCCTGCTTATGAATTTGTCCGTGCCGCTATGGAGGCTGGTAAGAATATCGTTACCTCCAACAAGGCTCTGGTTGCCACTTTCTATGATGAGTTGATTCCTCTGGCACAGGAAAAGGGTCTGCTGTTCCGTTGCACCGCTGCAGTAGGCGGCGGCATCAGCTGGCTGTCTGAATTGGAGCGTACCCGTCGTACCCAGACCGTTGAGGCTGTGGGCGGCATCATGAACGGCACTTGTAATTATATTCTCGATTCCATGACCCGTCTGGGTCAGGATTATGCAGAGGCTTTGGCAGAGGCTCAGAAGCTGGGCTACGCAGAAGCCAACCCCACCACTGACGTGGAAGGCATCGACACCTGGCACAAGGTGATCCTGTCCTCCAACATCGGCTTTGGTGTGAGCCTGATCCCAGAGACCGTGCCTGTGTGCGGTATCAGCAAGATCAAGGCATCCGACGTGGAGAACTTTAAGGCCAAGAATCTGGTCTGTAAGCTGATCTCCACCGGCAAGCAGGAAAATGGCAAGATCAGCGCCTATGTGCAGCCTACTCTGGTTCCCCAGGGTCAGCCCGAGGCTGCTGTGCCTGCTAACTACAATCTGATTACCCTGGTAGGCAGTGCCTCCGACCGTATGAGCTTCTTCGGCCAGGGCGCAGGTCGCTACCCCACTGCGCACAACGTATTCCAGGATTGCGTGGATGTGCTGTGCGGCAAGGGCTTCTACAGCCCCTACGGTGAAAAGGTTGCCGCTTGCAACGAAGGTAAGCTGTGCTACTATGTCAGCGGCGTGTGCGATAGCTTCATCGAAGCCAACAAGGCTGAGACCTGGGGCAATGCGGTGGTTACCGGCCCTGTGTCTGTCAGCGAAATGCACGCATGGCTGAAGAACAATCCTGATGCATTTATTGCAGCTATCCAATAAAAGAAGGTGGATTCTATGCTGAAAGTAACGAAATTTGGTGGCTCTTCCATGGCCGATGCCGGTCAGTACCGGAAGATCCGTGATATTCTGCAGGCCGATCCCGGCCGTAAGGTAGTGGTCGTATCCGCTGCCGGTAAGCGCAATAAGAATGATAACAAGCTCACTGACCTGTTGTATCTGTGCCATGCTCACTCCCAGTACGGTGTGGATTGCACCCCTGTGTTTGATATGATCACCTCTCGCTATATCGAGATCCGTGATGAACTGAATCTGGATGTAAATCTGGAGCAGGAGTTCGCTCTGCTGAAGAAGCGTGTGGACGGCAAGTCTGTGACCCAGGATGAACTGGTTAGCCGTGGCGAGTATTTCTCCGCTAAGCTGATGGCAGCTTATCTGGACTTCCAGTTTGTGGATGCTGCTGATTGGATCCGCTTCAATCTGGATGGCTCTGTGGATAAGGAAAATTCCTATGAACTGCTCCAGGGTCTGGTGAAGGGGAAGGGTGTCGTCATCCCCGGTTTCTACGGCATTATGCCTGACGGCCATATCCGTACCTTCAGCCGTGGCGGTAGTGATATCACCGGCGCTCTGGCTGCTGCTGCGCTGGATGCCGATGTGTATGAGAACTGGACGGACGTTTCCGGTATTCTCATGGCTGACCCCCGTATCGTTGAGAATCCCCAGGCTATTGCCGAGGTTACCTATGACGAGCTGCGTGAGCTGAGCTATGCCGGCGCACAGGTGCTCCATGAAGGTACGATCCTGCCGGTTCGTGAGAAGGGTATTCCTCTGAACATCCGTAATACCAACGATCCCGAGCATCCCGGTACGATTATCCGTGAGAAGTTCGACACCGAGGTGGATCCCCACCGTGTGATCACCGGTATTACCGGCAAGAAGGATTACTCCATCATCACCGTGTTCAAGCGAGGTCTTACCAGCGAGGTTGGTATCCTGCGCCGTATTCTGGGTGTGTTGGAGAAGCACCATATCTCCGTAGATTTCGTTCCCAATGGTATTGACAATGTAAGCCTGGTGATGCCCACCGCTGTGGTCGCTCCCAAGCTGTACACCCTGCTGGCTGATATGCAGCAGCATATTGAGCCTGACAATATCGAGGTCATGGATCAGGTGGCGATCGTTGCTGCCGTCGGTCACCGTATGGCATACCGCCCCGGTGTCTCCGGTCAGATCTTTAAGGCGCTGGGTGAGGCGGATATCAACATCCGTATGATCAACCAAGGTCCCGATGAATTGAACATTATTTTTGGTGTGGATAACCGTGATTTCGCATCTGCTATCCGCGTACTGTATAATAGCTTTGCAAAATAAGTGAGGTAAGAATATGAAACTGTATACTGTGGCTGTCCTGGGCGCAACCGGCGCTGTGGGACAGGAAATGATCAAGATCCTGCAGGAGCGTAATTTCCCTGTGGGTAAGCTGGTTCCTCTGGCAAGCGCTCGTAGCGCAGGCAAGACCTTGAAGTTCAAGGGCGAGGATGTGGAGATCAAGCTGGCTTGTGAGGATGCTTTCGAGGGCGTGGATATCGTTCTGGGCGCAACTGAGAACGATATTGCTGAGAAGCTGGCTCCCGCCATTGTTAAGGCCGGTGCTGTGTTCGTGGATAACTCCTCTGCATTCCGTTTGAGAGAGGATGTGCCTCTGGTGGTACCTGAGGTCAACCCCGAGGATGTGAAGTGGCATAAGGGTATCATTTCTAACCCCAACTGCTCCACCATCATCACCGCTACCGCTGTGAATGCGCTGAATTCCATTGCTCCCATTAAGACCATGACCGCTTCCACCTACCAGGCTGTGTCCGGCGCAGGTGCTGCCGGTCCTGTGGAGCTGATGGGTCAGGTGGAGGCTTTGTCCAAGGGCGAGCCCATCGAGACCAAGACCTTCCCTTATCAGATCGCATTCAATCTGATCCCCCAGATTGGCGGTGAGCAGGTTGATGGCTATACCAGCGAGGAAATGAAGTTGCAGAACGAGGGCAGAAAGATCATGCACCTGCCCGAGCTGAAGGTTACTTGCACCTGTGTCCGTGTGCCTGTTATCCGCAGCCACTCCATTTCCGTTTCCTGCCACTTTGACCAGAAGGTTACTGTGGAGCAGGCTCGTGAGGTCATTGCCAAGGCTCCCGGCTGTAAGCTGGTGGATGATCTGCAGAATAAGCAGTATCCCATGCCTTTGGATACCACCGATCAGGATATTGTGTTCGTTGGCCGTATCCGTCCGGATCTGACCGATGAGAACGCTGTGACCCTGTGGTGCTGTGGCGACCAGGTTCGTAAGGGCGCTGCTACCAATGCCATCCAGATCGCAGAACTGCTGGTAAAAGAATAAAAAATAAATCTCCGGGATTCAGCCGAATCCCGGAGATTTTTGTTGTAAATTTATTGCTTTGCCTCCCCTGTAGGGGAGGTGCCCCGAAGGGGCGGAGGGGTGTTCAGATGTTAGATTCCGTACACCCCTCAGTCACCTACGGTGACAGCTCC
>JAFYVL010000004.1 GCA_017549125.1 Oscillospiraceae bacterium | reverse complement strand
GCTTCAAGCATCTGCTCTATTACTGGAAGTAACGCTTGTATCTTTGTGTATCTTCGTTTGTTCATAGTAAATCCCCCCTGATGTTATTATCCTACATCAGGGGGGATTTTGTCTATTGTCCAGTTTTACTGGTTCAGTTCATTGTTAAGACCAGGGGGTAATGTCATTTAAAGTTAAAGGATTGCAAATTCTTTTCCAGATGCTGCTTGCGACATTGGGAAGGCGTAAAACCAAATTTTTCCGTAAAGACACGATTGAAGTTCCGTAGAGAGGTAAAGCCGGCTCGTGCGGCAATATCGATGGTGGACATTTTTGTATTGGTTAATAGAGATAAGGCATCATTGAGCCGGAGACCGTTGATATAGACGGGGAAGGGGATTTGCAAAACATTATTGAAAATATGGCTAAGACGGCTGCGACTGAGACCCACAGCGGCAGCAACCATATCGGATGTAATAGGTTCGTGATAATGCTGCTGACAATAGTTCAAAATCCGTTGTTCTGTGCGGCGGGGTTGGTCTGAATTGCTTAGGGGCATGTTATCCAAAACCATAGAAATGATGGTGGAGATCAGCAGAATAAAGCTGTCTCTGGACATGGATCGTCCATGGTCATAGGCAAATTGAATCATTGACCAGATATCGCTGGTCTTCTCTGGGTCACTCCATATAGGGCTCAAGGGTGTTTGGGACGATAATTGAGATCCCGGTCCTACCAGTAAGCTGGGATCTACGATCAAAAGCAGAGAGGTACATTCCCCGAGGGGATTTTGGTAGGAATGGATGGTGTTGGGAGGTGCTAAAAAGACACTGCCTGCAGGAATTTGATAGGTGACACCATTCATGTTGACACGGTTGCAACCGTCCTGCATAAAGATCAGTTCTAACTCTCTGTGGAAGTGCGGGGGATAGTTGTGATGATAGTGCAGACGCAACTTGATTTGACTATGGGTTTCACTTAAGTAGCTTTGCATGGCAAATCCCCTCCAACAAGACAAAATGGCATATTTTTAACACAATCTTGCTAGAATTATAGCACATAATGGTTTAATATACAAGTGTAAAGTCGTGAACTATCCCTATTGAGAAATCACGATATGTAATTTACGATATCAAGTCGTTAATACATCATTTTACTTAGGAGGTAACTTTATGCAAAAGAAGATTCAAAGTGTTTTGTCTGCTTTGCTGGTGCTTGTGATGGTTCTGGGTATGCTCCCATTTACCACCATGGCCGCACAATCAGCAACGGAGCAAACAGAAAAGGATTCTGACATGCTGGCAGAGGCATCCTTTGTCAGCGGCAATGTAAGCTGGACCGGAAGCGACTACGGCTATGACAGCAAAAGCACCGTAACCAACGGTGCTGACAGCTTGTATTCCTGGCGCTTTACCCGCAAGAGATCCGATGGCTACACCTATCCTTCCATGCAGATCAATTTGGGTAACACTTATGATCTGACCAATCAGGATCTGGTGTTTGACATCAAGGCTGATCCGGCATTGGATCTGGTGGGCTACAGCATCAATATTTCCCTGTACGATGCCGGCGGTAACCAGATCACCCAGGGCTATTATCGGTACTTTACCGGCGATGGCTGGCATACTTTAACCGTGGAAAATGGTGCATTGCAGGCCTTCTTGCTGCCCGGCATGAGCCTGAGCGGTGTGAGAAGCATCAATTTGCACTTTACCATTCCTGCCGGTGGTGCGCAGAATATCTACATTGACAATATGCACCTGGAAGAGCGTTCTGTGGCAACCGATGCCCAGGATTCTGCCGCAGACCTGCTGGCAGATGCCAAGGTGGTTGGCAATGTGGCAAACAACACCACCTTGTTCTATGAGCATGATTGCACCGACGTCTCCTACGGCGCACAGAGTAACACCTCTCATAAGTTCTCTGCTGTTGCCGGTGAGAGCGAGACTCTGACCGTCAAGTACGATCTGGGCAAATCCTATGACCTGACCAATAAGGATCTGGTTTTGGATATGCTGTCTTATAATGCGGGTAATGGCTTTGTGGTGAAGCTGTATAACAGCGCAAACCAGGTGATCAGCACTACCAGCAGCTATACTACCATTGGTCAGTGGACTTCTGTGACCCCCGCCATTCTGCTGGGCTTGCAGTCCGGTAAGAATCTGAGCGATGTGCGCTATGTTTCCATCGGTGCGAAGTTCGATACCAATACTCCCCGTACAGACCGCGCCTTCTATGTGGACAATGTTCGCATTGAAGATATTGATGTTCATTACACCCCTCTGCAGAATAAGAATGTTGTCTTTATGGGCGACTCTATAACTGCAGCTCTGGGTTACAAGGGTTGGTCCGGTGAACTGCAGGAGCATTACGGCATCAACCGCTATAATCTGGGTGTTGGCGGCACAAGTTATTCTGATGTAGCCAACAGAACTCCCATTTACAATCAGCTCAAGAGTATTCCCTCCGGTGTGGATGTGGATTTCTTCGTGCTCAACGGCGGTGTCAATGATATTTGGAGTGCCATTGAGGATCTAGGTACGGTCAGCGACATCCCTGTTTCCTCTGCCAAGGTGGATGATTTTAATTTTGAAACCACTGCCAGCGGTATGGAAAAGGTGTTCTGCTACCTGCGTACCAACTATCCCAACGCACAGATCGCCTTTGTGATCAACTTCATTTGCTATACCGGCGACTGGGACGGTGTCCGCTTCCGTGATGAGTTTGTGCCTTTGGCAAAGCAAATCTGCGACAAGTGGGGCGTTCCTTACCTGGATCTGGTGAACAATACCCAGTTCAATGCTGAATTTAGCGCTATCTATGGTCAGGGCACTTTCGACGGTGTCCACGGCAACGACCACGGCTATGAGCGTTGCATGCGTGAAATTGCGCCTTGGCTCATTAGCCTCTGCAAGGGTACAGAGCAGACCGAGCAGAATACTGACCGTCTGGCCTATGCAGCCTATTCCTACAGCGCCAGCGATTGGACCGGTGCAGGTTCTTTGTCCTATGCAAACAATTGTACCGAGACCTATGGCAGCGAGAGTATCCGTTCCTGGAAATTCTCTGCCACCGCTGCTCAAAAGACCAATCCTACCATGCTGGTCCATCTGGGCAATCTGAACAGATTTGACCTAGAGGGCAAGGATCTGGCATTCGATGTGAAGTTTGAAGCATCCAATGGCAAGCCCACCCAGAAGATCGGCATCCAGTTCTATAACAACGATTGGAAGGCCGTAACCTCTACAGTTTGGGCAACCGGTGACGGCTCTGCAGATTGGCAGACCATTACCATGGATGCGTCTGTATTTGAGGCAGCCCTGTCTGCAGGCATGAAGCTGGAAGACATTGCCTTCCTGAACATAACCTTTAATTTTGCAGACAATGCGGGCAATACCCAGACCGTCTACATGGACAATCTGCGTATTGTTAATGACAAGGCAACGGAAGCATCCGAGGCAGCTTCTGATCTGCTGTACGGCGCTACTTATGTGGATGGCTATTTTACCACCGCAGGTTTTGGCTACGATCAGAAGAACACCTCCTATGTCAGTGGCACGGATAGTAAGTATTCTCTGCGTTTCTTTGCTGCGGACAACAAGACCGCGTGGACTACGGCAACCTTTAAGCTGCCCAAGGCCATTGATCTGACCACCAATTCTCTGGAATTTGATGTAATTGGTCATAACCAGAGAGCGGTTGTTGTGGATCTGTATGACAGCAACATGAAGCTGGTCACCAATGACACCTTCACCATTCGGGATACCGGTTGGCAGACCTTTGAGATCAATTCTCTGTTTGGTCTGGCAAAAGACAAGACTGCAGATGACCTGAAGGAAATTTCCTACATCCGTTTCTCCTTTAGCTTTGAAAAGGCAGAAACAGGCCGTACGATCATCATCGATAATCTGAATATTTATGCCAATGAGCAGTATGATACCAATATTTCCGGCATGACCGGTCTGTACCTGGGCGACTCCATCTCGGAGGCTATCAGCTATAAGGGCTGGGCAGGTGAGATGGCGGAGCACTACGGTGTCAATGGTGTCAACGTGTCCGCCAGCGGTGCTGTGGTGATCAACAACCAGACCCATAACATCCATCAGCAGCTGGCAAAAGCTCCCAAGGATGTGGAATTTGACTTTGTTATGCTCAACGGTGGCGTTAACGACGTTTGGAAGGGTCATCCTTTGGGATCTGTAAGCCCCGAGGGTACTACCACCTTTGATGTGAACACCACCATGGGTGCTTTGGAGGATCTGTTCTCCAAGCTGAAGGCTACTTACCCCAATTCTCAGATCGTGTTCATTCTGAACTATGTTTGCGTACAAAGCGGCTATCCGTCCGATACCTTCCGGGATGTTTACGCACCTTTGGCAAGAGAAGCCTGTGCCAAGTGGGATATCCATTGCCTGGATTTGGTAGACAACGATGCATTCAATGCCGAGTTTGATGCTACCGCCAATGTGCATACTTACGACGGTGTCCACCCCAATAAGCCCGGTTACGATGTGCTGACCGCTTATATTGTGGATTACCTGGAAGATGTGATGCTGGACGAGAGCCAAGATCCCTACTGGACTCTGGAGAAGAACGAAACCGTGAATCTGACCTTGACAGAGGATCTGTATGTAAACCTGAACGGTTACACCCTGTCCGGTATCATCAACACCAACGGTTTTAATGTTTACGCTATCGACTCCACTACGGACAAGTACACCTGCGATAAGATGGGCTACTTCACTGCAGTGGATGCCCAGGGCAATGCCATCGCACCTGTGGCGCATTTCCGCAGCTATGCCAATGGCACAATCAAGCGCTATGTGACTATCGAGACCGAATCCGGTTATACCTTCCACCGCTTCTATGTGGGCATTACCAAGCAGAGCCTGGCACCCAATGTGACCGGTGTTGGTTACAAGGCCGTATTCTGCGGTGATGAAATGGTACAGGCCATCCTGGACGAAACCGATGCCTACGGTTATGAGCTGTATTTGGAGGGCTATGCCCCCATCTCCCGTTCCAGAGATCGTGACAGCTTTGTTTCCGGCAAGGAAGTGACCTTGCGTGTCAACAACTTTGACGTGGAAAACCATGGCGAAACCAACCTGTACGCATCCGTATGGGTAAACCTCAATGGTGAAGTGATCCGTAGCAGTGAATACACGCTGACCCTCCGGGAAATGGTGGAGACCGTCAACGCAGAATATAAATCCTATACGCAGACCCAGCTGCAGGCTGTTCGTGACATGGTAAATGCGAACCCCATCATGGCAAACTGGGAGGTTGCAAACCTGTTCAAGCAGGATGTGGTTCGTGGTGATTATTTCGCAGCAGGCGAAAACACCGTCATTGATATCGTCAATGCCGCTGAGGTAGGTACGCTGAGCTTTGAGTACCGCATTGTAGAAGGCGAGGAGTTCAGCATTGCGTTGCTGCCTGATTGGAGCAACTACTATGGCTACTTTACATTCAACACCCAGGGCGCAGGCGGCGCTTATGAGGGCGTGACCGTAGAGCCTCTGGATGATGGCTATTTCCGTGTTACCTGCAATCTTGATAAACTCAATGCCTTTGCCGGTACACCTACAAAGGTGATCGACTTCCTGTATATCCGTGGCGGCTGGTCTGATGCTACCGGTTACATCGACAATGTTGTTTGTACCGAAGCAACCGTAGAACCGGATATCACCGATGATGTATATGAGGGCGGTCAGTTGGTGGCGAACCAGGATCTGACCATTGCTATGGACAATGAGCAGGAAGTTGTTACCTTGACCTTTGATTATAAGATCGATAACGACGGCTATTTCCACATTGCGCTGTTGCCCGATTGGAGCAACTACTTTGGTTACTTTAAGTTCGATGCCAATGGCGTGGCAGGCAATTATGCCGGTGTTACCACCGAAAAGCTCTCTGATGGCAGCATTCGTGCTACCTTGGATATGGCAGCATTGACCACCATGGCGGGCAACCCCTCCAAGGTGCTGACGATCCTGTATGTCCGTGGCGGCTATACCACAGCCAACGGTACGATCAGCAATATCCACCTGAGCCATTCTTCCCAGGCTGCGCCCCGTGGCGAAGCACTGGCCGCAGGTTTTGATAAGACCATTATGCTGGAAAATACTGAAAACCTGAAGACCTTGAGCTTCGATTATAAGATCACTAAGGGCAATCAGTTTGCTATGGCTCTGATGCCCAACTGGAGCAGCTTCTACGGCTACTATGAGTTTGCCGCAACCGGCCCTAAGGCAACCAATGAAGGTGTGACTGCTGAAACCTTGGACGATGGTTATATCCGTGTTACCTTCGATATGGAAGCACTGACAAAGATCAACGGCACGCCTACCACCGCTCTGGAGTTCTTGTATATCCGTGGCGGCTGGTCTGATGCAACGGGCTATATTGACAATGTTCAATTCACCACCGAAACCGTAGAGCCGGAACAGCCTACAGAACCCGAGTTGCCCTCTGGTTCCGGAATCGTAACCCCCGGCGGCAGCTTCGCTGCTGGTGAAGATCTCATCGTAAACTTTGAGCCCGATGCCTATGAGGTAGTGACCTTTGATTACAAGATCACCAACGGTGGCGAGATGGCCGTTTGCCTGTTGCAAACCGATTGGCAAAAGTTCTACGGCTACTTCAACTTCGATGCCAACGGTACAACACAGGAGTATGCCGGTGTCAGCACCGAAAAGCTGAGTAATGGTTATATCCGTGCAACTCTGGTTCTGGCAGAACTGAACAAAACCAATTTCAACGAAAACCGGGATAACGCTCCCGAAACTGTGGGTGTTCTGTATGTTCGCGGCGGTTGGAGCACTGCAGCCGGTACAATCGATAATGTCCGTTGCTTGACCAAGGTGGACAGTGGCACCGAACCGGAGCAGCCCACAGAGCCCTCTGAGCCTACTGATCCTACTGAGCCCGAACCCGATGCACCTGTGGGCGCAGAAACCGTATCCGGTGACTGGACCAATATGGCTGTGGATCAGGGTATCAGTACCGCAACTTATTCCATGAGCAATGAGCATACCGTTTCCGGCAGTGAGCGTTCTTTGAAGATCACCACAAAAGCCGGTGATGTAGGCGGTGTGTATCTGAACGCATCAGATGCTGTCGAAAAGGGAAATCTGGCAAAACTGCCAGATTTCACCAGCGGCAAATTTACCGCATGGTTCTATTTTGGCGATCAGAGACCCATGGCATTCCTCCGTGGCATCGATTCCAACTGGAACAAGGGTGTTACCGGCATCTTCCAGCTGGAAGACAAGGGCAATGGCTGGTATTATGGCGAACTGGCTGCTTCTGAATTGGAGTTTGAGGTGCGTGCCACCAATACCAAGACCTCTGAAATGATCCGGGTTGCCATTGAAGTTCCCGGTGACAGCACCGTATATGTGGACAATCTGAAATGGGAGCCCATTAGCGTTACCGAGCAGACCGAGAAGGCAACCGACCTGTTGGCAGTTTCTACTGTGGTAACCGGTGTATCCACCATTACCCCGGAAACTTGCACCGATATGGTCTCCGGTCTGAACAGCCTGTATTCCCATAAGTTTACGGCAGCTGCAGGCGTTGCACAGAAAAAGTCCGTTCGTTATGAACTGCCTAAGTCCTATGACATGACCAGCCAGGCGCTGTCTGTGGATGTCCACCGCTATGATGTGGATAAAACTTACGGTGTCATGATGGTATCTCTGCAGGACAGCAAGGGCAATACTGTGGTAGATGCCTTGGTGGACAATGTCTACTGGATGAACTGGAATCACATTGAGGTGGATCTGTATAAGTATCTGGAAGAGGGTAAGAGCCTGTCCGATGTCAAGTATGTGACTTTCACATTCTATTTTGATAAGCATACAAACTATGATCGTGTGTATTATCTGGACAACATGGCAATTACTCCCTATGAGACTTATGACACCGTTCTGAAGGGCACATCGGCTCTGTATATCGGTGACTCCATCTCTATCTCCAAGCCCTTCAAGGGTTGGGCAGGTCTGTTGGAGGAACGCTATGGTGTGGATCGTACCAACGTATCCGTTGGCGGTACTACCTTCTCTACCACCGGCACGCAGATTAAGAATCAGCTGGCGAATGTTCCCGAGGATGCTGAGTTTGACTATATCATTCTCGATGGCGGCATCAACGATCTGTATCTGTCCTGCCCGGATCTGGGCAAGGTCAGCGACCTGCCTTTGACCGCAGCGCCTTCCAAGTTTGATGACAGCACCGCTATTGGCGCATTTGAGCAGCTGATCAGTATGTTGAAGCGTCGTTATCCCAACGCAAAGATCGGCTTTGTGATTACCTATCAGCGCATTGATAAGTGGGTCAATGCGTTTGTGCCGGAGGTTAAGAAGGCCTGCGACAAGTGGGGTGTTTCCTACCTGTCTCTGCCGGATACTTATGAATTTATGCAGCTGTTTAACACCTGCACCGGCGCACACACCACCGATACCGTCCATGCCAATGTGGCTGGCTATAACCTGATCATGGAGCATCTGCCCCAGTGGATGGCAGCCATCCCCGCACCCGAATCCATCGAAGGCTTTGAACCTGAACAGGGCAAAGAGGTGTTCGCAGGCGGCGAGTTTGCTGCCGGTGTAAGCTTGACCGCAGCTATGGACAATCAGAGTGCAGTGTCCAAGTTGAGCTTTGATTATAAGATCACCAACAACGGCTATTTCAACATTGCGCTGCTGCCGGATTGGAACAATTTCTACGGCTACTTTAAATTTGACACCAACGGTGCAATCGGTTCTTATGCAGGTATCGTTACCAGAAAGCTGGAGGATGGTTCTATCCGTGTATATGTAGACATGGATGCATTGACCACCATTACCGGTGCGCCCACCAAGGTGTTGACCGCGTTGTTTATCCGTGGAGATTGGTCTACTGCCAACGGCACGATCAGCAACATTTGCATCAATGGTGCGGTGGAAACACCTCCTAGAGGTGAAGCATTCACGACCGGTGTCCACAAGACATTTGACCCTGTGAATCTGGGCAATTTGAAGAAAATCAGTTTCGAGTATAAAATCACAGAAGGTACACAGTTCAATATTGCATTGCTGCCCAACTGGAGCAGCTATTACGGCTACTATAACTTCAACGCAACCGGTAGTGTCAATGCCTATAATGGTGTGACCACTGAGGTTTTGGACGACGGCTATGTGCGTGTGACCTTTGATATGGAAAAGCTGACCGACAAGGTCGGAACGCCTACTACTGCAATTGATTTTCTGTATCTGCGTGCTGACTGGTCGGATGCCAGCGGCTACGTCGACAACGTGCAATTTACTGCATAAAATATTCCCAAGCAAAAAAGCGGCAGGTAACTGCCGCTTTTTTGCAAAATCGATGAAGAATGTAACAAAACCAACAGTATAAATCTAAAAACACTTGTAGTTTTACAAATGTCTTTTATAATGTAAAGTAGAGATTTTAGGAATGGCGGCAAAATTTTGAGACATTGTGACAAGTCTAATATAGTGTGTTGGCTTGTCAGAATGCCTCAGCGCATTCAATATAGGAAATGAGGTTTAACCTATGATGATTATGGATTCCCAGCTGGCAGAAATTACTGCCCAATTGCAGATTCCTGCCCAGATACAAATTACTACATCCTATGAACCCGGCAAGCCCTTGTCTGTAGAGAAGAAGGGCGATGCCTGCACCATTACCTACGGCCGTCGGGTAGAACTGTTCCGTGGCCTGGGTCTGCTGGCTGAGCATAGTGGGGAAGAGAATTATTCCACCACCCAGCCCGCCCGTTTCAAGATGGACGGCATGATGCTGGACTGCTCCCGCAACGGTGTCATGAAGCTGGACGTGGTGAAGAAGTTCATCCGCTACATGGCAACCATGGGCTTGGATACTCTGATGCTCTACACCGAGGATACCTATGAAATTCCCGAATATCCTTATTTCGGTTATATGCGTGGTCGCTACTCCTGCGAGGAGCTGAAGGAGATGGACGAGTATGCCTACAACTACGGCATCGAACTGATTCCTTGTATTCAGACCCTGGCACACCTGGAAGGCGCTTTGCGCTGGCCTTGCTTTGACGAGGTAAAGGATTGCAACAATATTCTGCTCTGCGGCGAGGAAAAGACCTATACCCTCATCGAGGCCATGATCCGCACCTGCCGTAACTGCTTCCGCACCAAGCGCATTCACATCGGTATGGACGAGGCTCATATGATGGGTCTGGGTAAGTACTTAGATCGCAACGGCTTTGAAAAGCGTGAACATATTTTCTGCCGCCATCTGGACAGAGTGAATGCTATCTGCCAGCAGTATGACTTTGAGCCCATGATCTGGAGCGATATGTTCTTCCGTCTGGGCTTTGAGGGTGAGTATTATCCCCCTGTAGGCTCTCAGATCGATCCTTCCGTGATCGACCTGGTTCCCTCCAATGTGGAACTGGTCTACTGGGATTACTACCACGAGACCAAGGATGTGTATGACCATTATCTGGATATGCACCAGAAATTCCATAACAAGCTGATCTTTGCCGGTGGCGCATGGCGCTGGCTGGGTCATGGTCCTGCCCTGAAGAAGAGTATTTACCAGACTCGAACGGCTCTGCAGTCCTGCCTGGAAAAGGGTGTGGACGAGGTGTTTGTCACCGCCTGGGGCGATAACGGCAACGAGGCATCCTTCATGTGCATTCTGCCTGTGATGCAGCAGTACGCAGAGTTCTGCTACCAGGGGGATGTGAGCGACGAGGTCATTGCCCAGAGAATGCTGGCTTGCACCGGTGAAAGCTTCCAGGATATGATGGATCTGGATATGACTAACTGGCTGTCTGACAAGCATTGGATCGGTCATGCCAGCAACCCCTCCAAATATCTGTTGTACATGGATATCTTGGGTGGTCTGGCAGAGCGCCACACCACAGAAAGCTATCCTGCCAAGTATGCAAAGGCTGCCCAGATTATTGGAGATGCCGGCAAGAGAAGCCCCAACTTTGGCTATATGTATGATACCCTGGCAAAGCTGTGCCGCGTGCTGGAAATCAAGAGCCGCGTAGGTGTGGATGCTCAGGCTGCATACAAATCCGGCGACAAGGCAGCGTTGAAGGAGATCGCTGACGAGACTTTGCCGGAGCTGTTAAACCGCATGATCGCCTTCCATGAAAGCACCTACACCCAATGGGTGGCAGAGTGCAAGGCCAATGGCTATGAGGTACTGGACCTGCGTTTGGGCGGCTTGGAGTCCAGAATTCGCACCTCTATCCGCAGAATCAACCTCTATCTGGACGGCCAGATCGACCGCATAGAGGAACTGGACGAGGCTCGCTTGATCATCGACTGCAGACCCGATGATTTCTATGGCGATACAGAGGGCTACTGCAATAATTTCTGGATTCCCGCATTTTCTGCAAGTATTGTGTAAAACAAAGGGGCAGATGTATGTTATGAAGAAACTGTATAAATCCTTAGCTGTCTTACTGGCGATCATGATGCTCGCTACCAGTTTTTCTGCTTGCGCAGAAGAGAAAAAAGCGGAAGAAACTGTAAAACTGTGGTGGGCATATAATACAGAAAATCTCATGCAGGATATGGAATATCCTGAACTGATGGCACAGCGAGATGCTACCATGCGCTTTCAGTGCATTCGAAACGATGTGGAATCTGCCCAGCTGATGATAACCCCTAAGAAGGATATTACTAGCTTCGACTTTCAAATGGGAGATCTGAAAACTACCAGCGGCGATGTGCTCAGCGCAGAGCACTTTGAGATTCTGGCGCAGTGGTATACGGAGATCACACAATCCTATAACAATGAAGCCTATTATGGTTTCTATCCGGATGCCTTAGTGCCTATGGATGCCTACAAGGCTGAGGAATGTGATACCATCATGGCAAGTCAGAATCAGGCCATTTGGTTCAATGCCCATATTCCTTCTGACCAGGCCGCCGGTGTCTATACCGGAAGTGGCAAGCTTGTGCTGGACGGTGAAACCTACAAGATCCCCTTTGAGGTTACGGTCTATGATGCAACCATGCCGGAAGAAAACCATGTAAAAACACAGTTTGCCATTTGGTTTGACCTGGTGGACGAGGGAGAGGGCGAATACACCGAGGAATTGGGCGAAGCCTATTATGATTTCCTGGTAAGCAAGCGCATTATGCCCACAAAAGCCCCGGATCCCATTTGGAGTGTCCATAATTTGGATGCCTTTGTTGCATGGTCAGCTGAAAAGGCTGCAGATCCCATGGTTTCTGCGTATTCGTTACCCTATACGGCAGAGACTATGGATGATGGTAGAAAACTTGTGTCCAGAACCAGAGTGATGGAAGTTTTATCTGCGTTAGCAGAAAAGAATATAGAACTGCGTGAGGCAGGAGATTCTGAGATTGACTTGTTCTCCAAGGCTGTGTACTACCTGGGTTCTATTTGTGATGAGCCATCCGGTGAACGTATGATTACAACTCGGGAATGTGATTTGATCATTACCCAGTGTAAGGCAGAGGTGGCCAATCAGTATTTTAAGGAACAATATCCGGATCTGTATGATTCCTGTATGTCCGTTCCCCATATTGTGACCTCGGCCTATAACGATCAGATGGTGGGTTCTGATACCGAGGGCGGTGTGCAGACCTGGTGCGGACAGTTCCAGACCTGGCATTCCGAGTCCCAGAGGGAAAGCTATTACAACCGTCGTGAGAATTCTGAGCGTGAATATGGCGAAGGCTTGTGGTGGTACGGCTGTGAAAGCCCCCGTGTGCCTTTTGCCAACTTCCACATGGACGATGACGGCATTGTATCCCGGTTAGTACCCTGGATGATGTTTGACTATGATGTAGACGGTATGATCTACTGGTGTGTCAATTACTATCAGACAGAGGACATCTATACCTATCCGTCGGTTTATCTGGATGTAAACGGTGACGGACAGCTGCTGTATCCCGGTGAGAAGTTTGGCATCTTTGGACCTGTCTCTTCCCGACGGCTGGAAAGCATCCGTGAGGGTATGGAGGATTATGAGTGCCTGCTGATGATCGAAAATGCCATTTTGGCCTATAACGAAGCCAATGGCACCAACTATGATGCGAAAGAATTGATGGCCTTTTTCTATGAAGGTCTGTATGAGGGTGTAAAACCCCAACGAGAGAATAGTGACTTTTTTGCCCAAAGACGCACAGAAATGCTGGAGCTGTTAGCACAGTTTACTACAGATCCCGCTGGGGCTATCAATGCTTTGACCACAAACCCATAAGGAGAATTTTATGTCGGTGTTTTATTCTGTTCAACCGGAATCCTTTAAGCTGCATATATCGCAAAAAGACGGCATTAGCCATAATGGTACTTTTGATAGTACCCATATAGATTTGTTTGCTTGCCGAAATAGTTTTGCGGCCTTCCAGATCCTTTTGCAAGGTACAAAACGGCTGTGTGCGGGTATTGGAGAAGAACCTTGGTTTTCTGAATATTTGGATACCCATGTGGTACATTTGCGCCACAAGGGACAACTGGATCCCATTGTCAATCTTATGGTGATCTATAAGGACAACGATGGAACGGAGTATGCTGACCGATTGATGCGTGATACGGTAGCTACCACACCGGCAGGTGTACCCCAAGGGGTGTTTGTTCGATTTGAATTGCCGGAAACTGTGAATCCCGGGCATTATGTGGGAAGTTTTGATATTGTGGAATCCCACCTGTTCGATGATGAAAAGGTGATTGGTGAAATTACATATTCTCTGGAAGTTAGTCCCTATGTATTACCGGCTGTCCAGAATTGGTCTGTGGAAATGGATCTGTGGCAGCATAACAGTTCCATTGCGAAGCAGGCCGCAGTACCCCATTGGTCCGATGCGCATTTCGCACTAATGGAGGAATACATCAAACCCCTGGCGGATTTGGGACAAACCAATATTACGGTCATTGCCACCCAAGTGCCTTGGAGCGGACAGACTTGCTTCTTAGAGCCAGTCCCAAACAATATGTTCCAGTATTCCATGATCCCGGTGGAAAAGGCGGAGACGGGCTTTGTCTATGATTATTCCATTATGGATCGCTATATTGAAATGTGTTTTCGCTATGGCATTGATCGGAAGATCGAGGTGTTTGGCTTGATTGGCAACTGGGTCAACGAGGAACATGGTTTTGGAAATTATACCCAAATGCCTGAGGCTATTCGTATTCGCTACAAGGATATGGACGGATGCTACCGCTATATGAGAAAGGCGGAAGATATTCAGGATTATATCCGTAGTCTCCACGATCATTTTGTGGAAAAGGGCTGGATCGACAAAGTGCGCGTGATTGCAGACGAGCCCAGCAATCATGCAGCCTTGCGTGGTACTTTGGAGATCATTCGTTCTATTGCGCCCCAATTCCAATTTAAAGCGGCATTCTATAAGAAGGAATTTTTTGATGAATTCAAGGACATTATCCGGGATTTTTGCATCATTATTCCGGGCATTGGCTTGGCAATGGAACAATGGCAAAAGATCTTCCGTGAAGATCGAGAACGTTGCTTTACCTGCTATGTATGTTGCTGGCCTATGATGCCCAATATTGTGCTCAATAGTGGCTTGTTAGAAGCCAGATATATCCCCGTATTTGCCTCCTATTTTGGATTGGCCGGTTTTTTGCGCTGGAACTATACGGTGTGGACGGCTGATCCCCGGAAGGACATTACTTATTCCAAATGGCCTGCCGGTGATACCAATATGGTCTATCCTGCGCCGGATGCCACCCCGGAATTGGCTTTGCGTTACTTCGCCCTCAGAAGAGGTTTGGAGGATTATGAACTGTTGCAGTTGCTGGAGAAACAAGATAATGGAGCCGTTGCGAAGAAACTTTACGATAAGGTTCTGCATAACCGGGATGTATCTACCTTCTATAACCAGCACGGAGAGGTTATGATTCCGTTCCACAAGATTTCTTTAGCAACCCAGGATGACTATGACACTTTCCGCAAGGAGGCTTGCGCAACTTTGGTGAGAAGAAAGGAAAATGTATGATGACACCGGAAGAAAAGAAAGCCAGAATTGAAAAAACTTTGTTTGGTGACAGCTTGAGTGCTGAGGCCATGGAGCATGAACTGCGTCTGTTCCAGGAGTTTCGTAACCATCTGATTGAGATGGAAGGTGAGGAGAAGGGCGCACAGCTGTTTGCAGATTTCATCGGCAACCGCACCGAGCGTGGTTGGCGAGAGACCGTAGAAGCCTGTATTGACGATGTTTCTCTAAAAAGCTTTGTGGACTTTTTCTGGGGTCCTCTGAAGCAGTCTCTGAAATATGAGGAAAATTGGGAAGGAGACAACAAGGTACAGTTCAAGGTCACCCATTGCACCGTTTGCGAGGCTTGTAAGAAGGCAGGTCTGACGGACATCGGCTACCATGTGTACTGCATGACCGATCCGGCAGTGATCAAGGGCATCAACCCCGAGATCCAGTTTGAGCGTACCCATACCCTCATGCAGGGCGACGAGTATTGTGACCACTGCTACATGAGTAAATGATATGAAAAAGATACTGAGTGTTTGTTTGGTTTGCCTGATGCTGATAAGCATGTTGGCGGCCTGTGGGGAAGAAAAAGCTCCCAAAAAGCCGGAGACCGTGAAGCTGTGGTACGGCTATAACACGGAAAATTTCATGCAGGACTATGAATACACCGAGGTTATGGCAAGCCGTGACAATACCTTGCGGATGTATGGCATCCGTGGAGATGTGGAGTCCGTCCAGCTGATCATTACACCCAAGAATGATGTGGAAACCTTCACGGTGGAGGTAGACGACCTATTGAATGCCGACGGCAAAAAGATCGGTAAGAGTAAGATCGAGGTCTTTTGCCAGTGGTATATAAATGTGGAAGGCTCTTATAATACCGCTGCCGGTAACGGTATGTACCCGGATGCATTGGTGCCTTATAAGTCCATGCGTAAAGCCAGAATGAACTACATTACCGCCGGTAATAACCAGGGCTTGTGGTTCAACGTGGAGATTCCGGAAAGTGCAGAAGCCGGTGTGTATAGTGGCATTGTAACTCTGCGCCTGGACGATGAGACCTTTGAGATCCCCCTGGAAGTCATGGTCTATGATGCCACCATGCCGGAGGAGGTACATACCCATTCCTGCTACCGCATCGAATATGACAATATGTTTAAGGCCGAGGGTACAAACAGCGGTGAAGTGGCACAGGCTTATTATGATATGCTGATCGAAAAGCGTTGTATGCCCATGCTGCCTTCTCCCACTATTTACCAGGATTACGATGCCTTTGTGGATTTCCTGGTACCTTACGCAGAAAATCCCAAGGTTTCTAATTACGGTCTGCCCTATACGGAGACTACCGATGCCAACGGCAATCCCATCGTTTCCAGAGAAAAACTCATGGAGCTGTTTACCAAAATGGCACAGAAAAATGTGGCGCTCCGTGAAAGCGGCAAGGAAGATATTGACCTGTTTAACAAGGCCCTGTTCTACATGGGCAATCTGATCGATGCCCCCTCCGGTGCAAAGCTGGAGCAGGTGCGTGCCTGTGACCTGGTGCTGACGGAGTGTAAGTATGCCGTTGCGGAGGAGTATCTGAAGGATTATCCTGACCTGTATCAGAGCCTTCTGGAAGTCCGCAGCCTGGTTACTACGGTTTATAACGAGGACTTGGTGGGTTCGGATACCGTAGGCGGTGTCCAGACCTGGGCATCCATTCTGACCTCCTGGGACAGCGAAGAATCCCGTCAGAACTACTATGACCGCCAAAATTCCACCGACCGCCAGGGCGGTGAGGAAGCTTGGTGGTACGGTTGCAGTACGCCTTATCCGCCGTTCCCCACCTACCATATCGACGATGAGCTGATCGGCAGCCGTATTCTCAGCTGGATGCAGTTTGATTATGACAGCGATGGTACGTTGTACTGGGGTGTCAACAATTCCAGCCAAAAAGCAGACTTGTGGGAAAATGCTGTAGATTTCAGCGCTGCTATGGGTGATGGAAGCTTGGTGTACCCAGCAAAGAAATTTGGCGGTACGGAACCTATCTCCACGCTCCGTCTGGAATCCATCCGTGAGGGACAGGAGGACTACGAATACCTGTGGATGATCGAAGATGCCATCTTACAGTATAATGCTGCCAATGGTACAAACCATGATCCCGAAGTTTTGATGCAGCCTCTGTACGATGGTCTGTATAAGGGCATGACACTGACCCGTGGCGAGCCGGAGCTGTTCCTGCAAAAGCGTTTGGCTGTGCTGGATGTTTTGCAGACCATCACTGCCGATCCTGCTGCCGGTATTGCCGCATTACAGAAACTGGCTTGAGAATAAGGAAAGGATACATTGCAATGCTACAATTTAAGAATTTGCGTTATACTCTGACGGATAATCAGATCAAACTGGATCAGCTGGATGGTTTTACCGGCCTGGACAGCGGTTTTGTGCAGGTGCAGATAGCCGGTGAAAACAAGGATTCCCATCTAGGTGCGAAAATGTACCGTTCCTCTGAAGCAGGACGGTTGATCTATAAATCTCATACGGTTTCCGGCAATACCTTAACAGTAGTGCAGGAAAGCCCCAATGTACGGACGGAAACCACCTTTGAAGCTTATGATGATACCAATGCCTTGCGCATTCAGACCAAGGTGACCAATATCACCGCAGAGTCCATTGTGCTGGAAGAGGTTTCTGCCTTCTGCGTATCGGGT
This sequence comes from Oscillospiraceae bacterium, assembly GCA_017549125.1. Classification (GTDB taxonomy): domain Bacteria; phylum Bacillota; class Clostridia; order Oscillospirales; family Oscillospiraceae; genus Faecousia. The sequence continues at coordinate 20,295 of JAFYVL010000004.1, read as the reverse complement.
CTCGGCGAAAAGCAAGAGCCGGATGATATGTTCTTTACCAATTTCCTCCAGAGCCATCATGCAGAGTGCCAGCCCAGGACCAAGGACTTCCGGGAATTGGGTCTGTGCGGCGGCTTGAGCGAATCTCAGCAGAGAGTGGTTGGCTGTAATGTTGGTAGCTGGTCTACCAAGGAACAGCTGCCCATGGGTATTCTGGAGAACCGGAAAACCGGTAATTTCCTCATGTTCCAGGTGGAGAGCAATAGCTCCTGGTACTACGAAATTTCTGATACGGTGGACAGATATTATCTGTACGTAAGCGGCCCGACCTATCCCTTTGGCGGTTGGTTCAAGACCCTGCAGCCCGGCGAAAGTTATGTGACGCCCTACGTGTCCCTTTCCTTTGGTAAGGACTTAAATGATGTGATCGGTAACATGACCAAGTACCGCCGTCATATTGCCGGTGTGAGCCCTGCTGACGAGAAGTTGCCCACCATCTTCAATGAATATATGCACCTGTCCTGGGACAGCCCCACCGCAGAGAATACCGCAAAGTATGCCCCCGTGGTTGCCAAAACCGGTGTGGAATACTATGTGATCGATTGCGGCTGGCATAACGAAGAGGACGGCGACAAGGTCTATCCCTTTGTGGGTCATTGGCTGGAAAGCAAAGCCCGATTCCCCGAGGGAGTGAAGAAAACCACCGATTTCATCCGTAGCCTGGGTATGAAGCCCGGCCTGTGGATCGAGCCGGAAATTATCGGTATGCAATGCCAGAAGATGCTGGAGCATTACGATGACGATTGCTTCTTCCAGCGTCACGGCAAGCGTCTGACGGTGATGAACCGCCAGTTCCTGGACTACCGTAACCCCAAGGTTCGGGAGTATATGACCGAGACCATCCGCCGTATGGTGGAGGACTATGGCGCAGAGTATATTAAGTGTGACTACAACCAGGATTGCGGCATCGGTACAGATTGGAACGCAGAAAGCCCCGGTGCAGGCCTGGAGGAGGCCGCCAATGCCTTCTTGGAGTGGATTCGGGAGATGATTGCCAAGTACCCCAATGTGGTCTTTGAGGGCTGCTCTTCCGGTGGTATGCGTATGGACTATAAGACCCTGTCTGCCTATAGCCTGGTGTCTACCTCCGACCAGACCAACTATCTGCTCTATCCCTATATTGCCGGCAACATTCTGGCAGCTGTTCTGCCGGAGCAGGCTGCAGTTTGGAGCTACCCGGTGGCATCTGATTGCGAAAAGGGCGAGGATGTATCTGATGATCGTATTGTGATCAATATGATCAATAGCTTCCTGGGCAGAATGCACCTGGCCAGCCATTTGGATTATTTGAACGAGCATCAGATGGATCTGATCCGTGAGGGTGTGGAGTATTATAACACCCTGTCTGAAATGAAAAAGACAGCATTGCCTTATTTCCCCATGGGCTTTACCCAGTTTGGCGAAAAGACGGTCTGTGCCGGTCTGAAGAATGATAACAAGATTTATCTGGCAGTATGGAATCTGAAGGGCGAGCAGGAACTGTTTGTCCCCATTGCCGAGGGTGTGAACACTGCCAAAATCGCCTATCCCACCGTTACTTCCGTGCAGCTGGAAAACACCAAGGACGGCCTGAAATTGACCTGTCCTCAAAACCCTTGCGCTGTATTCCTGGAAATCACCACTATGTAATAAAAGAGGACTATTATGAAGCGTATTATTTCTTGGATCTTGTCATTGATGATTCTGGCTGGATTGTCTTTTTCTATGTTTGGATGCGGCCAGGAGAAGGAAGAAAAATCGGTAGTTACCACCAAGGAGCTGCGCATTGGTATTTTGAGTGATATTCATACCAATACTCCTCCTGTGTACAACCCCCTGGAACGATTTGAAAAGGCCTTGCGCTTCTTCCAGCAAAAGGGTGTGGATGGTGTTATGATCACAGGCGACCTGCTGGATACCTACAGCCTGGTGGGTATCGAAGATATCCAGTCCATCTGGCTGGATGTGTTCCCCAACAATACCAACCCCTTGACCGGTGAACACGTAGAGCCTTTGTTTGTGTACGGCAACCATGACGAGGGTATGGTTGCGCAGGAAGTATGGTTCGATGAGCTGGGTGAATTTGAAGAGGCTTGGATCAAGGAAATCAAGGGCTACCAGTTCGTGGGCGTCCATTTTAGCAAGGAGGCCGGTGCAGAGGTTCAGAAGCTTCTGGAAAAGGCACAGGAAGCTAGCACGGATAAGCCTTTCTTCTTTGCACAGCATGTGCCTACCGAAGGTACGGTCATTGGCGGTTATGCAACCTACGGCGGCTACGAGATCCCTTTGCAGGATGCTTTGAAGCGTGCTTATAACTGCGTGGTCTTTACAGGCCATACCCATGTTCCCATTACAGACGAGCGTGCCATTTGGCAATCTACCAGTAAGAAGGCTGCCCAATGTACGGTGGTGACCTGCGGCACACTGCACTATGCCCATCTGCAGGATTTCTGCCAGTTGGAGATCAATGGTGATCGGCACAAGACCCAGCAGGGCCTTTATATGGTGGTAGACGGTTCTCAGGTGACCTTGGAGCGTTACAGCTTCACGGACCTGGAGCTGGAATATGTGGACGGTGTTGGTACCATCAATATGGATGATGCCAAGGTCATCGGTGTACCCTGGACTTTCGATGCCATGGACAAGAAAGATCGCCCCTACGATTATACCAAGCGGGAAGCCAATGCCTATGCCCCTGTATTCCCGGAGGGCGCAACCCCGGAGGTTAGCGAACTGACCGCCACCTCTGCGGCCATTACTGTGCCTGCGGCTTCCGTGGAAGCCCCGGAGGGCTTTAGCGATGTAGTGCAATCCTACTATGCGGAAATTAAGGATGCCGCCGGTGAGCTGGTAGCCACCGTGGAAGTTGCCGCACCTTACCATATTGACACCGAACCGGAACATTTGAACCAGCCGGTGACCATTTACTTAACCGATTTAACCCCCGGCACAGCCTATACTGTTTCTGTGTATGCCCGGGAGTGCTATCAAAAGACCAGCGAGCCTTTGTCGCTGGAAATTCAAACCTTGATTGGAGAATGAAAATGGAAAAGATTAAATTAGGATTTTTGGGTCTGGGTCAGAGAGGTAACGGCCTGTTGACCAACGTTTTGAATAACTTCCCCCAGGTAGAGGTGGTTGCTCTGTGTGACGAGTATGCTGACCGTGTGGAAGATTGCATCAAGCGTGTGGAAGAAAAGCGTGGTATGCGCCCCACCGGCTACACCAAGCACAGCGAATTGTTCCAGGATGCCAATGTGAACACCGTGATCATTTCTGCGTCCTGGGAAGCCCATGCACCCCTGGCGGTAGAAGCTATGAAATGCGGAAAGATCTGCGGTCTGGAAGTGGGCGGCGGCTATAGCGTGGAGGATTGCTGGTCTTTGGTGCATACCTGGGAAGAGACCAAAACCCCCTTCATGTTCCTGGAAAATTGCTGCTTCGGTAAGGAAGAGCTGGTTGCCACCCGCATGGCTCGTGAGGGCAAGCTGGGTGAGGTGGTCTATGCCCATGGCGCATACGGCCATGATCTGCGCAGCGAGATCTGCGGCGGCGTGAAGAATCGTCACTACCGTCTGCGTAACTATCTGATCCGCAACTGCGACAACTATCCTACCCATAACTTAGGCCCTATTGCAAAGCTGCTGAATATCAACCGCGGTAACCGGATGCTGAAGCTGACCTCTATGGCATCCAAGGCCAGAGGTCTTAGTGCCTTTGTCCAGGGTAAGGAAGAATTCGAGTTCCTGCAGGATAAGCATTTTGCCCAGGGCGACGTGGTCTGCACCAACATTATGTGTGCGGACGGCAGCTTGATTTCTTTGAAGCTGGATACCAGCTTGCCCAGAGCCTATAGCCGTGAGTTTACCATCAGCGGCACCAAGGGTCTGTTCTCTGTACCGGACCAGGTGGTGCTGACCGACGATATGGAGTTTAACCATGAGTTGGAGATGAAGGAATACACCGGCAACAACAAGGAAATTTACGAGCAGAATCTTCCTGCGGTATGGAGAAACATCACCCAGGAGCAGATCGAGGCCGGTCACGGTGGCATGGACACCTTGACTCTGCAGGCCTTCTTCGGCGCGGCTCTGTCCGGTGAGGAAATGCCCATCGACGTGTACGATGCTGCTGCCTGGATGGTCATTACCTGCTTGAGTGAGGCATCCATCGCCAATGGCGGTATGCCCATCGACATCCCCGACTTTACCAACGGCAAGTGGATTCTCAGAGAGCCCAAGGATGTGGCAGAACTGATTTAAGGATCGTATAATAAACTCTTAAAAAAATGATGCTGAAAAAATCTATATTCTAATTTTACATAATTTAGAAGCTTGGAGAATTGTTTTATGCATATTACAGTGAAACCCCATCATTTTTTGGATTATATCTATGAAATGGCGGCATATAACGGTGAGATAAATCCCGTTATGGCCAGCGGCAGTAATTACGGCTATATTGGCACATTGATTGCAGCCGGTAAGATCGACAGCGTCAGCTTTACAACCGGCGCAGATGACCCCTGTCAGAATTGCTGTAAGTTGGTGGATGGAATTTGTACCGACCAATTCACCACCCCGGAGGCTATTGCATTCAATAAGGGCTTTACCCGGAAATATGACTACAACATGAAAATGGACACGGATTTGGTGCAGGTTTTGCCCGAGGTATTTGCCCTGGGTCAGGAACGGAGCATTGATGAGGTTTTTGCCCAGTTGAGAGAAAAACTGACCCCCGAAATCATTTTGTTGAATTGGCAAAGAGAACAGCGTGTGGAGTTAACCATGCGAGGCCTTGAAATGCTGATTCAAACAAGAAATAAGTAATGGAGGAGATTCCCATGAATATTCCTGTACAAGTAAAAAGTTTTCAGATTATCGGCAATCCTGTATCCTGTATTGAGTACGGCAACGGTCATATCAATCTGACCTTGAAGCTGGAAACCGATACGGGCAACAAGTACATTCTGCAGAGAATCAACAAGTATGTGTTTAAAAACCCCGTGAAGGTGGTGGACAATGCCAATGGTGTGACCCGTTTTCTCCGGGAAAAGACCGGTGATCCCAATTCCGCTCTGTGTTATGTGGAAACTGTGGACGGCGGCTATTGCCACGAGGACGCAGAGGGTGAATTCTGGCGTATGTATCACTACGTAGAGGCCATTTGCCTGGAATCTCCGGAAACCCTGGAAGATTTCTATGAAAGTGCCATTGCGTTCGGTACATTCCAGCGCTACTTGTCTGACTACCCTGTAGAGACCCTCTATGAGACCATTCCCAATTTCCACAACACCCCCGATCGCTTCCGTCAGCTGAAGGAAGCCATTGCCGCTGATCCTAAGGGTCGTGTGGCACAGGTGCAGAAGGAGATCGAGTATGCGCTGTCTCTGGAAGAAAAGGGCGGTACATTGCAGAGAATGCTGGAGGCAGGTGAGCTGCCCTTGCGTGTGACCCATAACGATACCAAGCTGAACAATGTTCTGCTGGATGCCAATACCCGTAAGAGTCTGTGCGTGATCGATTTGGATACGGTCATGCCCGGTTTGAGCGCCTTTGATTTTGGCGATTCCATTCGCTTTGGCGCAGCAACCACCCAGGAGGGCGATCCCAATCCGGAGAATATGAAACTGGATATGGAGCGCTTTGAAGCATACACCAGGGGCTTCTTGACCGCCGCTACTGCCTTGACAGATAAAGAGGTGGAGGTTCTGCCCTACGGCGCATTGATCATGACCTTGGAGGTGGGTATCCGCTTCCTGGCAGACTACATTAACGGCGACGTGTATTTCCGAACCCATTATCCGGAGCAAAATCTGGTTCGTTGCCATACCCAGCTGGCGCTGGCGGCTAATATGCTGAAAAATTGGGACGAAATGAATGCGATAGTCGCTAAGATCGCAAAAGAGATCCGCGGTTAAAAGCAAATATCCGCTGTTTTTGTAGATGTGAAAGGTTGTACGGAACCGGGATCAAATACCAAAGCGGCTGATGTTGTTTTTATAAAGTTGCTTTTGCCCCAAAAGAAATAAAAGATTCCCCTAACCGAGCCCAGGTTCTCACCCGACCTGGTTAGGGTGCTTTATGCATCGATTGATCATAAGATCGCAAAGGAGAACTCCATGAAGAGAATATTGACCGTTTGTTTGATGGTGGTGATGCTTATGTCGTTGTGTGCAGCGTGTAAAAAAGAGACCGCCAGGAATCAAAATCAGCCTGGTACCGGTCGGGTTCTGATTACGGCGGATGTCCATGTTTCTTCCGCTGATGCCCACAGCCAGGATCAGTTGAGAAAAACCTTGACCTATGCCAAGGATCATGATGTGGATCTGGTGATTTTCAACGGTGATTTGGTGGATGTGGGTAATGCAGCAAACTATGCGACCTTAAACAAGATATTTCGGGATGTATTTGGTAGTCCGGAGCGGGCAAATGTGAAATTTATTTTCAATATGGGAAATCACGAGTTTTATCCCACCGATGCCTGCGCACATGAGGAGACGGATTATGAAGAGCAGTTTGACCGTTTCGCGGCATTTGCTACAAAGTGGTCTGACTTTACCGCAGACCAGGGAAGTATCTATCTGACAGAGGTAAATGGCATCAGCTATGTTGTGGCAGCCCCCTCTGACAAAAGGGTTTATATGAGTGGCAATCAGGTGGTATACTGTGCAGGTATTGGCGGCTATCACACAGAGGATATTGCCCTGATCGATAGCCTGATCGCCCAAGCAACCAAAGAAAATCCCGGTGAGCCTGTGTATCTGCTATCCCATCATCCCTGGGGTGAAACCTACGGCGGCGCATCCTATGGTATGCCCGAAATCCCGGTAGTGACTGGTATGAGAGCAGTGATGGAGAAGTACCCCCATTTGGTGAATATAACTTCTCATACCCATTTCTCTTCCCTCCACGAAAGAAGCTTTGCCCAGGATCAATGGACCACCATCAATACGGGTATGCATACCACCGGTAAGTATGTGGATATTGAATTTGATGCAAAGGGCGAAGCTTTGGATTATGCCAATATCGAAAACCGCCGCTATACAAGTGCAGATCCTGTGGGTCAGGCTCTTCACGGCAAGACCCACCTGGTTTGGGATGTGCGTTACGGCGAGGAAAGCTTTACAGCCACAGTGTTCAATATGGCAACGGAAACTGCCTATTCCCATTTAAGCTATACTGTGCCCTACGGCATTACCGCTGAAAATCAGAACGAAAAGTTTCTCTATGAGCTATCTGACCGAACTGCACCCACTCTCACCTGGAGCGCAGAGGATGAACTGACAGCAGAATTGATCAAAACCGGTTCTGCTATTTCCATGAAGCTTACGTTCAGCGATACAGAGCAGTTCTATACAACAGAAGGCTACCGCATCTGTGTGATGGACACTACTACCGGTGAAACCTTGAAAACCCTTTTGTGGGCATCTCATTTCTGGGCTGCTCAGGATCAAAAGGCCTCCTACGAGATTACCGTGGATGAATTACCTGCGTGCAGTGAATACACCGTAACTGTAGAAGCAATCGACTTCTACGGAAACTTCTCTGTTGCCAAGCTGGAAGCTACAGTGTAGGTTTGGCGAAGATACTAAAAACGAATATTGGTTGTTTCGGTAGGCGAGAAAGGTTGTACGGAACCCGGATCTAATACCCAAGCCGCTGATATTGTTTTTATAAAGTTGCTTTTGCCCAAAAAGCAACAAAAGATTCCCCTAACCAAGGCCGGTGCACCATAGTGATAAACCGGTTTTGAACGGCTCTTTTTTCGCAATATAGCACAAAAAATTCCCGAAATGCGTCAGCATTCCGGGAATTTTGTTGTTTATCTTGCAAAAAGATTGCCACTTCAAAACTGCGTAGCACCTATAAAAGGCAGAGATTCGTGCCAATCAAGGCAAAAAGCGCAGGAATCCTTTGTGGATTGCGAGCATTTTTAACGCAGATTGGTGCGGATAAATGCCTTTTATAGGCGATTTATCACTGTGGCGCGCCGGCCAACGGGCGGCATTTTTGGACTTATGAATGGGGATCAAACCCATTGTTCAATATCATTATTATCCAGCCAGGAAGACATAATTTCAGCGTATTGCATGTAGTAATTATACACTGCACCCTGCTGATCATCATCCAACTGATTACCATTGGCATTGAGATATACAATAATTTCCTTCATGGAGGTCTCAGCCACAGCGGACTCAGCAATCACTTCGCCCTCGGCATCCACGATAGTAGCCTTGGCATAGATGGTCATCTCGCCGCCGTTATACTGCATGATATTCTTCAGGCGCAGGGTGGTAGCATCCTTAGTCACCACGATATCCTCGCTGACCCACAGGCTGATCTGCACCTTTGCGCCCTCAGGCAGGTTCTTGGCAACTGCCTTATAGCCCAGAGCATCATTCTTGGGATCCAGAGAAATATGGGTCAGCTCCACGGCAGGTTCGGTGGAGGTCATGGTGGTATAGTAGGTAGTGCCAGAAGAAGCCTTATACAGGCTTACTGCGCCACCGGTAGAGCCGGAGTAGCAAGCCCAGCCAATGGAAGTGGAATTCCAGCGGAGCAACGCATTGACACCGTTGGCCTTATTGCCCACATTGGTAAATTCATAGGTAGAATCACCAGACAAGGTCCACTTAGCAAAATCCGTCACCTCGGCGAGCAAGCCAGCCTTGTTCTTGGTGCCGGTACCAGCTGCATACACACCCTTTGTCTCATTGTAAATGGTGTAGTAGCCATCACCAATGGGGGTAATATGCCAAACAATGGATGCATCCGGCTTGGTGATCGTATCGTTGGAAACGGTCACAGCCGTTGCAGACAGACGACCGTTATCGGTGGTAGTTGCCACCAGAGCATCGGTCTTATAGTAGATCACATAGTCACCCTCGGTGAGTTCACCGCTATGCAGGGTATACTCGTCGCTGTTGCCGCTACCGCCTACAGCGTAGCTATACAGGGCATACAGGGTCACATTTTGGATTGTGTTATAGCTGCCGGTCAGCACGGTGGGCTTGGATTCGGTATCTTCCACAGGAGCGGTTGTCCAGCCCAAGAAGCTATAGCCCTCCAGGGTATTGGCGGTGGGCAAGGTAATGCCGTTTTTGTTACATACCATGGTTTCCACAGCAGCTACGCCATCGGGCACTTCAAAAGATACATAGAATGTACCGCCCAGCGCATCCACATAGCTATCTTTATAGCTATAGCCGCAAACAGTACAAGTATGGGTGGTATAGCCCTGCTCGGTTTCGGTAGGCTTGGTCACAACGGAAGAATAACTGTGACCGGTGGCGGCTACAGATTGGGTCTTCTTCTCAGAGCAACGGGTACAGGTAGCGGTTTGCACACCGGCAGCGGTACACGTAGGCTTGGTAGTTTCTACCCATGCGCCCCAGCTATGACCCAGGGCAGGAATCTCTTCATGGCCGCTGATAAAGCTATCGCAATCGTTACAATACAGACCTTCGGTGAAGCCGCTTTCCGTACAGGTGGCATCCTTTGCGCCGCCTGTGCCGGTATCCTCATGCTTGCAGACATAGGTGGAGGTGGTGTAGTACAAAGTACCACTCTCGGACCTCACATAGAAGCCCAGGGTCTGATTTGCGATGTTACCGCCGTTGGTCGTATAGCAACGCCAATCGGGATTTGTAACATATACACCAACATAGCGGTTGGTGCCGTTATTAAACAGGTAGCCGGAGTTAATCTTGAATGTCTTATTGGTTCCGGTTCCGACACTAACACCGTTATTATCGTTGTTACAGTTCAGCCACTGACTGGTAGTATCATTGGGGTAAAACTCCAAAGCATTTCCGCTACCTCCCAAATTCCAGAGCAGATTTGCACTGGGTTCGGCTGTTAGCTTACCATTGGATACGGTCACTTTCTGAGCTGTGGGACCTTTGGTGACAGTGGCATTGGGCAAAGCATACACCGTGCCGCCAGCAGACATGGTAATCACAAAAACATCACCGGACTTGATTTGGGTAATATCCTTGGCAGTCCATTCGGTAACACCGGTGCCGCCTACGGAGTAGGTATAGAGAGCATAGTAGGTCTTATTGGCTGCGGTGACGGATGCGCCGGGGTTGTAAATGGTAGGCTTGGTGGTGGTATCAGACAGCGGCCGATCCGTCCAGCCGATGAAGGTATAACCTTCTGCCACTGCGTTCTTATTGGAAGGCAGAGTCACAGCATCGCCACCGTAGGAACTGATAGTCTGTGCGGTCACACCGTTTTCCATAAAGCTCAGCTTTACTGCGGTCTTGGCGGCAAAGTTGATGGTAATGGTACAATCAGTTGTGGGGGTTACACGGAAGGTATTGCCCTCCTGGGTAACGGTTGCCTGACCGCTGGTAACGGTGTAGCCGGATGCATAGTAACCGGTCTTGGGGGTAGCGGTGATGGTCTTACCGGACAGGGAGACCGTACCGTAGCTGGTGTTGTTGGACTTTGCGGTGATACTAAATGCCGGAGTACCGCCAATACCAGAGGGAGAGGTGTAGTTATCCGGCACATCTGCGCCCAGCATTAAGAATGCCAGTTCGGGATAGTCGACAAATACGTTACGAGTACCAGTGATGGACTGGCAGGAGTCGTTACGACCCAACTCCCAGGTATCAACAGGGTCTGCTTCCATCCACTCCAGCAAAACAGCACGGCTCTCAATAACACCGCTGTTGCCATACAGAACGGCTGCAGAACTGTTGTAATTCTGCCAGCGTACATACACAAACAGCACAATACGGGCTACGTCACCACGGAGGTCATACTTACCGCCGGATTCGCTATTGGGGTTATAGTAGCTGCCGCTTTTGCCGTAGGCGGTATTGCCACGGCTGGAGTTTTCAGAGGTATGGGTAGGACGGAGCATGAAAATATCATTTTCACCGCTGCCGTTGGCATCGCCCTTACTGTTGGGCCAGGTATGCTCACGGTTCCAAGTGCCATCCCAGGAAGGACCGATCTCCCTGCCGGAATAGAAAGAGGAAATCTTGCCGCCGCCGTTCTGGCAGTCGGTATACTTACACAAGGTCTTGATATCCTCATAGCTGGTGGTGTCCGTCACTGCGCCCTGCATCAGCTTTCTCAGCTTCTGATACAAAGCGCTGGAGGTCACGGAAGAGGTATTTGCAGAGCCAGACAGCTGGGACAACTCTTCATAAGAGGTGTTCTGTTTGGCATACCACTCCTCTGCGGTAGAGCGAGTGAAATCTGCCTGGTCTGCCACATCTTCACGAGTGCCCCAGTTATAGGTATAACTGGCTGCTTCTGCCTGGGGCGGCTGAATGCAAGTCAATACACTCAGGCACATCACCAGAGCCAGCAGCAGGGATAAACTGCGTTTTGCTAACTGTTTCATAAATTCTATCTCCATTTCTTACGAAAAGATTTACTATTTACATACAATCAAAGGATCAAACCAGCGGAATTAACCCCAGTGCTGAATGTCGTTGTTATCGCCAAGCCATGCATCCATGATTGCCTGGTACTGCTCATAGTAAGCAAATACAGCCAATGCCTGATCATCATTCAGCTGATTGCCGATCGCATTGACAGCAATGATGGTATCCTTCATGGAGGTCTCAGCCACAGCGGACTCAGTAATCACTTCGCCCTCGGCATCCACGATAGTAGCCTTGGCATAGATGGTCATCTCGCCGCCGTTGTTGGCCAGGATGTTCTTCAAACGCAGAGAGGTGGCATCCTTGGTCACCACAATATCCTCGGTGACCCACAGGCTGATCTGCACCTTTGCGCCCTCAGGCAGGTTCTTGGCATCTGCCTTATAGCCCAGCGCATCGTTGTTAGGATCTAAGGAAATATGGGTCAGCTCCACGGCAGGTTCGGTGGAGGTCATGGTGGTATAGTAGGTAGTACCGGGCTGGGTCTTTACATAGAAGCCCAGCGTCTGATTGGCAATATTGTTTGTGGTGTTGTTGTAGCTTCTCCACTCGAGGTTGGTGCGATAAACACCCAGATAACGGTTATAGCCGCTGTAATACAGGTAATTACCGGAAACGCTGAAGGTCTTTGCAGAACCTGTACCCACGCTGATGCCGGCATTGGTGTTGGAAATCGCCAGCCAACGGGCAGTTGTGCCATTGGGATAGAAGATCCATGCGTTCTGAGAGCCGCCCAGATTCCACAGCAGTTCGTCGCCGGGTTTGGTGGTCAGCTTGCCGTTGGAGGCCGTAACCGTAGGCGCTTTGGGATTTTTGGAAGCGGCACTGTTGTCCAAGGCGTAGATGGTGCTGTTATATTGCATGGTAATGACGAATACATCCTCAGCACCAATTTGAGAGATATCAGTAAGTACATATTCTGCAGCACCGGTGCCGCCTTCCGTATAACTGTACAGCGCATAGAGCGTAATGTCTGTATTTGCGGTGTAAGTGCCGGTCAAAGGAACGGGCTTGGATTCGGTATCGTCCACAGCGGTGGTACTCCAGCCCAGGAAGGTATAACCGGCAGGGGCATCGGCAGTGGGAAGCGTAATGCCGTTTTTGTCACATGCCATGGTCTCAACAGCTTGCACACCGTAAGGTACACTGAAGGATACGTAGAACGTCTCGCCCAATGCCTCGGTATAGCTATCTACATAGCTGTGACCGCATCTGGTACAGGTATGCGTTGTATAGCCCTGCTGGGTTGTGGTAGGCTTGGTCTCTACAGAAGTATAGCGGTGGCCCAAAGCAGGGATCTGTTCATTGCCGCTGATGAGGCTTCCGCAATCGCTACAATATACGCCCGCCGTATAGCCGGCACTGGTACAGGTTGCTGCGATTTCTCCGGATGTGTAAACATTGGTATGTTGACACACTGCGCCGGCTACGGTGGTTGTATAGATTACTGCGCCAACGGCAGCTTTATACAGCACCGGTTGTGTGCCATAGCTGGTAGAATAGCAGGCAAAGCCGTAGTTGCCATTTCTCCGGAGGGTATGATTCACACTCTTTGCCTGGTTGCCCTTGTTGGTGATCACGCCATTGGAAATGCTCCATTTGGCATAGTCATCCACAGAGGATTGCATAATCAGCTGGTTGGCTGTGCCGTTGGCAGCCACATACTGCTTTGCCGTTTTATTATAGAAGGTATAGTAGCCGTCGTTGGTAGGGGCAATATGCCAGATCAATGCACTGTCCGGACTATATATCGTATTGTTGGTAATGGTTACCGGGATCACATCCCGACGCTTTGCTGAGCCGTTGGCCGCCGTGGACATGGCACCGTCACCGGCAATAAACATGTAGTCGCCTTCGGTAATCGCACCGGTATGGGGTACATAATCGCTGCCGATCTGGGTAGCATCCACCCGGGTATAAAGCGCACAATAGGTCCGGCTGCTTGCCAGGGCAGAATCACCGGGTGCATAAATGTTTTCAGGACGCACGGTGGTCTCATTGACCGTTCCGGCTACCCAACCCAGGAAGCTATAGCCGGTGGGTGCGGTCCTATTGGCAGCCGGGAAGGTAAATGCAGAGCCTGCATTCAGAGACATATTGCCGGTTACTGCACCATTTTCCGAGAATTTCACGGTCACAGTACTGCCAATGCCGCTATCCTGACCACCGGAGGGTGTCTGATAACCGGAAGGAATGGTTGCATTAAACAGCTTAAAGCCCAGTTCCGGATAGTCAACAAAGATGTTGCGAGTGCCGGTAATGGATTCAACGGAGTCGTTACGGCCCATTTCCCAAGTATCTACCGGATCTTCACGCATCCATTGCAGCAGCAATTCCTTGCTATGGATAACACCACTCTCGCCCCACATATAGGTGCTGTTACCATAGCGCACATACACATAGAGCATGGTGCGGGCAATATCACCACGGGAATCCTGTCCGTAGCCTTTATCAATATTGGGGTAGAAATAGGTGTCTGTTGTAGCACTGCCATAGGCCTTATTACTATGGCTGGAGTTTTCACCCCGGCAAGCAGGCCGCAGAAGCATAATATCCTCTTCGTCCACCTGATCGCAATCCGGATCATTGCCATCTAAGGATTTACTCTTGGGCCAGGTGTGCTCTCTGTTCCAAGGATCTCCACCGTAAGGCCATGCACCATCATACTGCACACCACACCAAATACAGGTGATATATTGGGTATCCCCTTCCTGGCAATCGGTATACTGATATAAATTCTTGGTTTCGTCGTAGTCGGTCTCATGAGTATGATAGGTCTTCATGATCAGCTGCAGCTGCTTAAACAGCGCACTATTCGGCACAGACTCCACAGCAGAAGCACCTGTCAGACCTGAAAGACCGCTATAGGTCACACCGGCTTCCTCATAAAACGCAACAGCTGCGCTGGACATGGACGTAGCCACTTCGCCGCGAACGCCCCAGTTGGCTACATAGGTCGTCGCCGCCTCTGCTTCGGGCAGCTGAATGCCGGACAGCAGGCTCAGGCACATGACCAAAGTCAGCAGCCATGCCATACTGCGATTGATGAATTTTTTCATATTCAATGCTCCTTTTCTATATTTTTCAGGGCATAATTTCGTTCTTATTATAATAACATAAACACAGGACTTTTTCAACAGTTTTCCCCAAATCGAAAAAATTCTAAAAATTACTAACTTTTCTCTTGACAAATCCTATGACCTTCGCTATAATAACGAAGCTGTTTCGTGTGTTGCGAAACAAATTGACCAATATGGCGGTATAACTCAGTTGGTAGAGTAGCCGGTTCATACCCGGTATGTCATCTGTTCGAATCAGATTACCGCTACCAGGCCCGTTGGTCAAGCGGTTAAGACACCGCCCTTTCACGGCGGTAACATGGGTTCGATTCCCGTACGGGTCACCAAAAAATAACACCATCCTTTTGGATGGTGTTATTTTTTTGCCCGTATTGGAATCGAAGAATCAAATACGGCGCGGATGAGCGCCGTTTGCCGCTGGTCTCGACGGCGGCAACTCCTTAATTTTCTTTCGCCCTAAGCGGAAGAAAATGCTAACGATCCTGTACGAGTCACCAAAAATCCTGAATGCGAAAGCATTCAGGATTTTTATCATTCAATTAAAATACCGCACACCCCTCCGTCACGGCTTAAGCCGTGCCACCTCCCCTACAGGGGAGGCTTTAGCGACGTATATGGTATTTATATTGTATGAGGGCTTGTATCCTGGGGGATTTTGTGATATAATTGCAGTTACTGACAAATTATGAAGGGAGCGCGGCTGATGAACGCAACCCAATTACAAATTGAACAGGCAGATGTACATAAATTGCTATGCGCCGCCAGCGGTGACGCTGTCCTTCTGTATCTGTATATTCGCAGCGGCAACCATCCGGATCAAGCCGCTTCTGCTCTGAATTTAAATGAATCCAGACTGACCATGGCCACCGCCACTTTGCGGCAGCTGGGATTATGGCCCCAGAACAATCCCCGTCCCATTCTCGCCGGGGAACGTCCCAGATACACCGAAACCGATGTAACCACCGCCATGCATGCGGATCTGGATTTCAAGGCCTTACGGGATGAGATCGAGCGGTTACTGGGCAAGGCATTGGCCACCGAGGAACTGAAGATCCTGCTGGGCTTTGTGCGATATCTGGGTATGAGCGCAGAGGTGATCTGCGTGCTGGTTTGCTATTGCAAGGAACGGGCTCGCCGCATGGGTAAGCAACGTCTCCCCTCTTTGCGTACCATTGAGAAAGAAGCCTACGCATGGGCAGAGCAAGGCATTGACACCATGGAGGAAGCCGCCGCTTACATCCAGCGAATGAATGTACGGCAATCCCGGCTGGCACGGATCATGGAGATCATGCAGATTCGTGGCAGAAATCTCACACCCGGCGAAGAAAAGTATGCCAAGCAATGGCTGGAATGGGGTTATGGCGACGATGCCATTACCATGGCTTATGAGCGAACCTGTTTGAACACCGGCGGTTTGAACTGGGCGTATATGAACAAGATCATCAGCCGTTGGCAAGCCCAGGGTCTACTGAGTGCCGAGCAAATTCGCACCGGTGATCAGCGCAAGCAAAGCGCACCCACCGCCAGAACCTTGGACGACGACGAAAAGGCAGCATTGGCCGCCTTAATGCAGGAGGGATAACTATGGGTTACAGCGCAGAAGTGTTAAAGCGCGCAAGATTGCAACTCGAATCCAATAATACAGAAATGCAAGCCCGTGCCGCCATGCGGTTGCATCAGGCTTATAACCAGATCCCCCGTTTGAAGGAGATCGACGGACAGCTGCGCCGCACCATGGTACTGGCTGCCCAGGCCGCCTTTGCCAAGGGTGACGAAGCCCATGCCATTATGGAGAAGGCAAAGCAGGCCAACATGGCTTTACAGCAGGAGCGCAAGGCCTTAGCCGATACCCATTTCGGCCCTGGTTATTTTGAGCAGGATCAGCTGTGCGACAACTGCGGTGGCTCCGGCTATATTGGCAGCACCATGTGCCATTGCTTAGAGGAGATCTGCCGCCAGGAGCAGAAGAAAGAAGTGAGCCTGCTCAGCTGCGGTCAGAATCGTTTTGCGGATTTCCGTCTGGATTTTTACCCAGATCATAACGCCCCCGACACCAATGTGAGCATCCGCGCGGTCATGACACAGAATCTGAAATTCTGCAAGGAATATGCGGAAAACTTTCCCCCTGCAGAGAAGAATCTGCTGTTTACCGGTGACACCGGTTTAGGCAAAACCTTCCTGTCTGCCTGTATTGCCGCAGAGGTGACCGACCGTGGCTATTCTGTGGCCTACGAGAGTGCGCCCACCCTGTTTGGCTGGCTGGAAAAAGCTCGTTTTTCCAATAACCCCGAGGAAAAAGTCCAGGCCGATGAACAATGCCAGAAGTACAATAGCTGTGATCTGCTGATTATTGACGATCTGGGTACAGAACTGAGCGGTCAGTTTGTTACCGCCGCCCTGTATGCTTTGATCAATGATCGTCTGCTGGCGGACAAAGCTACCATTATCTCCACCAATTTGGGTAACGATGCCCTGCAAAGCCGATATTCCGCCCCCATTCTGTCCCGGCTGCGTGGCAATTTCCGCCGGGTGATCTTCCTGGGCGAGGATATTCGTGTTTCCAAGAACAAAGGCACATTGCGCTAAGGAGGAATGCATATGCGTCGTAGACAAAAGAATCAGAATAAGCCCCTGTTGCTGCTCATCGGCATTATGGTGGTCGCATTGATCGGTTTGGCTGCGGTGGCTGTGAGTATGGGCGAAGATCTGCCCAAGACCCAGCAGGATGCCACCATCCCCACCACCCCCATCACGGAAGCCACAGAACCTTCCACAGAAGCACCCACCGAGCCTCCCACGGAAGCGCCCACCGAACCCCCTGTGACCAAGGTTTCCACCGCCACCATCGGCGCTACCGGTGACGTGCTCATGCACAAGCCCGTGATCACCAGCGGTCAGAGTGGCAGCAGCTATAATTTTGACTATATTTTCACCTACGCAGATGATTATTACAGCAGTGTGGACTTTGCGGTTGCCAATCTGGAGACTACCCTCTCCAGCACCACCAACGGCTATTCCTACTCCGGCTATCCCACCTTTAACTGTCCCGATGACATTGTGGATGCTTTGAAGAATGCCGGTTTTGATATGCTGCTCACCGCCAACAACCACACCTACGATACCGGCAACACCGGTTTCCACCGGACACAGCAGGTCATCGAGGAAAAGGGTCTGCCCCACATCGGTACACGTCCTTCTTTGGAGGATAAAAACTACCTGGTGGTGGATATTAATGGCATCCGAGTGGGTATGATCAACTACACCTATAATACCAATATCAGCTCCAATGGTGCAATTGCCCTGAACGGCATCAATCTGTCCGTGGACAATTCCCAGCTAATCAACAATTTCAGCAAGGACAACCTAAGTGGTTTCTATAAAAAATTAGAGGGTGAGATCCAGGCCATGCGCAACGAAGGCGCAGAGGCCATCGTCCTGTACATCCATTGGGGCGACGAGTATCAAACCAGAGAAAACAGCACCCAGAATGCCATTGCCCAGCAGGTTTGCAACATGGGCGTGGACGTGATCGTGGGTAACCATCCCCATGTGGTACAGCCTGTGGAACTGCTGACCAGCCAAAACGACAGCAGTAAAAAGACCCTATGCGTCTACTCCACCGGCAACGCAGTTTCCAACCAGAGCTACGCGTCCCACAGCAATTACTATGTAGAGGACGGTATGTTCTTCAACTTCACCTTTGCCAAGTATTCCGACGGCACGGTTTTGATCGAGAGCGCCCGTGTGATCCCCACCTGGGTAAATCGTTACACCCAGGGCGGCACCACCAAGTACCAGATCCTGTGTCTGGACGACACGGTGGATAATTGGCAGGCACAGATGGATCTGGTGGCTTCCACTTTGGAAAAATGTCAGAAGTCCTACAACCGCACCATGGGTATTGTGGGCGAGGGCATCGAAGAAGCCAACGAATATTTTAGTTCTAACCAAGCAACGGTGGAATCCATGCTGGGTGTGGAATAACGAAGCCATACGTTCCGTCATCGGAGGTAATTATGTCCGGTAATAACAAGCCCTTAATCATTCTCATCGGTATTCTGATCGTGGCACTGATTGGTTTGGGTATTGTGGCTGTAAGCATGGGCGATGATCTGCCCCAAACAGCCCACGACGCCCATCCCACAGTAGAGACCGAGCCCACCTTGGTCACTACGGAAGCCCCCACCGAGCCTACTACCGAACCCACCGAGCCCCCTATCACCAAAGTGGCCACCGCCACAGTCGGCGCAACCGGTGATATGCTCCCCCATGAGCTGGTTTACAAGAGCGGCTACAACAGCTCCACCGGAGAATACGACTACAATTACGCTTTCGACCATTTCAGGCAATGCGTGTCCTCTGTGGATTACGCAGTTGCCAATCTGGAAACCACCCTCTGCGGTGATGACAACGGCTATGCCTATAGCGGCTATCCCTGTTTCAACTGTCCCGATGCCATGGCACAAGCTTTGAAAAATGCAGGTTTTGATATGCTGCTCACCGCCAACAATCACTCCTATGACACCAAAGCTACAGGCTTTAGCCGCACCCAGGAGGTTGTTGCCCAGGTGGGTCTGCCCCATATTGGTACACGACCCAGCTTGGAGCACAAGAATTACGCGGTGGTGGATGTCAACGGCATTCGCATTGGCATGATCAACTACACCTACAACACCGGCGTCAAGGCCAACGGCGCTGTTTCCCTCAACGGCATTCCCCTGTCTGCAGAAAACAGTCAGCTGATCAACACCTTCCATTATGACCGTCTGGACGAATTCTACGAGAAGCTGTCCGGTGAAATGGATGATATGTATGCCGAAGGCGCAGAAGCCATTGTGCTCTACATCCATTGGGGTGATGAGTACCGCACCACAGAGAATGCTACCCAGCGCAAAATGGCCCAACAGCTTTGCAATCTGGGCATCGATGTGATCGTGGGCAACCATGCCCATGTACCCCAGCCTGTGGTTCTTCTGACCAACGAGGAGGACGAAACTCAAAAGACCCTGTGTTTATACTCCACCGGTAATGCCCTGTCCAATCTGTATCAGACCGCAAAGCACCCTGTGAACACCGAGGACGGTATGCTCTTTACCTTCACCTTTGCCAAGTATTCCGACGGCACGGTGCTGGTGGAACGCACCCGGATCATTCCTACCTGGGTACATCGCTATGATGAAGGCGGTGTTCGCAAGTTCCAGATCCTGTACATGGACGATACGGTAGAAGATTGGCAGTCTTTGATGGGATTGAGCAATTCTATCCTGTCCAAGTGCCAGGATGCCTATGACCGCACCATGGGAATCGTGGGCGACGGTGTCCACGAAGCCAATGAATATTACAGCGCTCACCAGGCGGAAGTAGAAAGCCTTTTGGGTGTGAAACCATGACAAAACAAAATCGCTGTCTCAAAACTGAGACAGCGATTTCCAGTCTGTCAAAAAACTCTTTTTTGACAGACTGGCAGAGGTCAATAAAGTCGTCAAGACAAGCAACTCGAACCCGAAGTGTATGTGGATACTCGAGTGGGGAGCGATGGGAGCGCCGCCAGTGGCGGATAAAGCGACCTGAGCGAGTGGCAGCGGTCGGCAGAATGTGTGTCCGCTCCGTCGGGCATACATTCTGCCGGGCACCGCAACAGGATCGAGTTGTGAAGTAAGTCAAAACACCTTGCGTAGCAAGCTTTTTAGGAGAACGGATTGCCACGCCAGTGTGCGCACTGGCTCGCAATGACGCATCGAAATACTTGCGGTGCAAAACGAACCGCCAATCATCAAAACCTGTGTTTTGACG